>CADACD010000004.1 GCA_902786365.1 uncultured Lachnospiraceae bacterium | reverse complement strand
CTCAATTATACCAAATCAGAGTAGTTCATGCTATTTTTATGCCAGTTATTATTGAATTTTCAAAGTGCATAGGCACTTTTTTAAGTGCGAAGTTTGAGTAAAAAATATAAGAGAAAGGAAAATACAATAAGACACAGTAATAAATTGATGTAAAAAGGTTATTGTTCGGAGCTATATGGACATACTTAGCACGTAGTACGGGAAAAACTGCATAGCAGTCAGGTGTGAATGTGGGTAAAGTCAGCTCCGGGCAGTAACCGGAAAAGAGGATGAACATGGCAAAATCCATAATGATACAGGGAACAATGTCAAATGCGGGGAAAAGCATTTTTGCTGCAGCGTTATGCAGAATACTAAAACAGGATGGTTATAAAGTGGCACCGTTCAAATCGCAGAATATGGCGCTTAATTCATATGTCACAGACTGTGGACTTGAGATGGGAAGAGCACAGGTAATGCAGGCAGAGGCGGCAGGAGTAGTGCCGGAGGCAGCAATGAATCCCATACTTTTAAAGCCGACAACTGATGTTGGTTCGCAAGTTATAGTGAATGGAAAAGTTATGGGAAATATGAAAGCAACAGAGTATTTCCAGCATAAAAAAGAGTTGATTCCTGTGGTACTAAGTGCTTATGAAAAACTTGACAAAGAATATGATATCATTGTCATAGAGGGTGCAGGAAGTCCGGCTGAATTAAATTTAAAGCAGGATGATATTGTCAATATGGGACTTGCGAAAATGGTTGACGCACCTGTGATTTTAATAGGAGATATAGACAGAGGCGGAATATTTGCCCAACTGATAGGAACTGTAAAACTATTGGAAGAAGATGAGAGAGAACGTATCAAAGGGCTGGTGGTGAATAAATTCAGAGGCGACAGAAAGCTGTTTGATGACGGAGTACAGATTCTTGAAGAAAAAAGCGGCAAAAAGGTTGTAGGAGTCGTTCCTTATATGAATGTGGATATTGAAGATGAGGACAGTCTGTCATCAAAACTTGAAAATGATGAAACAGAAATGATAGATATTGCAGTCATTCGACTTCCAAAGATATCAAATTACACAGATTTTGATGTGTTTCGTCAATATACGGGGGTATCAGTGAGATATGTAAGTGATGTGTCGAAGTTGAAAACCCCGGATATGATTATCATTCCGGGAACCAAAAATACAATTGCCGACTGTATATGGATGCGAGAAAGCGGTTTAGAAGCGGCAGTCAAACAATGTGTGTCAAGAAATATACCTGTTTTTGGTATATGTGGCGGATACCAGATACTTGGAATGACGATAGAGGATAACCAACATCTTGAGGGAGACAGTGTGCAAAAAATAAGAGGAATGGAGTTACTTCCAATAAGAACCGTTTTTGAAGAGGAAAAAAGACAGGCAAAAGTCAGGGGACAATTTAAAAAGGTAGAAGGAATCTTTTTAGAACTTGCAGGAAAAGAAATTGACGGATACGAGATACATATGGGGAGAAGCATATCCGAAAAAGAAGAGATGATAGAGATTTGTGAGGTTTTGTCAAATAGTCAGTATGGAGTGAGAGACACAGGAATAGTTGCTGGGATAGATGGATGTAATGTCGGTAATGTATATGGAAGCTATGTACATGGCATATTTGACAATGAAAAAATTTCAGAGACAATTGTCAGAAAATTGTATGAGAAAAAGGGGTGTGAATTTGATGGCAAATCTGTTTCACGGGAAGAATATAAAGAACAGCAATATGAAAAACTGGCAGAAATCGTGAGGGGAAATATAGATATGGAGTATATATATGGTATCATATTTGGGAAGGATTAATATAAAGATTACTTGCCATTTTAAATTTATAATGCTATAATACGGTTCGGTTGAATAAAACAGATGGTGCTGTTAGAAGTAACAGGTAAAAGGGAAACAGGTGTAAATCCTGTACGAACTCGTCACTGTAATTAGGGAATACAAATCTTATCACGAATGCCTTGCATTCGTGAGGACATGCACAGCAAACACGAAGTGCTTTTAAATCTGTATAGCATTCTAAGCCACTGACCAAAGCATCTCCGCCAGATGCGGATGGTTGGGAAGGCAGATTTGTATAACGATCTATAAGTCAGGAAACCTGCCATTTTGTTGGTACAGGATGAAAATCCGGATCACGAGTAATTGATTGTACCGTTAGTAACTGTCTGGCAACAGATGGTGATTGGTCATGCTCGTCAGTTGAAGTTCAACTGGCGTTTTTTCTTAAAAAAATTGTTCTTTTTCATCATTTGACATACCTTATAGAATGACCGATGACTATCAGAAGTGCCTATACAGACCAAGTGATGTTACATCTTTTAAATGTAATGGCTATAAAAAGTTACTGATCAAAACCAAAATAATAAGAAAGAAGGAAAAGAGACATGAGAAAAAAATTTTTATTAATGGTTTCACTTGCATGTGTTATGGTTGCAGTTGCAGCATGTGGCGGAAAAAGTTCTGATGATAAGGAGACAACAAAACAGGAGGCTGAAAAATCAGACGATAAAAACACTTCTGATGAGGAAGATACAAAAGGTGAAGAAACTGATGGGGAAGAAGATGAGAACTATGAAACAGGTGATGCTTCATTAGACGACCCAAGAAATCAGGATGAGATAGGTGACAATGAATTATTAGTAGTAAGTTTTGGTACAAGCTTTAACGACAGCAGAAGATTGACAATAGGTGCAATTGAAAAGGCACTTGAAGATAATATAGATGATTATGCTGTAAGAAGAGGATTTACAAGCCAGATTATTATTGACCATATAAAGAAAAGAGATGATGTGACAATCGATAATGTGACAGAGGCACTTGATCGTGCAGTAGACAATGGAGTAAAGAATTTGGTTATCCAGCCTACACATCTGATGAATGGTCTTGAATATAATGATATTGTAGACGAAGTTGCAGGATATTCAGATGCGTTTGAAAAAGTAGCAATTGGCGCACCGTTACTTACATCTGATGAAGATTTTGAAAAGGTAATGGAAGCAATTGTAGATGCAACAAAGCAGTATGATGATGGAGAAACAGCTATCTGTTTCATGGGACATGGTACAGAGGCAGATTCAAATGAGATCTATGCTAAAATGCAGGAGAAACTCACAGAGGCAGGATATAAGAATTATTTTGTAGGTACAGTTGAGGCAACACCTAGTGTAGAGGATGTTTTAGAAGATGTCAAAAAAGGTGACTACAAGAAAGTTGTTTTAAGACCACTGATGATCGTTGCAGGTGACCATGCAAATAATGATATGGCAGGCGATGATGATGACAGCTGGAAGAGCGTTTTTGAAGATGCAGGTTATGAAGTTGAGTGCGTAGTAGAAGGTCTTGGACAGTTAGATGCAATTCAGGATCTCTTCGTAGAACATGCAAAGGCAGCAATTGAAAGTTTAAATGATTAGTACAGTTTGTTATAACAAGACCTTTTAAGTATGCGAGGTATGGATAGATGCAAAAAAGAATAAATGTATCAAATAGAATTGCAGTATTATCATTAGCAGTACTGTTAGGAATCAGTTCTCTGGCAATGAGTGCATGTTCCGGTTCAAAAAATGACAGTGAAGATGATAAGTCGGGAAAAGTTGCATCGGGAGATGAAACAATTGCAGCAATCGATGTAGTTGATCCGGATATGGTGCCGGTCAGTGCAGACAAGATTAAAAATGGTGAGTACAGTGTCAATGTTGATTCGAGCTCATCCATGTTTAAGGTCACAGGCTGTACACTTGTTGTCGAAGATGACAAAATGACAGCAACAATGATTATGAGTGGAACTGCGTATACAAAATTGTATATGGGAACAGGAGAGCAGGCTGCCGGTGCTACAGAATCAGACTGCATTTTATATGAGGAAAATGAATCAGGTGAGTATACATTTACCATTCCTGTAGAGGCGCTTGATAAAGGAATTGACTGTGCCGCATACAGCAAGAATAAGGAAATGTGGTATGACAGAGTGCTTGTGTTCAGAGCCGATTCGCTTCCGATAGATGCATTAGCCGAAAGCCTTATCACTACAGCAGAAAGTCTTGGAATTGAGGATGGGACTTATACAGTAGAGGTTAAACTTGCAGGTGGTTCCGGCAAAGCTAGTGTAGAATCACCGGCAACAATTAAGGTAGAGTCAGGAAAAGTCACTGCAACGATTATCTTTAGCAGTCCTAATTATGATTACATGATTGTTGATGGTGAAAAGTATGAGCCGGTCAATACAGAGGGAAATTCAACCTTTGAAATACCGGTTGCAGGATTCGATTTTAATATGCCGGTTGTGGCTGATACAACAGCCATGAGTCAGCCGCATGAGATTGAGTATACACTAAATTTCGATTCTTCAACAATCAAGTAACAAGAGAATTACTACGAACAATAGTTAGAATAAGTAGATTCATGAAAAAATGGTTTCATCATCGGAAAATTTGAAATTCGATAGTGAAACCATTTTTGTTATTTCTTAATTGAAAAATGATACTGCTTATTTATTTTGTCTGGAATTCTAAAAATATATTGATGAAATAAAAAACTGAATTTATAATAGTTACAATCATAAATCGAGAGAAAGATATAGAAATCGAGGAAAAGATAATGACGTGTAAAGGAAACAGGAAGAAAGTTTTATGGATTCTATTGATGGCAGTGATATGTTTATGTCCGGCATGCAGCAAAACCGGAAGTTCAGAGTATAGAGCTGATGAAAAGCTGGTGTATGACCATTCTATGGAACTAAAATATGCGACACAGTTTGGTGTCGATTATTATCAGGATGGATATAAAGTAATCACCTTATCAACCGGAGAAAAGTTTATTGTAGTACCAGAGGGAAAAGATGTACCTGATACAGGGGAAAAAATGACAGTCATCAGACAGCCGTTGCAAAACATTTACATGGTATCTTCCTCACAAATGGATTTGGTAAGAGCGATTGATGGACTTGCATCTGTAAAAATGACAGGTACAAAGGAAAGCGACTGGTACATTGACGAGATAAAAACGCTGATGCAAAAGGGCAACATTATCTATGCAGGAAAATATAATGCACCGGATTACGAAATGCTTTTGGCAGAGGAATGTGATTTGGCAGTTGAAAACACAATGATTTACCATAAGCCTGAAGTCAAGGAAAAGATAGAAGAGCTAGGTATTCCGGTGATTGTAGAGCAGTCAAGTACAGAATCACACCCGCTTGGAAGAGTTGAATGGGTAAAGTTGTATGGTGTTTTACTTGATAAGGAAGAAGAGGCAGAAGCATTTTTTGAAAATGAAATGAACAGCTTAAATGATATATCCGAAAATGAAGATAATATGGATAATAAAGTGTCAGTAGCTTATTTTTATGTCAATTCCAGAGGTGTGGTAAATGTAAGAAAATCGGGGGATTATATTGCAAAGATGATTGAGATGGCAGGTGGAAAATACCTGTTTGACAATCTGACAGATGAAAACGCACTGTCAACAATGAATATACAGATGGAGGAATTTATTGAAAAAGCGATGGACGCAGATTATCTTGTCTATAGCAGTTCAATAGATGGCAATATTTATACCATAGAGGAACTGCTTGTAAAATGTCCTGAATTAAAAGATTCGAAGGCAGTCAGTGAGGGAAATGTTTGGTGCACAGAAAAAAATATGTTTCAGGAGACAACAGGAATTTCAAATATGATACTTGAATTTTATTACATGATTACGGGTGAAGAATATGATTTTAAGTATATATATCAATTAAAGTAACCCGCTTATTGTGGAAATTATAATAAAAAGTATTAAAAAAATGAGGTGCAGTCTGATAAAATGAATGCAGATAAAATAGAAGAAAAAACAACAATTGAAAAAAAGAGTGATAAAATTAAAAAAAAATCAGATAACAAAACAAGCAGCTTAATAATACTGGCATGGTATTTCATACTCATTATTTTACTCATACTGCTGTTTGGATTAAATATCTACATGGGAAGTGCAAAAATTAATATCCATGATTTAATCAGTGTTCTAGTAGGAAAAGGAAGTACCCTCCAAAGTAAAATTATATGGAATATCAGAATCCCAAGAGCATTTGCGGCAATGCTGCTCGGTGGAGCATTATCCATATCAGGATATTTGTTGCAGACATTTTTTTCCAATCCAATTGCAGGACCCTTTGTGCTTGGAATTTCTCATGCGGCAAAACTTTCCGTGGCGCTAGTGATGATTTTGATGCTGAATCATGGAGTAGTCGTAAATTCATGGATGCTTATAACGGCAGCATTTTTAGGTGCAATGCTTGCGATAGGATTTATTCTCGCTGTATCAGGAAAAGTGAACAGAATGTCGATTCTTGTGATTTGTGGAGTGATGATTGGATATATCTGTTCAGCGATAACAGATTTTGTGGTCACATTCGCAGATGATTCCAATATTGTCAATCTGCATAACTGGTCACTTGGAAGTTTTTCAGGAATGACGATGGATAATGTGAAGATAATATTGATTGTAGTAGCAATTGGTCTTTTTATTTCCGTATTTTTATCAAAACCGATAAGTGCCTACCAATTAGGAGAATCACAGGCGAAAAGTCTTGGGGTCAATATAAAATTGTTCAGGGCGGCACTTGTGATTTTGTCGGGAATTTTATCGGCGACAGTGACAGCATTTGCCGGTCCGATTTCATTTGTGGGAATCGCAGTTCCTCATATTATCAGAAATTTGTTTAAGACATCAAAGCCGGGAGTCATTATACCAGGGTGTTTTCTCGGAGGTGGAGTATTCTGTCTGTTTTGCGATTTGATTGCAAGGACAGTATTTGCACCGACTGAGCTCAGTATCAGTTCGGTTACATCTATATTTGGAGCACCTGTTGTGATAGCAATGATGATAAAAAGGCAGAGAAACATATGAAGCATAATTATAAAATATGTAGAGAGCAATTAGTAAAACATCATTATGAAATATACTAAAGAGGCTATTTGTAAGTAATAATGATAAAATATATTGAAGAAAGGAAAAGAAATATACCCTTGTTCTCAGTGTTAATCATAATGAGATAATAGATTTTTACCACAGCATAATGTGTGGCAAGGGTATTAGAATATATTTGTATGGAATTTTTTCTTGAAACAAAAGATTTATCAGTTGGATATGGCAGAAATCCTCTCATAAAAAATATCAATATATCTGTCAGAAAAGGTGAGATTTTAACTGTGATAGGTCCCAATGGTGCAGGTAAATCGACTATTTTAAAAAGTATCTCAAAGCAGTTAAAAAAAATGTCAGGAGAGGTTTTTGTCGAGGAAGAGGAAATTGAAAAGATAAAAGAGTTCAACCTTGCGAAAAAACTGGCGTTTGTCTCAACAAATAAAATCAATCAGGATATGATGAGTTGTGAGGAAGTGGTGTGTCTTGGAAGATATCCTCATACAGGGAGATTTGGACATTTATCGGCGAAGGACAAGGAAAAGGCTGAAATGGCATTAAAACTTGTAGATGCGATTGATATAAGATATAATGATTACATGAAAGTCAGTGACGGACAAAAGCAGAAAGTCAGAATTGCTATGGCGATATGTCAGGAGCCGGATATCATCATACTTGATGAACCAACATCATTTCTTGATATCAGACATAAGATAGAAGTTTTGGAAATCCTCAAAAATATGGCAAGAAACGGAACATCCGTCATTATGTCTCTACATGAGCTTGAACTGGTAAGACTCATTTCTGATAAAGTGCTTTGTGTTGATGAGAAAAGTATTGTAAGATATGCAGGCTGTGAGGAGGTATTTCAAGGCGATTTTATTGATGAACTGTATCATGTGAAATCGGGAAGCTTTCATTCTGAAATTAGTACCGTTTTTATGAAGAAAAATACAGAAAGTCCCAAGGTATTTGTGGTGGCAGGTAACGGAACAGGAATTTCCGTTTTTTACAAATTGTCAAAAAAGGGAATTGCGTTTGCAGCAGGAATATTACAGGAAAATGATATTGATGCATATTTTGCAAAGCAGATGACAGAGTATGTAGTGAGTTGTCCACCGTTTGAGTCTGCCTCACAAAGGGAAACAGAGCAGGCACTGAAAATTCTCTCACAATGTAAAAAAGTAATTGTGACTGTAAAAACGTTTGGCACTGCAAACAAAGAAAATGAAAACATAGTTCACGAGGCAGAAAGGCTGGGGATAGAGGTGGAATATGTATAAAATGAGTGCAAGTATGAAGTCATGACATGAAACTATAACATAAGGTAATAGGCGAAATTGTGAAATGAAGGCAATACACATTATTATGGATATACACCACAAAAGGAGGAAAAGATTGTGTTACGAATAGGATGCCATTTATCATCATCAAAAGGGTTTCTTGCGATGGGAAAGACAGCGACAAAAATCGGGGCAAATACATTCCAGTTTTTTACGAGGAATCCCAGAGGAGGCTCTGTCAAACCGTTAGATTTAGATGATATCAAGGCTTTTAATCAATATGCGAAAGAAAATGATATAGAAAAGATACTTGCCCACGCACCATATACTTTAAATGCATGTGCAAAAGATGAAGGTTTAAGAAAATTTGCGATCAATACAATGAAAGATGATTTGTCAAGGATTGAATATATACCGGGAACAATGTACAACTTTCATCCGGGAAGTCATGTAAAGCAGGGTGTGGAAATTGGAATTGATTACATTGCAGAGGCACTTAATCAGGTGCTAAAAGAGGAACAGAGTACAACCGTACTTTTGGAAACAATGGCAGGGAAAGGTTCAGAGATTGGAAGAAATTTTGAAGAACTACGGGCTATTATTGACAAAGTTGAATTCAATCATAAGCTTGGTATCTGCCTGGACACATGTCATATTTTTGATGGAGGATATGATATTGTAAGTGATTTAGATGGCGTACTTCGTAATTTTGATGAGGTCATCGGACTTAACAGATTAAAAGCAATTCATATCAATGATTCGAAAAATCCGATTGGAAGTCACAAGGATAGGCATGAAAAAATCGGTGATGGAAATATAGGTCTTGACACTTTTGTGAGAATTATCAATCATGAACATTTAAAATCACTCCCATTTTATCTTGAGACACCGAATGAATTAGACGGATATGAGTATGAGATAAAGTTGCTTAGGAGTAAAGAGATAATTCATAATTAGAAAATTGTTTGACAGATAATATTATATTTATTTTGCAATATTTAAAATAGAATGGAGAAATGCAGTATGTGGATGTGGGCAGCACTTTTATTGATTATAGTAATACTTGCAATTGTGGGTGTGATTTACCTGACAAAACGTTTCCACGGATTTAGCTTTATCATTAAAATTGGTAAAAAAAATAATACAGTTTCATGGCTTTTGTCTTTACTTCCGACAATTTTAATTTTTGCAGTGTTTATTATATTTTCAAATGTATATGCAGCGGTGATTGTTTTTTTGCACCTTATGATTTTTTGGGTAATTTGCGATTTTGTCGGATTTGTCATAAGAAAATGTGTGGCTGGCAGCAATAGTGAAAGTAAAGTGCAGGAAAGTGATGAAGTATCAGAGAAAGATGCAAATGATAAAAACAGCAGTGACAAAAAAAGTAATGATGGAAAAACTAACAGCAAGAGTGGCAGAAAAAATTATGAGGGGGCAATTGCGATTATCATTACAATTATCTATATGAGTATTGGATGGTATAATGCGCACCATGTAAGAGAAACAGATTATACATTTACAACGACGAAAAATCTTGGCAGGGAGTCATTAAGAGTGGTGGAAATCGCAGACTCACATCTTGGAATCACTTTGGATGGAAAAAAATTTTCGAATGAAATGAAAAAAATTCAGAAATTGAACCCTGATGTTGTGGTAGTTGCCGGAGATTTTGTGGATGATGATTCATACAAAAAGGATATGGTTGAATCCTGTAAGGCACTTGGTGAATTGAAAACCACATATGGTGTGTATTTTATATTTGGAAATCATGACAAGGGATATGGAAATTACAGAGATTTTACCACACAGGATTTGAGAGAAGAACTGGAAAAGAATCATGTGGTGATTCTTGAGGATGAGAGTGTTCTGATTGATGATGAGTTCTACATTATTGGAAGGCAGGACAGAACAGAGGAAGGCAGGATGGATATGGTAAATCTGACAAAGGATTTGGATACGTCAAAGTATATGATTTTGCTTGACCATCAGCCGAATGATTATGATAATGAAGCATCCTATGTTGATTTAGTACTTTCGGGACATACCCATGGCGGTCATATTTTCCCGGCAGGTCTTATTGGACTATGGATGAAAGCGAATGACAGAGTGTATGGCACAGAAGTAAGAAAAAATACAAGATTTGTCGTGACATCAGGAATATCAGGATGGGCGATACCTTTTAAGACAGGCACATTTTCAGAGTTTGTGGTGATTGATATAAAAGGGGAATAAAAAAATTATCATTAAGAAAAAAGAAAAATAATAGTATGGAAGTTTTTAAATGTAAAATTTATAAAAGAAAAAGGGTGAAAATCCTGATGATGTATTTTGATACATTGTCAGGATTTTTTTATAAAATTAAATATAAATATTTACAGGGACAATATGGTGTCCGAGGTAAATGGTAATATATAGAAAAATATTTCAAAGGAAAAGGAGTAGATGAATATGGATGGACAACAGAATCGTAAAGTAGTGGGAATTGTAACAGTGGTGTTTACTGTCATTTCGCTCATAGTGCTATTTAATGTAAGTGCATTGATTGGAGGTTTTCTTTATCTGTTAGCATTTTCATTCAGTCTGCATCAGTTAAAGAGCAAGGTAGGTTATGAGGAATCATTTTCCATTATGAGTTTTGTGAAAAACATAAGCAAAGACAATTTTTGGGAAGAAGGAATCTTTACTATTATTGTGATACTGATACCGCTGATTATCATCATAGCCATATACAGGTGGATTTTTGTTGATACGGCAAGAGAAGTAAATGCGATTTATAATAATTTGTAATCTGTCAGAAACATCTGCAATTCTAAAATGAATATGATTAAAACAAGAATGAAAATAATATTAAGAAAGAAGAGGTAAAAATATGGGTTTGAATTTTGGAGAAAAATTAAATGCAGCAAAGCAGAAAATGGGAGATGTGAAAAAATCAGTCGGAGAAAATATGGCGGATTTTAAACAGAAAAATGCAGAAAACAAGGCAGAAAGAGAGCAGGCAAAGGCACCTGTAGAAGGTGCAATTATAAGATATCTGGTTGTATATAAAGGTGGATTTCCGATGAAACCACAGAAAAAATCTGATTCATTATCGATTGGTTTTAATGTATTAGAGGACAGTTTTGTATTTAAACCGGAACTTCTTGCAAAGCAGCAGTGGTTTGGAGAGGAAAACTTAGTTGTACCATATGACAGAGTTATCAAACTGGAGCTTGCGAAACGACAGGTATCAACAGCAGAGTATATGATGAGTGGCAATGGAAATGCACAGAGTCTTGAACAGCTTAACAATATTAATATTACATATCTGAATGAAAACGATATAGAAACCATATTAAGAGTAGAAATGCTGACCGGAACAACTGTATTCGGACAGGCACAAAAGTGTACTGAATTGATGGATTTGTTAAGGGAAAAGCGGATATTTGATAAGTTTAGGGGAGAGAAAAAAGAACAAGCAAATGCAGGAGGCGGCGATGATATCTTGACACAGATTGAAAAACTTGCAACGTTGAAAGAAAAAGGGTTTATTACAGAGGACGAATTTAATGCAAAGAAAACGGAACTTTTGAGCAAATTATAATGATGGATGAGAGTTTCATAAAGGGTTGGTCTGTCTATGGCAGACAGGCCCTTTAATTATGCAAGATAATCTCTTTATCAATAACAATCAGGATTCGGAAAAACTATCCAAAGAACCAATGGAAGAAGATATCGGATAAATGGTATCAATTTCTATATTTCAAAATTGGTAGTCTTATTATAAAATATAAATAGCACAAATGAACAATTTATGTTAAAATAATTCAAAATAAAAAATAGGAACTTCAATTACAGCCAAGGAGAATATACAATTATGATACAGGATATTAAACCGCATAAATTTGACAACCATTATTACTCGGACAGTGTGCCGAAGGATGATGATTTTGTGATTATATATAATGATAACCGCAGTATACTTGTAAAGGTAGATGTTAACACAGGGAAATTAATATTTCCAACCTTTGCAGAATGTCAAAATAAGAAAAAGCTTATCTATCTTTTCTCAATTGACAATGAAAGATTCTTCCTTGATTTATATGGCGAAGATTATTACCGGGAGAATGGATTTGAATATCTTGATACGAGAAAATTAAGGGCATTGTCAAGTAATTCACAGGTGTATATGTTTGCAGCATTTACAGCAATGCATCTGGCAGAATGGTATATGAAAAACAGATTTTGCGGCAAATGTGGATATGGACTTCGACATGATAGTTTTGAGAGAGCGATGAGATGCAGCAACTGTGGAGATGTATTTTATCCGAGAATTAATCCGGCAGTGATTGTAGGTGTGACAAATGGAGATAAATTGCTTTTAACAAGATACAAAAGCGGTTATGCACATAATGCGTTGGTGGCAGGTTTTACAGAAATAGGTGAAACGTTGGAGGAAACAGCCAAAAGGGAAGTCATGGAAGAGACCGGAATCAAGGTCAAAAATATCCGGTATTACAAGTCACAGCCATGGGGAATAGCCGGTGACATATTGACTGGATTTTTCTGTGAGGCAGCCGGGAATACTGATATTCATATGGACAGCAAAGAACTTCGGTATGCTGAGTGGGTGCCAAGGGAGGAGATTGAACTCCAGCCACAGGATTATAGCCTGACAAATGAAATGATGCGAATGTTTAAAGAAGGTAATCTGTGAACAGTGAGTAACTGACGAAAGTGTATAATAAAGGTGAATAAAAATATAAAAAACGCTTGACAAAAGTGTTTGTTTGGATTTATTATTTGCTTATCATAAAAAACGATTTGGACGAAGGTGTTCTGCCGATGGCAGAACGCCTTTTTTGTTTGTCAGGAAAGTTCCGGAATCTTCTGATAAGCTTTCACTTCGTGAACTCATTATGATAGTTTGTAACTATTTAGTTCTGATATCAGAAAAGGATATTTTCTAATATGCGATAACAATTTAGAACAATTATCACAGTTTGTAAAAGAAATGGAGGTAAGCTTTATGAATGACATGGATTTATTGGAACATACGGGAGTTGTCAATGAATTGCTTGCCAGATATGGGGTAAAATTTGGCATCTACAAAAATAACACTTTTAAAGAACAGCTTTTTCCTTTTGATGCAATTCCAAGAATCATTAAGAAAAAAGAATTTGATTATCTTGAAAAAGGACTGAAACAGAGGGTGGTTGCACTCAATCTGTTTTTAAAGGATATTTATAGTGATAAAAAAATTGTAAAAGATAATGTCGTACCGGAGGATTTTATATTTGCATCAAGCGGATATATGGCTGAGTGCGAAGGGGTTATGCCGGTTAAAGGGATTTATTCACATATTTCGGGAATCGACCTGGTACAGGGAAAGGACAAAAACTGGTACATACTTGAGGATAACTTAAGAGTACCGTCAGGAGCATCATATCCGATGATTGCAAGAGAGCTGTGCAGAAAAGGCAGTCCGCGGACTTTTGAAAAGACAAAGATAGAGGACAACAGAAATTATGCAAAGCTGTTGAGACGGACAATGGATCATGTGAATGTGGATGGTGGTCATACAGTTATATTGACACCGGGGCGTTATAATGCAGCCTATTTTGAACATTCCTATCTGGCAGAGCAGACAGGAGCACATCTTGTCAATGGTTCGGAACTGATAGTAGAGAATGATAAATTATATTATGTAAAATATAATGGTGAGAAAGAGAGAGTTGGAGCTGTCTACAGAAGAATTTCAGATGAGTATCTTGATCCGATGAATTTTAATCCTGAATCAGTGATAGGAATACCACATATTTTTGATGTTTATAAAAAAGGAAATGTTGCACTGATCAATGCACCGGGAAATGGCGTTGCAGATGATAAAGGAATTTATTATTTTGTGCCAAAGATGATTAAATATTATCTAGGCGAGGAGCCTGTTTTAAATAATGCACCTACATATCTTCCGTTCTATGAGGAGGACATGAAATATGTACTTGAAAACTTTGATAAGCTGGTACTGAAAGATGTAGCCGAGGCAGGAGGATATGGCGTCGTATTTGGAAACAGTATGACAAAAGAACAGAAAGAGAAGTTTATCGCTCTCTTGAAATCAGAGCCAAGAAGATTTATCGCACAGGAGGTAATTGATTTTCTTGACATTGATATTCTTGAGGGAAATGAGCAGGTTCCAAGAAAGGCGGATTTAAGAGCATTTGTGCTGATGGCAGATGAACCATTAGTTTGGAAGAGTGGACTGACACGATTTTCCAGAAATCCGGATTCGTTTATTGTCAACTCATCACAGGGAGGAGGATTTAAAGACACATGGGTATTATCTCAGTAGAACAGAAAGACAGATTATATTGGTTGGGAAGATATTCTGAAAGAGTATATACAACTATCAGGCTGTATTTTAATAGTTTTGACAATATGATAGATGAAATTATAGACAGTTATGCAGATTTTTGTAAGAAAATTGATATTCCGAATATTTATGAATCAAAGGATGATTTCAGAAAAAATTATCCTTTTAATGAAAATAATCCTGATTCAATTTTTAGCAATTTAAACAGGGCATATGACAATGCAATTGTACTGCGGGAGGAAATCGGGTCGGAGACACTTTCCTATATCCAGCTTGCCATTTACGATATGAATAAGGCAAAAATCAGCAGTGCACCACTGATTGAGATGCAGAGAGTGACAGACAACATTCTTGCATTTTGGGGGATTGCCGATGACAGAATTGATTCGGAGCAGGTAAGAAATATTATCAAGACAGGAAAACGAATTGAACGAATTGATTTATATGCGAGACTTGGCGTTTCACGAACAGAGCTTGAACGTGAGATACTAAGACTGGCACCTAGAATTGAACGCAGTTATATTGATTATGATATCGAAAAAATAAATATGTTAAAAAGACTTGTAGCCGAGCCTGAAATAGATTATTATAAGATTGTAAGCGTTGTAGAATCAATTATATAATCTTATAAGAAACGCTTATATGCTGAGAAAAGCGTTACTATTCACTGATTGATGTGAAGAGTAATGATAAATCAGGTACTGTTTGTGGAAACATTGACAAATATTTGGCATTTTGCTGTTGAAATGAAAGCAGCAAATGCAGTGATTTAGTACATATTTTCAGACAGTAACAAAATAGTATATAAGGAGCATGATCATGAAAAGACTATATTTCGATTACCATATGCAAATAAAATATACGTCTCCCGCTAGCGAGTGTCATTTTACAATTAAGTGCATTCCTATAGACAGCGAGGTGCAATTTGTGGAAAAGTATGATATCCATATTGAGCCGGATAATGTATATAGTACAGGTGTGGATTCATTTGGAAATAAGATGGTGTATGGCACTGTGCGTGATGAACATAGTTATTTTGCATACCGCATCACAGGTGAAGTGGCAGTGGGACTTGGTAAAAGCGATATTGTTGAGAATGAAAATATGGTCGGAATTTATAAATATCCATATGGACTGACAGTGGCAGACACAGAAATTCAAAAGTATTATGATTTGCTTATGAAGAATATGGATGAATTTGGAATAGAAAGTAAATGCTCTGATTATGATAAAAGTATAGCATTAATGCATAGAATTCATGAAGATTTTAAGTATCAGAAGAATGTAACAGATATATATACTACTGCCGAAGATGCAATGAAGTTAGGGTGTGGTGTCTGTCAGGATTATGCACATATTATGACTACACTCTGCAGAATGATGAAGATACCTGCAAGATATGTTGCGGGAATGATGACCGGAGAGGGTTTCAGTCATGCATGGGTTGAAATTCTCGATGGTGGAAGATGGTATGCACTTGATCCGACAAATGATATTATCATATCAGATTCGCATATCAAACTCGGTGTGGGACGAGATGCATCAGACTGCCAGATTAACAGAGGCGTATTAAAAGGCGGGGGAAATCAGACACAGGTGATTCATGTTATCGTTAAGGAAATATAGATGTCTATTGGCACATTTTGTAAATGTGTCCGGAGACTATGAACGGAATATTTTGGGAGGCTGCCAGCTAAGCAGATAGTCATGATATAATCTACAAAGGTTTTTTGTGACTACGAGGCTTAAGATGGCAGCTGTTTTTTTTGACAATATATAATAAATTTTATGATATGAGAAAGGAAGAAAAGAAAATGATAAAAACAATAGCATCAGTAAGTTTGCCTGTTGATGAAGTGCTGGAAATCAAAAAGCATCGTATCATACCGGCTGGAGGGGTGACAGGAAAAGAAAAAAGAATCAGTGTTGTGACAGGGATTCATGGAGATGAACTTGAGGGACAATATGTGTGCTATGAGATGATAAGAAGGATTAATGAACAGAAGGATAACCTTACAGGAATCGTTGATATTTATCCTGCGATGAATCCGCTGGGAATTGATTCCATCACAAGAGGAATTCCAGCCTTTGATTTGGATATGAACAGATTGTTTCCGGGCAACAAAGATGGGGATATGACAGAATATATGGCAGCTTATATTATAAAAGATGTCTTAGGTTCAGACGCAGTCATTGATATCCATGCAAGTAATATCTATCTGACGGAAATTCCTCAAATCAGAATCAATGAGCTTCACAGAGACTGGCTTGTGCCGATTGCCAAAAAGACAAATGTAGATTTTATCTGGGTTCATGGTGCAAGCACTGTTCTTGAATCAACATTTGCATACAGTCTTAACAGCAGAAATACACCTACACTCGTTGTGGAAATGGGAGTAGGAATGAGGATAACAAAAAAATACGGAGACCAGCTTGTGGAAGGATTATTCAATCTCATGCGCGAAATGGGAATATGGAAGGGAAAAACAAAAGAACCGAGAAAACCGATTATCTCTGAAAATCCAGATGATGTTACTTATTTGAATGCAGCCAAATCCGGTGTGTTTGTTCCAAATGTAAAACATTGGGAGAGACTAAAAAAAGGCGACCATATAGGAAGTATCATTGATCCACTCAAAGGTGTGGTGCTTGATAAAATAGTATCACCGGTTGATGGTATTTTATTTACAATACGAGATTATCCGATTGTATCAGAAGGTTCCCTTGTCGGCAGACTTCTTAGAGAAGAAGTGGTTAGAGCAAGTGAGATTGTCAATGAACAGATAAGTAAAAATGATAGAGAACAAGTCAATGAAAATACAAGAGATTATATGGATGGACAGAAAGGGGAATTCTAGAAATGAGGAAAAAAGTAATCTATGAAATAAAATCATTATACAGAGATAATTTCAGAGTGACAGGATATGAATTTGGAGAAGGGGAAGAGTCAGTCTGCATTGTTGGTAATACAAGGGGAAACGAGATACAGCAGATATATGTGTGCTCCCAAATTGTGAATCGCTTTAAGAGACTTGAGGAGGAAGGTAAGATAAGGGAAGGGCACAAAATACTTGTCATTCCATCCATTAATCCGTATTCAGTCAATATCCAGAAACGTTTCTGGCCGACAGATAATACGGATATCAACAGAATGTTTCCGGGATATCATCTTGGAGAAACGACACAGAGAATCGCAGCAGGTGTTTTTGAAAATATCAAGAATTACAAATATGGAATGCAGTTTACATCTTTTTATATGCCGGGAAAATTTACACCTCATGTGAGAATGATGAAGACAGGGTTTGAGGATGTGGAACTTGCCAAAAAATTTGGAATGCCATATATCATCCTTAGAAATACAAGACCTTATGACACAACAACATTAAACTATAACTGGCAGATATGGGAGACAAATGCATTCAGCATTTATACAACAGCGACAAATGTCATAGACAAGGCAAGTGCCAATATGGCCATTAGAAGTGTTCTTACATTTTTGAATAAGGAAGATATTGTTGATTATCACAGCCATGATGGATATATTTCAGAGGTAGTGGATGACAGGGACATGATTTCTGTCAGGACAAAAAAGGCCGGAATTTTTGAGGGGATAGTGAATGTGGGTGATGAAGTTATAAAAGGACAGCCACTTGCTAATATTATAGCCCCCTATGAGGGACACATTGTTGAAACACTTGAGGCACCGGAGGATTCTATTGTATTCTTTGCACATGATGAACCAATCACATACGCAAACACAGCAGTTTATAAATTGATACAGAGAGAAAAATAGTAACTACATGTGAACAGTAACCGAACCATAACAATATTATTTTTTTGACCTTTTTGTCATTTGATAGTATAATGTGAAATAAAAGGATTCAATATATGATCCAAATGGTGACCGGAAGGCAGGAAGATAAAAAGATGAATTTAAAAATGATAAAAGATATAGAAGGCAGGGAACATACAGTCTATATTGCAGACGAGTTTCTTGCAGATAAGAGGATAAAAGAAACAGGCATGGCAGTACCACAAGACGTATTGGTGACAGTGCCGGGTTCAAAAAGCATGACAAACAGAGCACTTTTAATGGCAGCTTTGTCAGATGAGGAAAGTGTGTTGGAGGGAGTACTTTTTAGTGATGATTCAAGACACTTTCTTTCATCTTTAAAAAGTCTCGGATTTGAGATTGACATCAATGAAAATGATAAGGTAGTAAGGATAAAGGGAACTGGTGGAGATATACCATTCAAAGCAGGAGCAATCAATGTGGGAAGTGCCGGGACAGCGGCGAGATTTATTACTGCAATGCTTGCGTTGTCAGATGGGTGCTACACAATTGAGTGTTCAGCGCAGATGGAAAAGCGTCCAATGAAACCATTGTTTGATGTATTGGAAGGAATGGGGGCAAGATTTACATATTTGAAAAATGAAGGATTTTTACCTGTGGAAGTGCAGGGAAATATGTATGGAAAAAATGATACAGGTATTAATCCGGGAACCGGGAAAGATGCCGTCATCAATACCAAGATGGATATCAGTAAAAGCACACAATTTTTAAGTGCAATGCTGATGGTGGCACCGGTTATGAATAATGATTTGAATATTAAAATCATCAGTGAAAAGAAGACAGGTGCATATATTAACATCACTATCAAAATGTTAAAAGAGTTTGGAATCAAGATAGATTTCGATGGAAATGAGTACCATATTAAGGGAAAACAGAAAATAAATATTGGAAAATATATGATAGAACCTGATGTATCAGCGGCATGTTATTTTTTTGCAGCAGCAGCAATGACAGGGGGAAGCGTGACAGTTAAAAATATTTCATATCAATCAATGCAGGGAGATATGAAATTTTTGGAAGTGCTTGAGAAACTTGGCTGTATGGTATCGGAAAATGAATCTGGAATGCATGTTGAAGGGCCGGAAAAAGGAGTGTATCAGGGGTGTGATGTCGATATGAACAATTTTTCTGATCAGGCACTCACACTTGCAGCAGTGGCAGCTTATGGAACAACACCTACCACGATAAGGAATGTGGGACATATAAGAGGTCAGGAATGTGACAGGATGTCTGCTATCGTAAACGAATTGAGAAAGTGTGGGATTGAGGCAAAAGAGAATGGAGATGATATAGTAATTTATCCGGGAAAAGTTCATGGTGCTGTGATTGAAACATATGATGACCACAGAGTTGCGATGGCATTTAATCTACTATCACTCAGAACAAAAGGGATTATTATAGATAACCCAATGTGCTGCAAAAAAACATTTGAAAATTACTTTCAAGTTTTTGAAGGGATGTTTGAATAGCAGATAAAATAAAATGTATGTTGCAAAATGATGATAAAAGTTATAAAATCCTAACAAGTAAAGAAAGATATGGAGAAAATGTATGGGAAAAGTATTAGATTATCTGAAAAAAGACAGAGGTGGAACGAATTTTAATAAGATATTTTCAAAAATTCCGGAGAGTTTTTACGAAAATGCAGGATTTGTGATAGTAATTCTGATGATGGCAAGTCTGATTGCTGAAGAAATACTAAATGTATTTTTTCGAAAAGAGATATATATAAGGTTGTATTACGTTTTTGGAACAATTGGTATCCTGTTTTCTATTTTGTATATTATTTCGAGATTTGTGAATCAGCATAAAGAGATTGAGCGAAGCAAATATGAGAAAAAGAAAAAAGTGAAGAAGTCTGTCGACAAAAAAACAGGTAAAGTGAAAGTACAGGAAAGTGAAAATGAGACAGAAATACCAAAGATGAGAGATGTGTTTCAGGGACATAAATGGGATATTGCACTGGGACTAATGCTGCTATGGAGCTGTATATCTGCAATGTTATCAGAAAACAGAAGTTATGCATTGACAGGGGCACCTTTCAGACATGATGGACTTGATTCATATTTTATCTATGCCGGAATGTATGTGTGTGCGAAGGCTGTCAAAAGTGAAAAAAAACGTATTTGGATGCTGAGGGCGATGATGATTACTATATCACTTTTGTCACTAGTAACAGTTTTGCAGGAGAATGATGCATTAATTGAAGAATGGGGAAATGTAGGAGACAACATTGCAACATTCTGTTCTTATGCAGCATCTGTTTATCTTAATACGAATCATTTTGGATATATGCTAACAATAGGATTAATGGCAATGGCAGGTTTGACATTTATTGAAAAAAAGATAGTTGCAAAAGTGGTGGCACTTGTTTTGTTTGCCTTTAATCTTTGGTCACTGATTGTTAATAATACATTTGGAGCATATCTCGGCGTATTGTTTGGAATCGTATTTTTATCAATTATTATGTTAGTAAGAAATAAGAAATATTATAAAGATGTAATAGTTGTTATATTGGTATTTGTCAGTGTGAGTCTTGTTATGGATCGGAACAATGGTATTGTAACTGATAATTTTAGTACTACATATAAAGATTCACAAAATATCAGCACAAATAACGGGGGTGGCTCAGGAAGAATTGGATTGTGGAAGGAGACCATCGAATGTATTGAAGAAAGACCGGTATTTGGATTTGGACCAGAAGGACTCCATGACAGATTACTAGATGCAGGATTTGGAAATGACAGACCACATAATGAATATCTGCAACATGCAGCATTTCTTGGAATACCGGGGCTTTTATTCTATCTTACGGCATTGATATCATTGTTGATTTTCTGTATAAAAAATATAAAGAAAATTCCGTTGATATTCATAGTGGTAGGGGGAATTGTATTTGGATATTGTGTTTCAGCCTTTTTTGGAAATACACTATATTATACCACACCATATTACTTTATGTTTTTGGGATTGATTTCATCATGCAATGAAATCAATGAAAAGGAAAGTATAGAGGAAAAGGAATAAAAATACAAGGCTTTTTCTTGACAAAGACTAACTATATGTTAAAATAAACCAGAGTATGCCATGCATACTCTGTATAAATATGTACAGAAAAAAAGCAAAATATATTTAGAGAGCTGTCAACAGCAGCTGTTGGATATGACAATATATAAAAATCAGAAATTTGAATTGAATAGAAAATATAGCGAAAGGAAAGAATATAACAATGGAAAATGGTATGAATAAGGTATATGCACCAAAACGTATTGAAAAAAAGTGGCAGGAAATTTGGGATAATGAAAAGGCATTTGCAGCATCGAATGATTACAGCAAGCCAAAGTATTATGCGCTTGTAGAATTTCCTTATCCTTCAGGTCAGGGACTCCATGTAGGACATCCAAGACCATATACTGCACTTGATATCGTGGCACGTAAGAGAAGAATGCAGGGATATAACGTTTTATATCCGATGGGATGGGATGCATTCGGACTTCCGACAGAAAACTATGCAATTAAGAATAAAATCCATCCAAAGATTGTGACAAAGAATAATGTGGCAAGATTTAAGGAACAGTTACATTCTCTTGGATTTTCATTTGACTGGGACAGAGAGATTAACACGACTGACCCGAATTATTACAAATGGACACAGTGGATTTTCCTCAAACTGTTCAAGGCAGGACTTGCTTATAAAAAGGAGATGCCGATCAACTGGTGTACATCATGTAAGGTAGGACTTGCCAACGAGGAAGTTGTTGGCGGTGTATGTGAGAGATGTGGAAGCGAAGTAGTCCGTAAGGTAAAGAGCGAGTGGATGCTTAAAATTACAGACTATGCAGATAAATTACTGGAAGGACTTGACGGTGTTGATTATATTGAGAGAGTCAAGGTTTCACAGAAAAACTGGATTGGACGTTCAGAAGGTGCAGAGGTAGATTTTAAACTCAAAGATAAAGAAGATAAATTAAGAGTTTACACAACACGTCCGGACACATTATTCGGTGCAACATATATGGTAGTATCTCCGGAACATCCATATATTGACAAATATAAAGATGAGATTACTAACTGGGATGATATCGTAAGCTATAGAGAGCAGGCGGCAAAGAAGTCTGATTTTGAGAGAACAGAGCTTGCTAAAGACAAGACAGGTGTTGTTTTAGGTGGTATTACAGCTATCAATCCTGTGAATGGCAAGGAAATTCCTATCTGGATTTCTGATTATGTACTGATGACATACGGAACAGGTGCTATTATGGCAGTTCCGGCACATGATGACAGAGACTGGGAATTTGCAAAGAAGTTTAACCTTCCTCTGATACAGGTAGTTGAGGGAAAGAATGGCCCTGTTGATATTAATGAGGCAGCATTCACAGATGTAGCAACAGGAAAGATGATTAACTCTGACTTCCTCGATGGTTTTGAAGTGGCTGAGGCAAAGGAAAAGATGAAAGATTTCCTTGAAGAAAAGGGTATCGGCTCAAGAAAAGTTAACTATAAATTAAGAGATTGGGTATTCTCAAGACAGCGTTACTGGGGCGAACCAATTCCGATTATTGAGTGTGAAAAGTGTGGATTTGTTCCACTTGATGAGAGTGAACTTCCACTTGAATTACCGGAGGTAGACAGCTATATGCCGACAGATAACGGCGAGTCGCCACTTGCAGCCATGACAGACTGGGTAAATGTCAAGTGTCCGTGTTGTGGAGGTCCGGCAAAGCGTGAGACAGATACAATGCCACAGTGGGCAGGTTCTTCATGGTATTTCTTAAGATATACAGACCCAACAAATGATGAGGCGTTAGCAAGCCCTGAGGCTCTGAAATACTGGCTTCCTGTTGATTGGTACAACGGTGGAATGGAACACACAACACTTCATTTATTATATTCACGTTTTTGGCACAGATTCTTATTTGATGAGAATGTGGTTCCTACAAAAGAACCATACCAGAAGAGAACATCTCATGGTATGATTCTTGGTGAGAATGGCGAAAAGATGTCGAAATCAAGAGGAAATGTTGTCAACCCTGATGATATCGTGGATGAATATGGTGCAGATACACTTAGAACTTATGAGATGTTTATCGGTGCATTTGACTTAAGTGCATCATGGTCTGAACAGGGCGTAAAGGGATGCCGCCGTTTCCTTGACAGAGTGTGGAAACTCAAAGAACTTGTGACAGATGATATGAATTATTCCAAAGAGATGGAGACAAAGATGCATCAGACCATCAAAAAGGTAACAAATGACTTTGAAAACCTGAAGTTTAACACAGCAATCGCAGCAATGATGGCTCTTATCAACGATTTCTATAAGAATAATTCATTGACAAAGGGAGAGTTTAAGACACTTATTACACTTCTGAATCCTGTTGCTCCTCATGTGACAGAAGAATTATGGGAGAGCATGGGATTTGAAGGCAGATTATACCAGACAGAGTGGCCGGCTTATGATGAAGCAAAGACAGTAGAAAATACAGTTGAGATAGCCGTTCAGATTAATGGTAAAACAAAGGCAACAATCTCTATCGCAAAGGATGAAGAAAAAGACAGTGCGATTGCAAAGGCAAAAGAGGTTATCGCAGATAAGCTTACCGGAAATGTGATCAAAGAAATTTATGTTCCGGGAAGAATTGTCAATATTGTTATGAAATAATGTTTACATTATTTCATATAGCTATTCTATCGTAGTTATATGAGCATATGTAGTATGTATTATCATTAGTTGGAGATTGTCAGATAGGTTATGTTATATTACTTATCTGATAATTTTCTAACGGAAAGCTTTAGGTATAAAAATTGAAAATAAAAAGTAATAAATATCTTGATTTAATAACTTATATGGTGTGTTTTCTATTGATAATTATCACTCCATTTCTTGCAAGATTGACAGCACCTTTGCTAGACTGGGTGGGATATGGTGCGATGAGAAATTTCTTTAATGAGCTGTTTACAGGCATCTTTTGGGTGATTGAAATCATCGTTATGTCCGTATCTTATAAAAAGAAATTGAACCAAACAATTATGTCAAATAAAGAAACAAAAGGACAGGAGCTTCCATATAAAAGAATTGCTATGATATCTGTTGTGACTGCATTGTGTATTCTGGTGATAAGTGCACAGATTCGGTTTAATGTAAAACCATTTTATGACCTTGGAGAAAAGTTTAATGGATACGAACTGATGAATCATATCGGAATATTCATCAGAAATATTATCAAATGTGTCTGGATTGTCATTATGATAAAGGCAATGCAGAGTTTTTTCGAGCAACTTGGTGTAAAGAAAGCAGATAAAATGCCATATGCAGGGATTATACTGATGCTTACAGTAGGTGTGTATGATTTGATAATTGGTGCAAACAATCTGGCTGTGACATATTTGTTTTTGTATGTGATATATGGCTGGCTATATCTTCTTACAGACAGAAGTATGATGAAGACATATTTACTTGTGATGTTTATATTTTTGTTCTAGGATGAAAGGATATGTATGATGAAAAAAGTAAAGGAATGGCTGTGGGAGAACAGAATAGTAACCGTATATTTTGTGTTTTCTATATTGATTGAGTTACTTGGAGTATTTTCAGTTGAGGGAAATCCTTTGATATCAAATCCGTTTATATCAATTGGATTATTGATGTTTATATGTGGAATTGCATTGAACATGAAAAGTAATGTGAAACGATTCGTAATGTGTTCCATACTGCTTGCTATTCAGGCGGTTGCGGATCTTGCATTTGCTGTTTTGTATGATATGACAGGGCAATATTTCGATTATGGAATGCTAAACTTAAGAAATGACGCATTTGGTATTTTAGAGAGTATTCCGATGAATTTTATTACTTTTTACTCAGCATTATTTTTCTGCGTATTTTTTATCATTTTTGCAAAACGAACCATTAGGAGAAAGAAAAAAACAGAAATTGGGAAAAAAGCAAGAATAGTATATATAGCAGTGTGTGTGTTTGGATTTGGGATAATGGGTATTATGTTATACAATAATAATTCGGCACAGACGGACAAGTATGAAAAAATGCTTACCAACAAACATGGTAGTAATTATTCGGCATATGGAATTATCGGAAATACAGTGAATGAATTTGCAAAAGGTCTTATTTTCAATAAGACTATAGTGATTCCGGAAGAAGAGATAGATGCTTTTATCTATGAAAAAGAATCTGTTCCGACAGAAATGTTTGGAATTTCGAAGGACAATAATGTGGTATTTATTCTTGTGGAATCATATGAGTGGTTTGGATGTATGTCAGGTGATGAATATCCAAACGGACTTGATTTGACAGAGGAAGAGTGGAGGTATCTCTGCCCGAATTTAAGTAAGTTTTATGATGAAAGTGTGGTTATGACTAATTTCCACTCAAAAGAGAAAACGGATATCTCAGAGACGCTCAGTATTCTTGGAAGCTATCCATCAGATAAATATATCAATTATGATTATCCTAATAATGTAGTACCGTATTCAGTTCCTAATATTTTGAGGCAGGAATATGGAGAGGATATCAGTATTAATTCATTCCATAACGGATTTAAGACATTTTATAATAGGGAACTCACACATAAAAGTTTTGGATTTGAAAAATTAAGAGATATGTATGATATGGTTGACATCTCAGATGAACTTGTGAAATCGGGAAAAGTATCTGAACCGACAATGCACAATTATATGCTTGACGGAGAGAGAAATCTAGATTCAGAGATGATTGAGACATGTAAAGATTTGATGTTTCCTACCGATAAGAGATTCTACACATATATTACATCCATCACAATGCATGGGATTTATTATGAAAGAGATAATTTAAAGGAACACAGAGAAAAATTGCGTGAAGTTTACACTCCACATGCTGACGACAAAAAGATGGAAGAAGTGGTCATGAATTATGTGACAACAGTGATGGAATTTGACAAAGCACTTGGTGTGATGATGGAGGATTTAGAGAAAAAAGGTCTTCTTGAAAATACAACAATCGTGATGTTTGGCGACCACAATGCATACTACCAGCAGATGAGTAATTATGTTAAAAATATACAGGATTATAATACAGAGATGTATTATACAGATTTGTACAAAGTACCTCTCATGATTTATGACCAAAATATCGGACATAAAGAGATAGACAAGTTCACTTGCACATCTGATATGGCACCTACAATTCTTGATATGCTTGGCATCCACACTTACAGCAATTTATATTATGGTCAGTCTGTATTTAGTGATGATGAGTCAGCAATGTATTCAAGAGCCTATGGCATATTTGTCGGTGAGGGAATTGTAGGAAAGAGTATGAATAATATTCTGTACAGAAACAGTAATGTGACAGATGCCTATTTTACAGAATTTAAGGAAAAATCAAGAGAACTTGTAGAAAAAATAAAATATTGTGACCAGATATTCTATCAGAATTATTTTAGTAACAGTGAACATTATAACCGTTTTATTGAAAAAATGAATGAGATTAATTAAAAATGCTTAAAAATTATGTGGTAATGGATATGGAAATGACAGGACTATCGTCATTTCGGGATAAAATAATAGAAATCGGGGCTGTAAAGGTATGTGAGGGAGAGATAAAATATGAGTATGCGACTCTTGTCAATCCCAATATCATGATACCTGAAAGGATTGTAGAAATTACAGGAATTACAAATGAAATGGTAAAGGATAAACCATATATTAATGAAATTTTCAAAAATTTTCTTGACTTTATAGGAGATGATGTCATAATAGGACATAATCTCAAGTTTGATTTTTCATTCTTGATGCAGGCAAAATATGATATAGAAACGGCAGAAAAGGTAACACTTTGTGCTAAGCAGAAAAAGTGGTATGGGATAGATACCTTAAAAATAGCAAGAAAATGTCTTGATAAAGATTTGTCAAAGAGGCTTGAAGATTTATGTGTGCATTATCATATATGTGACAGTCATCATCACAGGGCATTAAATGATGCAGTTGTGACAAAGTATGTGTATGAGAAATTGTGTGAGAAATTTGAAACTGTGGAAAATATTTTTTTGCCGGAGCAATACACATATAAGCCGAAGAAAGAACGCATGCCATCTAAGAAAGAGATTGAACGTGTGCAGCGGATTATCACAAGACTTAATATAAAACAGCCAGAAGATATTTATAGAATGAATCAGAGTGACTTGTCAAGATATGCGGACAGATTGCTGTCATTTTATGGAAATGGAATAGTGATATGATTAAAAAAAATACACCAAATTCCTGGTAAATTGTGTTAGAATGATTTATACAGGTATTTAAGATCTGTTAGAAGGAAAATAGAGAATGTTTTTTTCGATAAATGGTTATAGGTTGAAATAAAACAACAAAAAAGAATGGAGGATTAAGATGATAAATTTTTCATCAAAAAAGACAAGAGGTATTTTATCAAAGATTATCATTGTACTGATTGTTCTTGCAATGGTTATTACAGTTTTAGCACCATTATTTTAGTAGTGTATAAAGAGTTTTTATATATTGCAGATTTTTGAGTTAGTCAATATATGGTATTTATTTTAAATATGTACATAAATTTTATTATTATATCAGGAGGTGCATAACAATGAAGGCTATTTGTAACAATGCATCAGCCGGAAAGCTATCTTTGATTAAGATATTGCTTGCAGGAGTATGCTTTCTTTATGCGATGTCATTTGGAGTTGTTGCACAAGCAGATGAAAGGATATTAGATGGTATAACCATAGGAGACATCAGTATCGGAGGAATGACAAAAGAGGAAGCAGTTGAGGCAGCAGATGATTATGTTTCGAATTTTACATCATCAATGCTGGAGCTTGATGTTGATGGAAACAAGGTTGATATCACAGCAGGCGAACTGGGATATTATTGGAAGAATACAGAAGTGATTGATAAAGCACTAGAACATTGCAGAAATGGAAATGTCATTGCCAGATACAAAGAGTCAAAAGATATTCAGAAGCAGGGAATCAAATATGAGTTTGTGATGGATGTCAATGATGATGTAATGGCAGAGGGAATTAATGATAAGTGCGGTAAATATAACGTGCCACATGTTAATGCTTCTCTTACAAAAACGGGTTCGGGATTTTCAGTTTCAAAAGAATCTAGCGGACGCATGATTGATATGGAGACAAGCATTAAAGAAATACACAATTTTCTTCTCAACGAATGGAATGGAGAAAAGGCGGATATTATACTCACCATTATTGATGATGAACCGACTGCAACAGCTAAGGACTGCGAGAGAGTTAAAGATTTACTTGGCTCATATTCAACAACATTTTCAACATCAAGTGGTAATTATGATAGAAACAAAAACATTGAGAATGGTATCAGATTGTTAAATGGAATAACACTTTGCCAGGGAGAAACATTTTCAGTGAATTCCTTCCTTGAACCATGGACAGAAGAAAACGGATGGCATCCGGGAGGAACATATGTTAATGGTAAGGTTGAAGATAGTCTCGGTGGAGGAATATGTCAGGTTTCAACGACACTTTATAATGCAGTATTAAGAGCTGAATTAGAGATTGTACAGAGGTCAAATCATTCTATGAGTGTAGGATATGTTCCGTTATCTATGGATGCGGCATTGGCCGGTACATGGAAAGACTTAAAATTCAGAAATGATACAGATACACCGATTTATGTTGAAGGAATCTATACTGCAGGAAAAATTACATTTAATATATACGGTGAAGAGACAAGACCTTCGAACAGAACAATTGAATTTGTCAGCGAAACACTTAGCACAATTGCACCGAGTGAAGTCATCACAGAGGATGATTCAAAACCAGAAAGTTACAGAGTTGTCACAGAGAACGGTCATACAGGCTACAAGGCAAGACTATGGAAGAAAATATATATAGATGGTTCACTTGAGAGTGAAGAGATTGTCAATACCAGCACATATTCTGCCTCACCTACTTATATTACAGTTGGTAAAGCAAAAGCGCCGGAAGAGACATCTGAATCAACTGATGTGCCGGCAGCAGCAGAGCCAAGTACAGAACCGGATACACGTAATACAGAAAAACCGGCAGAAACACATGCACAGACACAGCTGGAAGAAAAACCGACAGAACCTACAACAAAACCGCAGGAAGAAACGCCTGCTAAAGAAACAGAAGCAGCACAGCCGACAGATAAACCGGAAGAGCCTGCTGAGCCGTCAGGAGAGTAATGGTAAGATATGCGAACAGGAAAGATTTCAGAAAATATTTTGAGCAGATCTGTTATTAAACCAATCAAACATAAGAATAGAGATAAGATTATGACTGGTGCATCACTTGGAAGTGATGCATCAGTTACTGCATGTAAGGATGTTATTTCGCAGTCGAGTGCGGGCCTTATGTTTGCAAGTGATAAATCGTGGTTTGAGAGTGGATTGCTTGAGTTTGATATAAAGAGAGCATTTTTTAATGCAATCAACAATGTGGCAGCAGAATGTGGAAAGCCTTATGCAGTAACAGTGAATCTGTTATTGCCAAAGAAAACACAGGAGCAGGATATAAAAAAAATGATGCGGTATTTAGCAGAACTGTGTCAGGCTGAAGAGATAGAAATAGCAGGAGGAGATACGGAAGTTACAAATAATGTATTGTCTCCGATAGTGAATTTCACAGCAATAGGGGCTTATATGCCGGATAATTTTCAGAATGCAAAGAAAATAGCACATGATGAAATGGATATAGTGATGGCAGGGGAAATTGCTCTTAGTGGAACGGCAGCGCTTGTCCGTTTGAAATATGATGAACTGTTAGAAAGATTTGCAAAAAGCTATGTAGAACTGGCCTTAAAAACAGAAGAAAGTATGAGCAGCATATATGCTTCTAATCTAGCGTGTAAATATGGTGTGAGAATCATGCATGATTTGAGCCGTGGCGGGATATATGGCGGATTGTGGGAATTGTCTGAGAAAACCGGCAAAGGTGTTTTGGCAGATATGAATGCGATACCTGTCAGACAGGAAACGATAGAGATGTGTGAAATGTATGGATTAAATCCGTACAAAATGTTGTCGAACGGAGCGGTTCTTATGGTCACTGATGACGGAGCAGGTCTGTGTGATTATTTAAGACAGAATAATGTGAAATCACAAGTGATAGGAAAGCTAAAAAACAATAATGATAAAGTTCTTATTAAAAATGATGAGAAGAGGTATATTGAGGCACCAAGAGGTGATGAGCTATATCATATTTTGTGATATTAAACTGTGGGGCCGCAGATAACTTTTATATTGTAAAATCACTTAAATTGTGCTTTAATAGACATTATAAAAAAGATATGAAGGAGAATCGGCATGAGAGAGAAGATATTGGAATCAATTGAGAAAAATGCCCGCATAGATTTAAAAGATTTGGCGGTAATGCTTGGAATCAGCGAGGCTGAACTGGCGAATGAGATAGCCGATATGGAAAAAGAGAAGATTATATGCGGTTATCACACCCTTATTAACTGGGATGACACAAGTGAGGAGAAAGTGACAGCATTGATTGAAGTACAGGTTACACCACAGAGAGGTCTCGGTTTTGACAAGATAGCGGAGAGAATGTACAATTACAGTGAAGTTCGAGCGGTATATCTCATGTCAGGAGGATTTGATTTTACTGTTATATTAGAGGGAAAATCAATGAAAGAAGTTGCGCAGTTTGTGACTGAGCGACTTGCACCATTAGAAGCAATCAGAGGTACAGCTACGCATTTTATCTTAAAGAAATATAAAGATCATGGAACTGTACTCGTTAAAAATAATCAAGATGAAAGGATGTTGGTGACACCTTGAGAAATCCATTGTCAAACGTGGTTGTAGATATACAGCCTTCTGGTATAAGAAAATTTTTTGATATAGTAAGTGAGATGAAAGATGCTATTTCACTTGGAGTGGGAGAGCCGGATTTTGATACTCCGTGGCATATTAGAGAAGAGGGAATTTACTCACTTGAGAAAGGAAGAACATTCTATACTTCCAATGCGGGATTGAAGGAACTGAAGATAGAGATTTGCAATTATTTAGACAGGAGGCTTGGTATTCAGTATGATTATAACAATGAAGTTATTGTTACGGTAGGAGGAAGCGAAGCTATTGATATAGCGATAAGAGCGATGGTTGACCCGGGAGATGAGGTATTAGTGCCACAGCCAAGTTATGTTTCATATGTTCCTTGTGTGACATTGGCATATGGAAAGCCGGTTATTATTGAATTACAGGAAAAGAACCAGTTTCGCCTTACAAAGGAAGAGCTTCTTTCGAAGATTACAGACAAGACAAAGATATTGATACTTCCGTTTCCTAATAATCCGACAGGAGCGATTATGGAAAGAAAAGACTTGGAAGATATTGCACAGGTATGTATAGAGAAAGATATCTTTGTCATTTCAGATGAGATATATTCGGAGCTTACATATAATGGTGATGACCATGTTTCAATTGCAAGTATTCCTGGAATGAAGGAGAGAACAATCGTTATCAACGGTTTTTCAAAGGCGTATGCCATGACTGGCTGGAGACTTGGATATGCAGTCGGACCGGAAGAGATATTAAGGCAGATGATAAAGATACATCAGTTTGCTATCATGTGTGCACCGACAAACAGCCAATATGCTGCTGTTGAGGCACTGAAAAATGGGGATAAGGATGTTGCAAAGATGCGTGAATCTTACAATCAGAGAAGAAGATTCCTGCTCAATGCATTTAAAGAGATGAATCTTGAATGTTTTGAACCCTTTGGTGCATTTTATGCATTTCCTAGTATCAAGCGATTTAACATGACATCAGATGAATTTGCGAATAGGCTTCTTGCGGAGGAAAAAGTAGCTGTAGTTCCGGGAACAGCATTTGGTGATTGTGGCGAAGGATTCTTAAGAATATCTTATGCATATTCGCTTGAACAGTTGAAAGAGGCACTCGGAAGAATTAAGAGTTTTGTTCAAAGACTTGATGAACAGAATAAATGAGATTCCTGTTTAGAAACTTGATGAACAGAATAGAGGATATTTTGTTGTAAAGATAGAATGAAATACTGCTTTTTGCGGAGGACTACAATGTTAAATATAGTTTTATTTGAACCTGAGATACCTCAGAATACGGGTAATATTGGAAGGACATGTGTTGCAACAGGAACAAAACTTCATCTGATAGGACCTATGGGATTTAGAATTGATGAGAAGTCAGTGAAACGGGCAGGTATGGATTATTGGAAAGATTTAGATGTAACAGAGTATGATGGATATGAGGATTTTCTTAGCAAAAATCCGAATGCGAAGATTTATTTTGCAACAACAAAGGCGAAACAGATTTATTCTGATATCAGGTATGAAGAGAACAGTTATATCATGTTTGGAAAAGAGAGTGCAGGGATTCCTGAGGAAATACTTGTGGAGAATCAGGACACATGCATGAGAATACCTATGAATGAAAATATTCGTTCGCTGAATCTTTCAAATTCTGTTGCGATCGTTTTATATGAGGCATTAAGACAGAATGATTTTGCAGGAATGCAGACAGAGGGAGAACTTCACAGACTGCATTGGAATGAGGAATAACGGCTTGAATATAGAAAGCCAGATATATATGTAAAATTAGAATACAAATAATATCCCCTATTATTTTCATATTGGAAATGATAGGGGATATTATTTGTGATGTATAAAAATCAAAATTAAGAAGGTGATATTCTTGATTTTTTCAGTGTAAATGTAAACTCTGTGCCAACACCTTCTGTACTGATGACGTTGATATATTCATCATGTGCCGCTATGATTTCACGAACAATCGACAGACCAAGACCGGTTCCGGTCTTATCTTTTCCACGGGATAAATCCGTTTTGTAAAATCTGTCCCAGATTTTGTTCAGACTTTCTTTTGGAATACCTATGCCGGAATCTTTAATGGAAATAAAAATCTTGTCATTTTTATCAGTGATATTAACGGAAATAACAGAATCGTTTTGGCTGAATTTGATGGCATTATCCAAAAGATTATAAATCACTTGTTCTATTTTCGATTTATCTGCAATAACAATATAATCTTTAGACTCCAAAGTCAAATCAATTGTAATATGTTTCTTTTCACATTTACCGCCGAATGTAGCAATAATTGGCTTGATAAGTGAATAGAGGTAAAAATCCTCTAAATTAAGTTTTGAAGTTTTTCTGTCCCATTTATTCAGACTGATAAGATTTTGCGTCAGTTTGGTTAGTCTTTCTGTCTCAAATAGCACAATATCCAAATATTTTGGCTGCATTTCATATGGTATGGTTCCATCTTTCATAGCCTCTATATACCCCTTGATAGAGGTAAGAGGAGAGCGAAAATCATGTGAAACATTGCTGACAAATTTTTTCTGATCTTCTTCCATATCATTGAGCTTGGCTGCCATATAATTTAATGATACACCAAGGCGTCCGATTTCATCTTCGGAGGTAAAATTGGAAAGTCCTTTATAGGTAAAGTTTCCATTGGCATATTCATGTGCTGCTGTACTGATTTTTTTAATTGGAAGAAATACAACAAAGTTAAAAATTAATAATATAATCAATGACAACGATAAAATGACAGCAAGTGTCACATATATAGTATGCAGTTGATGATTATATTCAGGATATAAATCTCTTGCATTAACATGAAGAAGAATATATCCTTCTGTTTTGAATTCACCGACAACAGGTACCACTACAGATATGACATCTTCACTGAATTCACCAAAGAAGTTTCCGGTCTTATAATATTTATTGCCAAAAGCAGTTATATCAAAGTTGGTAATACTCTGATTTGAATTAGGGTTATCAGTATCAAATATGATAGTATTGTTGGTGTTAATCATTCTGATTCGGCATTCTGACAGTGCTGCGATAATTGAAATTTGTTGTCGTATGTTTGCGTCAGTTGTTATTTTTGAAAAATCATTTTTCAGACACTGATTTAATATGACATTACCGTCATCATACAGAATTTTGATTGTAGAGTCTGTAAGATTGTCCATAATACGGTTTGCTGACCATACATTGATAAACAATATACACAGAAGTCCAAAAAGGATATATCCTAATATAAATTTTGTATATATGGTACGTTTCATATTCTTTTCACCTTTGTTTTGTTGTTATGATAATTATATCTTAGTTTCAAACTTATAGCCAATTCCCCAGACAGTAGATAATGCCCAGGCATCATTGTCACTTATCTTTTCACGGATTCTTTTGATATGAACATCGACAGTTCTTGTATCCCCAACATACTCATATCCCCAAAGTCTGTCTAATAACTGCTCGCGGGTAAAGACCTGATTTGGAGAAGAAGCAAGAAAGTAGAGTAATTCCAGTTCTTTTGGAGGCATATCAATATTTTTACCCTTGTAAGTCACTGAATAATTTGTAAGGTTAATCAGCAAATCAGGATATTCTACATATTCAGACTGAGGGGCTATATTAGCAGGAGTAGCAGATGTATCTCCATTTGCCGGAGCTGTCGATTTATATCTTCGAAGAACAGCCTTTACTCTTGCAACAAGCTCTTTGCTGTCAAAAGGCTTTATAATATAGTCATCTGCTCCAAGCTCAAGCCCTAAAACTTTATCAAAAATCTCTCCTTTTGCAGACAACATGATAATAGGAACAGTGGAAAGTTTTCTTATCTCACGGCAGACTTCATATCCGTCTATGCCCGGAAGCATCAGATCAAGAAGGATTAAATCAGGTAAGAAGGAATTAAATTTTTCGATTGCTGCTTCACCATCTTCAACAATAAGAGTCTCAAAACATTCTTTTGTAAGATATAATGAAATCAATTCAGCAATGTTTAAGTCATCATCAACAATCAGTATTTTCTGTTTAATTGCCATACTTGTCAACCTCTTTTCGTTTTATTGTATGTCGTTATTTAAATTTTGCAATTGTTACACCGGCATCACCTTCGCCGTATTCTGCAAGATGATATTCAGCAATATATTTACATTTTTTTAAATGACTCTGTACAGCGCTTCTAAGAGCACCTGTACCTTTTCCGTGTACAATTCTCACGCTTGTCAGATGTGAAATATATGCATCATCAAGATATTTGTCAAGTGTCATCAAAGCTTCGTCGACTGTCATTCCGAGAAGCTTTATTTCAGGAGAAATCGTAGAAGATTTTGACATTTTTATCTTTGAAGCACCTGAGGATTTGGTTCTGCCGGAAGAAAGCGGATTTGAAGAAGCACTATCTTCTAATATAATCAAATCAGAAATATTGACATTTGACCTTAAAATTCCCATCTGTACAACTAAGTCACCTTTTGTGTTTGGCAGTGTATGCACAGTACCCTCAACATTCATGCTGAGAACTTTAACACGGTCACCAATTCGAAAATCTTTGGGACTGTAGGTTTTGTGTGGGATATTTTTAGGCTTTATTGCAAGTTTATCGGTAGTTGCATTGAGCTTTTCACGGGCATTTTTGCGGCTGTTTTCCAGTTTTTTATTATCACCAGAACTGGCAGCTTTATTAATGTCACGGATGGTTTGATCAGCAAAATCCTTTGCTTCACGAAGTATTTTAGCAGCCTCTTCATTAGCCGCTCTTAGAATACTTTCACGTTTATCGTCGATATTTTCATGCTTTTTCTCAAGTTTTTCTTTTAGTTCTTTTATCTCGTTTTTATATTGTTCGATTTCAAGACGTTCCTTCTCAATGACAGCCTTACTACTCTCAAGGTCTGTAATAATATCCTCAAAAGAAACATTATCTTCATCAAGATGTTTCTTTGCATCTTCAATAATATAGTCAGGAAGACCAAGTTTGGAAGAAATTGCAAAAGCATTGCTCTTTCCGGGAACACCAATGAGCATACGGTAAGTAGGTTTCAGCGTTTCAAGACTGAATTCACAGCTTGCATTTTCTACTAATGGTGTAGAAAGTGCAAATACTTTTAATTCACTGTAATGCGTTGTAGCCATTGTCAGTACTTTTAAGTTGTGAAGGAAAGTTAAAATAGATGTTGCAAGTGCAGCACCTTCAATTGGATCTGTACCGGAACAAAGCTCGTCAAAAAGTACAAGAGAATCACTATCAGCATTATTAAGTATTTCCACAATATGTGTCATATGTGATGAGAATGTACTTAAGTTCTGTTCAATACTTTGCTCATCGCCAATATCAGCATATATTTCATTAAACACAGACAAAACAGAACCGGTATCAGCAGGAATGTGAAGTCCTGACTGCCCCATCAGGCTTAAAAGACCGACAGTTTTGAGTGAAACAGTTTTACCACCGGTATTGGGACCGGTTACAATAAGCAAATCAAAATCTTTTCCGAGGTAAATGTTGATAGGAACAACATTGTCAGCGGGAATGAGAGGATGTCGTCCCTGCTTGATATGAATGTACTTTTCGGATGAAAATTCCGGTTCAACGCCTTTGATTGATTTGGAGTACATTGCCCTTGCAAAAATTGCATCTAATGCCACAAGCATCCGATAGTCAGTTTCAATTTCTGATATATGTTCGGCACAGCTAGCGGATAGATTAGATAAAATAACTTCAATCTCTGCTTTCTCTTTCAGTGCAAGTTCTCGAAGTTCATTATTCAGTTTTACAACCGCCATAGGTTCAATAAATACAGTAGAACCGGTCTGTGACTGGTCATGAACCATGCCGGCAACCTGATTTTTATATTCTTGCTTGACAGGAATACAATATCTGCCATTTCTCATAGTAATAACATTATCCTGAAGATATGTCTTAGAAGACTGCGAGTTGACAATGTTGTTCAACTGTGTATGAATCTGGTCACCGGCAAGTTTGATATGTCTTCTGATATTTTTGAGTGTAGGACTGGCATCATCACTTATTTCTTCTTCTGAAATGATACATCTTGTGATATCGTTGTTTAACGGAGTAAGCGGTTCAAGAGCGTCAAACATATAATCAATAGAATCGCTTGCAGTAATTTCTTCATGCCTTGAAAAGGACTTGGCACGGGATGCCACCTTTAATACACTGCTGATATTCAATAATTCAGTGATGCCAAGAGAACTTCCTATCTCTAGTCTTTTGACAGACTCTAATATATCGCGGGTTCCGGAAAATGACAGACTTCCAAGACGCAGTATTCGGGTAAGTGCATCAGTAGTCTGAGACTGCATCGTTCGTATTTTGGGAATATCAGTTATTGGAACAAGTTCTTTGCAAAGTCTTTCGCCACCTGGACAGGTTGCAAATTCTGAAAGTTTGTCTATAATTTTATCAAATTCAAGTGTGTGTAATACTTTTTTATTCATAAAAACCTCACAATTTAAAAACAATATCTATCACTATTTTACTCTAAAATACTTAATATGGCAAGCAGGAACCTCACCAAACGGAATGCCCGGTTGAGTATAGTGAGGTCAGAATAGAAGAGGACAGTGAATAGTGGTATGAAAAGAGTTACAGATTAGTCATAGATTGTTCATAATATTGTTGTAGAATATTAAGCTGAAAGTGAAAAGTGATATATATTGTGTTTTCCGGAATGGAGGATATAGTGGATAAGAAAGGTAATAATCAAGATGAGACACATGAGTTTCGATTTTTAAATGAACGTGTTGTCAAAAGTATATGGAAAGATTTTATAAGAGCGATAAGACTTGTATTAGTAATAGGTGGACTGGCAGGGATAGCAGTATGGCTGTTTTTTTGGCACCTGAAACCTGAATTAAAAGACGAACTCAATAAATCACTAAAAGGGACAACGGCTACCGAAATGACAGATATTTTTGTTACGACAGAGGCAACCGTAAGCAACATAGAAAATCAGTGTGGTATTAACGCGGGTCCATATACAGAAGAACAGATGGAAAAAATGGTAGTCTTAGTTGAGTATGGTATTGAGGAAAACAAAAAAGAGGTTCCGGGAATTGTGATGGGAAAGAATAATGCGGTTTATATCTTGCTTTATAATAATGAGCTGAAACCGGAGCAGGATGTAGTTGTATACATCAACGGGATGCCGAAAAAAGCGAAAGTAAATAATGTCTCGAGCGATTACAAACTTGTGATTGTTAAGATAGATGAAGGTGATATTGCACAAGATGAATATAATGATGTAATGGTTTCCTCGTTGGCACCAGGGAAAGAATTTGATACTATTACACAGGTTATTCTGGTGGGAAATCCCTTGAACAGGAAAAATACTGTTGAAAAAGGTAGACTGACATTGGAAGAAAATATTGTCAGTGTATTAGATGCAAAGGTCAGAATTTCCGGAACAGATATGAAGGCACATACAAATGAAAGAGGATTTGTATTTAATGAGGAAGGATATTTGTTAGGTATCTCAACATCAGATGAGCTTAGTGAGAAAGTGAATATTATTGATATAGCAGATTTGAAAACTTACATTAACAGACTTCTAAATGATAAAAAGATTAAATATATTGGAATATATGGAAAAGAAGTGACCGATGAAGTTGTCAAAACAATTGATGCAGATATGCCATATGGAATTTATATCTATAATACAAAAGAGGATTCGCCGGCATATAAAGCAGGCATTATGAATGGCGATGTTTTAGTATCAGTTGCAGGAAGAGAAGTTTATACTTTTGATGAGTATTTAAGTGTGCTAAATGAATGTCAAAGTAAGCAGTCGGTGAAACTTGAGGTTATGCGAAAAGGAAGGGATGGGTATAAAAAAATCGGATATGAAGTTAGTGTAGGAGAATTGGATTAGTAATTGAATTAAATGATTTTTTGAATCTAAAGAAATGAAATATAAATAAAGATAAAAATAGAAAGGATTGAGGCGGGCGTATATGACCTGCCTTAAGTTTGGCATAAAAATGAAATATATTGAGACACTTAGAGATGGGGATGCAGTGAGAGGAATCTATCTGTGCAAGCAAAGAATGACAGCAATGACAAAAAATGGAAAGCCATATGAGAATGTGATATTGCAGGATAAAACAGGGATAATTGATGGAAAAATATGGACACCAAATTCAATGGGAATTATGGATTTTGATGCGCTGGATTATATAGATGTGACAGCGGATGTGACAACTTTCAATGGAGGTCTGCAGCTGAATATAAAGGGAGTCAGGGTAGCAGAAGAGGGAGAATATAATCCGGCAGATTATCTTCCGAGCAGCACAAAAGATATCGATAAAATGTATAGTGAACTGCTTGAAAGAGTGAATCATGTGCAAAATGAATATTTGAGAAAACTTTTAGAGATGTTTTTTGTGGAGGATAAGAATTTTGTCGATAAATTCAAGAAACATTCAGCGGCAAAGACAATACATCACGGTTTTATAGGCGGACTTCTTGAACATACACTTTCTGTAACAAATATGTGCGAGTATTTTTCTAAGGCATATCCTGTTCTGAATCATGATTTGCTCGTGACAGCCGCAATGCTTCATGATATAGGTAAAGTTTATGAATTATCATCTTTTCCGCAAAACGATTACACTGACAGCGGCCAGCTTCTCGGACATATTGTGATTGGATATGAGATTGTAAGTCAGAAAATTAAAAAGATAGAAGGTTTTCCAGCAAAGATAGCAAGAGAACTGCTTCATTGTATATTGGCGCATCATGGTGAACTTGAATATGGTTCACCTAAAAAACCGGCACTGCCGGAAGCTTTTGCACTCAATCTTGCAGACAATGCTGACGCAAAATTAGAGACATTATCTGAACTTTTATTAAATACAAAACCGGCTGATGGAAGTGAGTGGTATGGATTTAACAGGGCATTGGATTCTAATGTGAGAAAGTCTACAGTGGAATGAGGACATATTAGAGAAATCCCGTTGTAAAGCAGATGTAAGTGTTATATACAGATAGTACAAAAGAAAAAGCGGAAAAAGGAGTATATGGATTTGGAGAATAAAAATATAAAATCTGTGTCAGAAAATAGAATAGTGGAATATGAACAAATGGATGTAACAGATAAGAATAACAGAGAAGATAGAGAGATAAAAATGGTGGAAAATGAGGAAAAAGTTTATTCATATCATAAGAATGAAGTATATACTGTCAGAATTGAAGATACAGGAACAGGTGGAGAAGGGATTGCCAGAATTGATGGGTATACCTTGTTTGTAAAAGATGCAGTTAGAGGAGATTTATGCGAAGTGAAAATCACAAAAGCGCATCCTAAATTTGCATATGCAAAACTGATGAAAGTAACAGAACCTTCACCAAACAGGGTAGAGCCTGCCTGTCCGGTTTCCAGAAGATGTGGGGGCTGCAAGGTGATGGCTGCCTCTTACGAAGAACAGTTGAGATTTAAACAAAATAAGGTAAAAAATAACATAGAAAAAATCGGCAGGGTTACAGATTATGATATGTTTCCCATTATCGGAATGGAAGCACCATATCATTACAGAAATAAGGCACAGTTTCCGATAGGATTGGACAATGAAGGAAATCTTGTATCAGGATTTTATGCAGGAAGGACACATGTGATTGTTCCAAATGACAAATGCTATATTGGTGTGCCTGAAAATGAGGAGATTCTCACTATTATTAAAGAATTTATGGCAGAGAAACATATCCTGCCGTATGATGAAGTGACTCTAAAAGGGCTCGTTCGTTATGTAATGATAAGGAAAGCCTTTCACACAGGAGAGATTATGGTCTGTATTGTCATTAACGGAAACAAAATTCCGGATTGTGATGAGCTTGTAAAGCGTCTGCAGGAAGTGAAAGGAATGACAAGTATCTCTGTGAGTATTAATTTGTGCAATACTAATGTTATTATGGGAAAACTGATAGAGCACGTTTATGGAAAAAAATATATAACAGATTATATAGGAGATTTGAAGTTTAACATTTCTCCGAAATCGTTTTTTCAGATAAATCCCGTACAGACAGAAAAATTGTATGGCAAAGCACTGGAGTTTGCAGGATTGACAGGAAACGAGACCGTATGGGATTTGTACTGTGGAATAGGAAGCATATCACTGTTTCTGGCACGCTCAGCAAAAAAAGTGTTTGGTGTAGAGATTATTTCAGATGCGATTCGTGATGCAAGAAATAATGCTAAGATGAATGAAATTGACAATGTTGAGTTTTTTGTTGGAAAGTCAGAGGAGATTTTGCCACAATATTATGAAAAACATGGTGGATATGCGGATGTAATAGTGGTTGATCCGCCTCGCAAAGGCTGTGATAGGGCACTTCTTGATACAATTGTAAAAATGCAGCCGCAGAAGATGGTGTATGTAAGCTGTGACAGTGCAACACTTGCAAGAGATATAAAATATATGAGTGAGAATGGTTATCGGCTTGAGAAAGTACAGCCGGTAGACATGTTCCCGCACACAGATGCGGTTGAAGCAGTCTGTTTACTGAGTAAGAAAAATGAATAGCTTTGAATAATATATTAGTTAATTTAAAATAAGCCATACCCCGTTCGACTTGAATGGATATGGCTCATTTTTTTATGATCTGTTTTAAACATCAATGTGTGCCTGATATTTTAATTGTCATCAGGCGGATAGATTCCGGTTTCGTCAATAATATAATCATTAATTCGTGTCACAAGGTCAGAAGGAACATAAGTTTTGCTTGGGAAAAGCTGTTTGTGAAGCCTTGTCACATTCTGTTCAAGTCCCATTGGTATTACATAGCCATAATATGCCCTGCCTTGTTCAGGAGTATATACATCATAAGGAAAACCAAAGGTTTCTGACAGGTTACAGTCTACAGCAATAGTAAGCAGAGTAACAATCTTGTCCCAACTGATATTAGTAGATATGATTTTATGTCCTGCCACATTGTTCTTTTTAATTAAAGTATCAGCAACATTCATCAGTTCAGAGATACCTGCACTTTTTGCTTTTTGAAGAAGTTTATTGAGAACATAACGCTGCCTTGCTGTTCTTCCGTAATCATTGTTATATTCATTCCCCGCTTCATCTGTAAATGTTACATACCTTATACGGCAATAAGCAGTTGCCTGAAGTCCTGAAAGGTGAACGTTTTCGCCTGATGTAAGAACATCAGGAGCATCCATTCCGGTGATTTTTCTTGTCTCTGTAAGATAACCATTTACATAGAATTGTTCATCAGGTGTAAGATTGATATCAATTCCACCAAGGGCATCAATGATGTTGGCAAGTCCCTCAAAATTGACAAGTACATACTCTGTAATATCGAGATCTAAATTGCTGTTGAGCATATTTAATGCGCCTTCCGCACCATTTCGAAAGTAGGCAGTGTTTGCTTTCTCATAATCGATATTGCCGTTAGATGTGGTCATTCTGAGCAACGTATCCCGATACACAGAAACAAGCTTCACATCGTGTGTTTTATTATTAATATTGACAATCATAATTGTATCAGTATGTGTTGAATCTTCAAATTCTCCGAGTCTTGGATCGATACCAAATAATGCAATATTTGTATATCCTTTTCCTAAATCTACAGTATGAATATTGTCCTTGTTTGTAGAATTGTCAAGGACATTTGTATCGTAGTCCTCTTTGTATAGAGTTTTTAGCAGGCTTTGTCCCGCAGGGCATTTGGTAAAAAGCTTTACAAAGACAGCCTTTGAATTTGGCAGAAGGAAAATAGTTAAGATAGAAATTGCTATTGAAAAAAATAGGACTTCTACCGTAAATAAAAACAGCTTAATGCGTTTTTTTCGTTTTCTTCTTTTGATACGTTCTGCTTTTGACATTTTTTGGTTAGCCATTTTGTCGCCTCCACTTTGCAACTTTCTATGTGATTTAATTTAGTCACAAAGTGTAGTATACTTCAATACAAAATTAAAGTAAACACAAATATGTTAAAGAAATGTAAAATTTTGATAACAATTTTAATTATAAATCATATTAAATCCTGTAAATACCTGCATGACAGGATCGAAATGGATGACAATGTTAGCATCAAGAACAATAATCATAATGTCATTTTCAGTCTCTACCACCTGATAAGAATAAGTAACCGGTTCAGAAATGGCAGAATCATATAATTCGAGGTCAGTCAGAGTCATATAATCCTTTTCCGATATATTATTACTGTAATATTCTATGTAGTTGTCATAAATATCTATATCATAAAAGTAGTTGTATATATCATCAGCCACATCAACAGTGTATTCATCGGTTTGGGAAATGTAGTGTAATTCATAACTGGTAAGAATGCCCGCCGCATTCTGCAGATCTGTAATCAAAAGATTTAAGTTCACCTGATTATTACCATTAATAAAATTGGTAATCGTTTTTTTTCCGGCACTGATAATTTCCGGTGTATATGCATTTGAGTCGAGCATGTTGTAACATTGAAAAGATAGCAACTCAAATCTGCTATTAAGAGCAAATGATATATTGTATGTCTGATTATTAATGGTGACAGGTTCATTGTAAAAGTAATAGATTCCGGAAGAATCTTTTGCCATAGTGATTTTTTTAAAGATATTATCAAAATCCATTATTACATACAAAGAAGAATCCTCTTCCAAAACATATTGCCTTGCATGGGGAACAGACTGGTAAAAATAGTATCTGATACTGTCATACAAATTATCAATATTGACATAATCATCTATATTGTAATCAAAGTCATAATCAGCAGTCAATTCTTCAAAATAGTCATAAAAATTAACTCCCTCCGGATTATAATAATTCCATGGAAAGAGTGTAATATCACTATCGGACTGTGTGTAAAACATGTAGCAATCATTATCATCGATGGAATATGTTTTTACAGTTGTGTCTGAAGTGACAAGATAACTTCCAATAATGGCTAAAAGCTGAGAGCCAATGAGGATAATAGCAGCAGCCATCAAAAAGGTAATAATAAGTTGAATATTGAGTTTAATATAATTATGTGTATTATTTTTCATCATTTACTGCTCCTTTTTTTGAATTTGAATGGAAACGGTCACATTTGTACCATGTTGCAGCCTGCTGGATATATCAAGTTTGGCATTGTGTATTTCGACAATACTGCTGCAAAGGGCAAGACCGAGTCCGACACCTCCTGCTTTTCTGCTTCTTGCCTTGTCAACCATATAAAATGGTTCTGTTACTTTTGAAATATCATCTTCAGACATTCCAATACCTTTATCAATCACTTGAATTTTAAAATCATCATTTTCTATTTTGCCAATGAGAGAGATAGTAGAATCATTTTCGGAGGCTTTAATGGCATTGTCAAGAAGATTAAGTATTACTGATTTGAAAAGTTCAAGGTCAATGTAAATGAAACACGAATCACATGATACTGTAAAAGAAATGTTGTTTGTTATCATAATTGGTTTCATCACCAGTTCAATCTGTGAAAAAAGTTCGGTGGTCTCAGTTTCGGAAAAATCAAGATTGGTTTCGCCTATTGTAATAAGCTCCATCAATTTTCCAGAGAGATTTTTAAGACGCGTTGCCTCATCAAAAATAATATTGCTATAGTCTGATAATTCTTCGTCTGAGAGATTTCTCTTTATTCTCATGATATCCGCAAAACCGAGTATGGATGTGAGAGGAGTTTTCATCTCATGTGAAAGATTATTGATAAACGTTTTTCTGTTTTCCGCAACTTCTTTTAATTGATTGACATTTTTTTCAACAGCATTTGCCATGATATTCATATTGTAGGAAAGTTCCCCCAGTTCATCATCCGAATAGATGGTTATCCGCTGGCTGTAATCTCCGGTTGCAATAGCAGAAGTTGTGCGGTTAAGATTAACAAGGGGCCGTAGTAAAAGTTTTGAAAGTGTCAATAATATAATGGCACACACAAGAGAAAGGGTAATACACATATATTTGGTGTATCGGATCTGATTGCTATATGAAGCATAAATATTGGAAATATCAGTCGAAGTTACAAAAATAAAATTTTGTTTTTCCAAAACAATGGGGGATGCGACAATCAGTCTCATGCGGCCATTAACTTTTAAAATCTGTGTGTAGTATAAATTGCTGTCAGTGGAAGAGGTATTGCTGCTGCCCGCACTGTTCAAAATAGAAGTATCAAGGCTTATTGGAACATTATTATAGAGTACCCGGTTATTTTTGTTGAAAAGTGCCACAATTGTTGTAGGATTTATTTTCGAATCTTCAAAAATATCACCAAGAACATTGAGTATCTGGCTTGTGGTTAAAAGAATAGAATTACTTTGCAGTCTTGCCGTAATAATCTTATTGCTTATATTCGATACCATATAAGAATGTTCAGAAATAGCATTTTCAGTCTGCATATCAATGCTTGTATTAAAATCATTTTTTAGTAAAAGAATACCTATGGTACTCACTGCAAGCATAACAGTGAGTAGTGTCCACAGGAATATTTTCTGCCATAGTTTCAAAGTATTGTACCCAAACCTTTCTGTGAGATAGTGAAAAACAGATTGAATCAACTCTATGAAATTTTATTAAGCCGGTACCCAAGTTTTGGAATAGTGATCAGATTGTTTTTTAAGCTGAGTTTTTTTCGCAGCTGTTGTATATGGATATCCACAGTTCTTGATTCGCCCTCAAAGTAGTAGCACCATATCGCTGATAAAAGCTGGCTGCGTGAAATGGCAACATCCTGATGCTGTATAAAAAATACAATCAGATCAAATTCTTTTGGAGTGAGATTCACATCTGTATGATTTTGTCGGCATGTATGTTCATCGATATTAATTGTAATATCTTTATATGTCAGGATATGTTCATTTTTATTGTATCTGCGGAGAACAACTTCTATTCTTGCAAGAAGTTCAACTGTTTCAAATGGTTTGACAATATAGTCTTCCGCACCCAGTTTAAGACCGGAAACTTTATCAAGAACATCCTGTTTGGCAGTGATGAATATGACAGGAGTATCATTGGTTCGTTTTGAAATCACTTCAAAGCCATCCATTTCCGGCAGCATAATATCCAATAATACAAGATCATAGTCACCGCTGTTCATATGTTTAAGTCCTGTTATGCCATCGGAACATATATAGGAATCATATCCTCCCATGGTCACTGTGGCACGTATCATTTTTGCAATATTTTCATCATCTTCAACAATTAATATTTTTATCATCATATCCTCCATATCAGTTAAGCTGTTTTCTTAATACCAAAAAAATGCGGTAAGAATTGTTAGGCGTTTTCTTTATTTTGCACATATTGACTGTGATTTTTGATTATTAATAATGCACAAAAAATAGAATAAGTTTGTGAATTTTATGTGAACAACTACTATTTTATAAATTTTTTTTATAAATGTATAGTCAAAACTTGTAAATAATTTGTAAAAAGTGTTGACGTTCACGGGTCAGTGGGATAACTAAGATGCTTATTTACATATATTTTACAATTTACTGATTACTTTTTGCAAATGAATATATTAAAATGATGATAGATTTACAAAAGAAAATGCATTTTCGATTTATAAAAAAAGATAAAGGTTATGGAGAATATTATATGGAAAGCAGCAGAAAAAGAAAAGAAGATGATCCGATTGCTCTATTGAGAAGAAAAAAGAGAAAACGAAGAATGATAAGAGAGTTGACGGGAAGAATTATATTATTGGTGAATGTCATACTTTTTATTGTATTACTCGTCATGGTTGTGAAAAATAGCAGCAATTCTAGGAAAATGAAAGAACAAAATTCTTTGCCTGACTCATGGAGCAATGAGAAAAGCAGTAAAGAAAATAGTGAAGATGACGAAGAAGAATCATTGATTTCTGATAGTAAAATAGACAAGTTTGCTCAGATGTACAGTGGTAAAAAGGATAGTTTTTTGAATTATACAGTATGTATTGATGCCGGACATGGAGGCAGCGACTGTGGTGCAAAGACCAATACAGGGATAGAAGAGAAGGAGCAGACATTAATCCTAGCCAAAAAGGTAAGGCAATATCTTGAAAGTCTTGGAATCAATGTTGTTATGACAAGAACAAAAGATGTAGAACTCAGTCTGGAGGAGAGAAGAGACATCGCAAATAATGCGAATGCAGATGTTCTTGTATCCATTCATAGAAATATGTATAATGGACTGGAAAAAATAGCGGGAATAGAAGCGTGGATTAACAATTCTGAACCCTATGAGGCGAGAAAAATAGCAGAAGATATTCTTGATAACATAACAGGATGTGCGGATGATATTAATAACAGAGGTGTAAAATCAGGAAGTATGGATGACCCATATGAAAATTTTGGGATGAATAAAGTAGAGATGACGAGCATGATTATAGAAGTGGGATTTATGTCAAGCAGCTATGATAACCATTGGTTCCGTAGACATAATGACGATATTGCAGAGGCGATAGCAAAGGGAATTGCAGATAATGTGATGCTGTTTTATTACAACTGAAAAAATGCAGCGAGAACGTGTGACACAAGAAAGTGTGAAGAGGTATCAAGCAATTTTTCCTTCTGATGAGTTTATTATATGATGGACAAGATAAAAGAGAGAGGAAAAAAATGAAGTTAAGATATGAGATTCACATAGGAACCATGCTGATGAGGCTGGTACAGATATAAGATTTTGAAAATTCATCTGAAAATATATCCGAACATGCGAAAGATTTCAGCTTTATTATGAAAGTAGCTGATAAGAATAAAAATTCAAAATGGTTTCTGAAAGATATAGCTGATGATGCTGTGGACTTGGAGGAAGTGGATTTTAACAGCCGGTATATACTGAGAATTGTTCTTATTATCCAAATTTGTGCAGAAGTGTTGATTTTTGGGTGTCAAAGTGTTAAGATAATTTATTAGATAAAAGTGCGTCTGTTAAAAAGCACTTACAGTGTGGTAATCACACTAACAGCTTACAAAAATATAAGGTAGAGGTGGCAATTAAAATGGCAAAAGGATTTGATGAATTAATTTCAAAGGTAAACAGCTGCAGTATCAAAACTGTTTCTGTTGCAGTCGCTCAGGACGCTCCTGTTCTTGAGGCAGTCAGAGAAGCAAAGGAGAAGAACATTGCAAATGCAATTTTAGTCGGTGATGCAGATAAGATAAAGGAAATTGCTGACAGTATTGGAATGAGTCTTGAGGGATATGAGATTATTGATGAAAAAGACACATACCAGGCAGCATTAAAGGCAGTGGAACTTGTTCACACAGGAAAAGCAGATATGTATATGAAAGGTCTGATTGATACAAAATCTTTCTTAAAGAGTGTGCTTGATAAAGAAGTTGGCCTTAGAAACAACAGACCGTTATCTCATGTATGTGTATTTGAAGTTGAAGGAATTGAGAGATTGCTTTTCCTTTCAGATGTTGCATTTATGACATATCCTACATTGGAGGACAAGGTTGCTATCATAGAAAATACAGTTGAGGTATGCCATGCATGTGGTATTGAAAATCCAAAGGTTGCACCACTTGCAGCAGTGGAGGTTGTCAATCCTAAGATGCCGGCTACAGTAGAGGCAGCAGAACTTACAAAGATGAACGACGAAGGCAAGATTACAGGATGTATCGTTGACGGACCTCTTTCAATGGACCTTGCGATTGACCCTGAGGCAGCAGCTCACAAGGGAGCAGAAGGTAGAAAGATTGTCGGAGATGCAGATGTATTAATATTCCCTGATATTCATGCAGGAAATATCACATACAAGACACTCGTTCATACAGCAAAGGTTAGAAACGGAAATATTATCACAGGAACAAAGGCACCTGTTATCCTTACATCACGTTCTGATGATTTCCAGACAAAGGTTAATTCTATCGCAATCGGTGCGGTTGTGGCAGAGGCTATGAATAAGAACTAATATAATAAATAAAGCAGAAAATAACAAAAAGGAGATTTGTCATGTCAGTAAAGAGTTTGATTATCAATCCGGGATCAACATCAACAAAGATTGGTGTGTTCGAGGATGAGACATTATTATTTGAAGAGACACTCAGACATTCAACAGAAGAGATTGCACAGTATGCAACAATTGTTGACCAGAAAGATTTCAGAAAAGATATCATCTTAAATCTTTTAAATGAAAAAGAATTTGATATAAAATCATTAAATGTTGTTGTAGGACGAGGCGGACTTTTAAAACCGATACCAGGCGGCACATATGCAGTGAGTGATGAACTTTTAGAGGACTTAAAGATTGGAAAACAGGGACAGCATGCATCAAACTTAGGTGGTATTCTTGCAAGAGAAATTGGTGATGAGATAGGTGTTCCGTCTTATATTGTAGATCCTGTTGTAGTCGATGAATTGTGTGATGAGGCAAGACTTTCAGGTGTTCCTGAGATACCAAGAATCAGTATCTTCCATGCACTCAATCAGAAAGCAGTTGCCAAGAGATATGCAAAGGAAAACGGATTAAAATACGAAGACCTTAACTTAATTGTTGTTCATATGGGTGGTGGTGTATCAGTAGGAGCTCATAAGAAAGGACAGGTTATAGATGTATTCAACGCCCTTGACGGCGATGGGGCATTTTCTCCTGAAAGAGCAGGTGGCGTTCCGGTTGGCGGACTGATTAGCATGTGCTTCTCAGGAAAATATACAGAAAAAGAAGTCTACAAGAAATTAGTAGGTAACGGTGGACTTAACGCTTATCTTGGAACAAACGATATGAGAGATGTTATCAAGGCAGCCGAGACAGATGACAAAGCAAAATTAGTAAGAGATGCATTCACATATCAGGTCAGCAAGGATATCGGTTCAATGGCATGTGTACTTGGTGGAAAAGTAGATAGAATCATTGTGACAGGCGGTATCGCATACAATAACCTCATTATTGATAAGTTAAAAGCAGCAGCAGGATGGATTGCTGAGTTTACAGTATATGGCGGAGAGGATGAACTTCTTGCACTTGCCCAGGGAGGACTCAGAGTTCTTAATGGCGAAGAAGAGGCAAAGGCATATTAATGATGAAAGTTTCATCAAGAAATTGAAATATGAATAAACCGGAAATAAGCCTTGTAATGGAGAAATATTTTATATAAGGTTATTTCCGGTTATTTTTAAATGATATAAAATGATATCAGGAAAGGGAAAATTGAATGATGAAATACGTATTATTTGATTTGGATGGAACAATTACAGATCCTAAAACAGGTATCACAAAATCAGTACAGTATGCACTAAAAAAATTCGGTATTGAAGTAACAGATTTAGATTCATTGTGTCCGTTTATAGGGCCTCCTTTATATAAATCATTTGAAGAATTTTATGGATTTTCTCATGAACAGGCGATGCAGGCAGTAGATGAGTACAGGGTATATTATAATGATACAGGAATATTTGAATGTACTGTGTATGAAGGAATACCACAGCTTTTAAAAGCTCTCCATGAAAATGGAATAAAAGTCATGCTTGCAACATCTAAACCGGAAGAATATGCGGTGAGACTTCTAAAACATTTTGATATATATGAATATTTTGATGTGACTGCTGGAAGTACAATGTCCGGAAGCAGGGTAGAAAAAGAGGATATTATTGAATATGCGATGAAGCAGGCTGCTAAGTTGGAGGGTATAGAGAAATTTGATGTGTCACAGTCTTATATGGTAGGAGATAGAAAATTCGATTATATAGGGGCATCGAAGTTTGAAATGCCGTGTATACTGGTAGGATATGGATATGGTGAGTTAGAAGAACTTGAGGCGTGTAAGCCGTATGCGATCAAGATGACAGTAAAAGATTTAAGTGAGTTTCTGATAAGTAAGATAGGCAGAGAATAAGGTAGAAATCTCTGGTACAATAAATATGAATTTGTTCTTGACAGTATTAAAAAGCGGGGGTAAACTTATTTTAAACAAAATTTGCTATTATAAAGTACAAAATAGTGATACTTAATATTAGGAAATAAATAAGGAAACAGCAGCCATACAAGATGCTGCGAACAGATGAAAGGAAGTTGTTATCGTGGAAAAGAAAAATATTGATTGGGCAAATATCGGTTTTGGATACATCAAGACAGATAAAAGATATGTATCAAATTTTAAAGGTGGACAGTGGGACGAAGGAACACTTACTGATGATGATAAAGTTGTTATCAGTGAATGTGCAGGTGTATTGCAGTATGCACAGACAGTGTTTGAAGGTCTTAAAGCATATACGACAGAAGATGGAAAGGTTGTATGTTTCAGACCTGATTTAAATGCACAGAGAATGATTGATTCTGCACAGAGACTTGAGATGCCGGCATTTCCGGAAGAAAGATTTATCGATGCAGTCGTTCAGATCGTGAAGGCAAACTTAGCATATGTGCCACCATATGGTTCAGGTGCTACACTTTATATCAGACCATATATGTTTGGAAGCTCGCCTGTTATTGGAGTGAAGCCGGCTGAAGAGTACCAGTTCAGAGTGTTTGCTACACCTGTAGGTCCTTACTTTAAGGGTGGTGCAAAGCCTATTACTATCAAGGTAAGTGATTTTGACAGAGCTGCACCTCATGGAACAGGTAATATCAAAGCAGGTCTTAACTATGCGATGAGTCTCCATGCTATAGTGACGGCACATGAAGAAGGTTATTCAGAAAATATGTACCTTGACGCAGCAACAAGAACAAAGGTAGAGGAGACAGGTGGTGCGAACTTCTTATTTGTCACAAAGGACAACAAGCTCGTTACTCCTAAGTCAGACAGTATTCTTCCTTCTATCACAAGACGTTCTCTTGTCTATGTAGCAAAAGAATATCTTGGACTTGAGGTTGAAGAGAGAGAAGTATTCTTTGAAGAAGTGAAGGATTTTGCAGAGTGTGGTCTTTGTGGTACAGCCGCAGTTATCTCACCGGTAGGAAAGATTGTTGACCATGGCAACGAAATCTGCTTCCCAAGCGGAATGGATGAGATGGGACCTGTTACAAAGAAATTGTACGATACACTCACAGGTATCCAGATGGGCAGAATCGAAGCGCCGGAAGGCTGGATAAAAGTGATAGAGTAAATTATAAAAAATAATATTTTAAAATAAAATCAATATAGTGAATTGAATATGAGTCGATGCACATAAAGTATCGGCTCATATTCATAAGTTAACGAAAAAAATGCACAGCATTTTTATGAGTTAGAAAACTTTCGGAAGGAAAGCAAGCGACTGTATTGGAAAAGGAGGATGTTTGTATATGTCTAAAAAGAAAAAACAAAGTGAAGCATTAAAAGAATTAAAAGGTGTAACATGGCAGAGCGTTGTGGTTGGAATTTTATTTGTTTTACTGGGTGTTGTACTTCTGATTAATCCGGAGGAAGTGACAAGGAGAATTTTTTATACAATAGGAACACTGATTGTTGTATTTGGACTAATACAGCTGCTTATGTATTTCTTGTCAAATGTTGAGCGTAGTCTTAAAAGAAACAGATTTATCATAGGAATACTTATGATAATAACCGGAGCGTTCTTTATTTTAGGTTATAAAATTATTAAGAATGCGGTTCCATATATAATGGGTGTATTCATTCTTACAAATGGTATTATGAAAATGCAGACTGCAATGAATGCAATGAAAATCAAAGGAAACAGATGGGGAATGCTTGTTATCATAGCAGTTTTGACAATATTACTTGGTATTGCAATTCTCATCCTTGCAAATGGAATTACCAATTTTGTTCTTAGAATTGTAGGTGCAAGTATGATATTCAGCGGGGTGACAGATATCATCAATATGATATATATGAGCAGAGGCTTGAAAAATTATATTGAGGATATGGAAGCTCTTGTTCAGGATTCTAAAGACTGAGTAAAAAAATTAAATAGGATCTGATTTGGTTAGGGACTTACGAATTTGATATAAAATAGCAATTTAATTGCAAGGCATATTTTAAGATTTAAAGCATATCTTGTATAAATAAACTAATATCAGGATACATAAATGAAAGGATATATAGAAGAGAGGGCAATAGAATTAGCTAATTATATCATTGAAAATAAAGCAACAGTAAGGCAGGCGGCCAAACAATTTGGAATTAGCAAAAGTACCGTACATAAAGACGTTACAGAAAGACTGTGCCATATCAATCCATCATTGGCTGCAGAGGCAAGAAAAATTCTAGATGTAAATAAATCTGAAAGACATATCAGAGGTGGACTTGCGACAAAAGAAAAGTATCTTAACAAAATTGTTTAATCAAGAGTCGGAAATTAAATTATTTTGCGTTTGATTATTTTTCTTAATGTAACAGCCTTATTTTTTGGGGGATGCCTGACAGTTTTCTACTGCCAGGCTGAGTTATGAAAATGTTAAGTTGTTTACTACCATTAGTAGTATGCTTTTATTATATTGATTAAATGTGTCCAAAATTTGTTTTATAAATAAAAATAAAATAAACAATTAAACGATAACAATTGTAATAAGTTAAAAATACCATAATAGGAAATGCTAAGTTAGAAATGAAAATATATATTTTTTACGATATTTCAGTTATAATAGGAAAGTCGAAAGTTTTTATGGAAAACATATTTGATTGAAGGAAACTGTTGATAGGAACAGAAATGTACAAAGGGAGGAAGGAATATGTTGAATCATGTTATAATATTTTTGGCAGTTGTAGTGATTGTTGCGGGTTTGATGTTAAATTATCAGAATAGAAAAAATCCGGGTAGAAAGGGAAAACCACATATTGTAGGAGCTATCATAGGAATGATACTAATTATCATTGCAAATACATTTACAATAATCCCGACAGGTTACACAGGTGTTGTGACAACATTTGGACAGATAAGAGAAGAAACCGTACCTAACGGATTTAATTTTCATCTTCCATTTATTCAGTCAATAAAGCAGGTTTGTAATAAGCAGCAGGATATGTATTTTAGCGGACAGATTTGGAGTGAAACAAAAAACAGAACGGCCATTTATTATGACTCAGTAAATGTGACATACCAGATTTCAGGAACACGGTCAGCATGGATTTGTGCTAATGTTGCTGACTATGAAAATAATCTGATCACACAGTCACTGATTGCTTCGGCTGTGAAGTCATCAAGTAAGGAACTTGCTGATGAAGATGCTACAAACCGTAGTAAAATAGAACCACTTGCAATGGAAAAACTGCAGGAATCGCTAGATAGCAAATATGGTGAAAGCACTATTATTATCAATAAAGTAGTGATAGGAAATGCAGATTTTGATGAGAGTTATAATAATGCGATTGCGGAGAAGCAGAATGCACAGCTCGCGTATGAAAAGCAGCAGATTGAAAATCAGAAACTGATAGAGCAGGCAGAGGCAGAAGCGAAAGCAAAAAAAATTGCAGCCCAGGGTGAAGCAGAAGCAAACGAGATATTGACAAGCTCACTTTCAAACGACATTTTTACACAGATGATGCTTGAAAAATGGAATGGAGAGCTTCCGAAAGTTGTAGGAGAGGGAAATGCAGTATTTGATATCTCTTCTATGTTGGGACAGAGTTCAGAAACAAAAGCAGAGGCGAAAACTGAGACAAACCAGGAAAATTAGACGGGGGATTAAATTGTCATTGTTTATATTTGGCGATTGTGCTAATATAGATTATGTTAAAGTTATAACATATCAAAAAGGAGAAACAAAATGGCAGATAAAGGTAAAGGAAAAGGCGTTAATGTTGTAGTGGGTGGACACAGAATAGATAATGTAGCTACCAAAGTAGGTCAGGCTGTAGATAAGGTAACAGATGGCAAGGTAAAAGTTGACGCAGAAAAAATTGGCAAGAAAATCGATAAGAAAAATATTGAACTTGATTTATCAAAGTTAAAAAAGTAGTGTACGTAATGCATCAGAATTATGTAATCAAGATAATTCTGGTGCATATTTTATGCTTTTTAGCTGTAATGAAAATTGAAAATATAGGTGGAGAATGCCCATGAACAGTATACTTAGTTTTGATAAGATGAAATGGAGGTTATTATGAAATTTGTAGGAATAGAAAAGAAAGCACAGGGAAATTTTATTACAAGGTATGACGTTACTTATAAGACAGAAGATGGAAATAATAAAGTATATGAAATGATTAGCAGGAATAAGAACATAAAAAGCTTAGATGAACTGAAAGGAAAAGAGGCGGATGCGGTTGTAATCATTACATGTAATGAAGATGGAACAAAAATTTTGTTAAATAAAGAGTTCAGAATGGCCGCGGGCGACTGGGTATTTAATTTTCCGGCAGGTATGATAGAGGAAGGGGAAACTTTAGCACAGGCTGCAGCAAGAGAATTAAGGGAAGAGACAGGATTAGAACTCTATGAGATACATGATTTTATGAATACCAGTTACAGTGCAGTCGGTTTTAGCAATGAAACAAATGTAAGCATAGTCGGAAGAGCAAGAGGGGTATTTCATAAAAGTACATCCGCAGCAGAGGAAATATATGCGTCATGGTATACGAAAGAAGAGGTAGAAAAATTGCTGAAAAATGAAAAATTTGCAGCAAGAACACAGATGTTTTGCTATATGTGGGTGAAAGGCTGCAGTATATAAGCATGACATTGGAGTTCGCCACCTGTACCTTATGTCAGAGTTTCACAAAGACAGAAATGTGATTTCTTTATAGAAAAAAGAAATATATACTTGACAAAGCAGTTTTATAATTCTATAATATAATTCATAGAGTTCCTAGTAAGATTATAGGAAATAAAAATAGAATGTGATGATAAAAAGGAGGATTTTTACATGAGTGAGATTAAAGAAAGTTCATTAGAATTAATAGGAAAAACACCTATTTTGAAACTTAACAGATATGGAAAAGATTTACAGGCAACAATACTTGCAAAGCTTGAATATCTCAATCCGGCAGGTTCAGTAAAGGATCGTATTGCACTTGCTATGATAGAAGACGCTGAGGAAAAAGGATTATTGAAGCCTGGCGCAACAATTATCGAGCCTACAAGTGGTAACACAGGTATCGGTCTTGCAGCAGTAGCTACAGCAAAAGGTTACAAGGCAATTCTTACACTTCCTGATACAATGAGTGTTGAGCGTAGAAATCTTTTAAAGGCCTATGGAGCTGAAATTGTTCTGACAGAAGGCGCTAAGGGAATGAAAGGTGCTATCGCTAAGGCAGAAGAGCTCAAAGAATCAATCGAAGGTTCTGTTATCCTTGGACAGTTTGTCAATCCGGCAAACCCTGAAGTTCACAGAAAGACTACAGGTCCGGAGATTTGGGATCAGACAGAAGGAAAAGTTGATGTATTTATCGCAGGTGTAGGAACAGGTGGAACAATCACAGGTGTAGGCGAATACTTAAAGAGCAAAAATCCTGATGTGAAGATAATCGCTGTAGAGCCGGCAACAAGCCCTGTATTATCAAAGGGAACACCTGGAGCACACAAGATTCAGGGAATTGGAGCAGGATTTGTTCCAGATGTATTAAATACAAAGGTATATGATGAAGTAATTGCAATTGAGAATGAAGATGCATTTGCGGAGGGAAGAGAATTTGCTCATACAGAAGGTGTTCTTGTTGGAATTTCTTCAGGTGCGGCATTGAAGGCAGCAAAAATTGTGGCTGAAAGACCAGAAAATGCAGGAAAGACAATTGTTGCATTGCTTCCTGACTCAGGTGACAGATACTTATCAACACCTTTATTCAATAACTAATTTTATGATACCATGGTCAAAAAGTCTTAAATTTCATGCTTCATGAAAAAGTTATGTTAAATAATATAGAGTGATTGCACAATCGGTGTGTCAGATGATAAATATTTATTACAGTTTTGTAATTGATATTTATCTATTTGATGCACCGTTTTTTTGCAGTTAAAATATATGTTTTCAGTCAATTCTGCATGGGTATAGTTTTTTTCTATTACTAGTTCAATAATTTAAATATTACCACTTTTCCTATAGAAGTAGTATACTTTCGTTTGTCGACAACAGAAAGGCAATATAAAATACGTCAAAGGTAAAAAAATACAAACGCCACAATGATGCAAAAAGCATCAAAAGTAATGCAAAAGAGAATCAGGGAGGTGACAGAGCTTGATACGATTTGAAAATGTAAACAAAGATTTTAACACAAAGGGAAATACGGTACATGCTGTAAGGAATGTTAATTTTGAAATTGACAAGGGAGAGATATTTGGAATTATTGGTTTTTCAGGAGCAGGAAAATCGACTCTTGTGCGATGTATCAACCTTTTGGAAAGACCAAGCTCCGGCAAGGTATATATAGGTGATGAGGAGATAACCGCCTTGTCAGTAAAAGAACTTCGAAAGCACAGAAAGAAAATTGGAATGATTTTTCAGCAGTTCAATCTCTTCGCTTCAAGAACAGTATATCAGAATGTGGAATTTCCGTTAAAAGGAAGTGGACTTACAAAAGAGCAGAAAAAGCAAAAGGTTGAAAAACTGTTAGAGCTTGTGGAACTAAAGGATAAAGCAAATGCATATCCTTCCAGCTTAAGTGGTGGTCAGAAACAGAGGGTTGCGATTGCCAGAGCACTTGCAAATGACCCTGAAATACTGTTGAGTGATGAATCGACAAGTGCATTAGACCCAAAGACAACTAAATCCATACTTGATTTGCTTAAAAAGTTAAATACACAACTCGGTATCACGATAGTAGTGATTACACACGAGATGCAGGTAATAAAAGATATTTGCGATAGAGTTGCAGTCATGAAAGACGGAGAGGTTGTTGAGTATGGAGATGTGTTTGATATTTTTGCCAATCCGACACACAAAACGACGAAAGAGTTTGTAGAGCGTACAACCAATCTTTGCAGGGTATATGACCTGATAGATGAAAACAGAGAGATTGTGAGACTAAAAGAAAATCAGGCAATTCTTAGGTTTAAGTACCTTGAGAGAAATATTTCAGAGGCACTTGTGTCACAGCTTTCGAGAAAATTTGCACTTGATATCAACATTATATTTGGAAATATCGAGATGATAGGAGACAATCCGATAGGCGGTCTTGTATCTATCGTAAAAGGAAAATCAGAGGATATAGACGCAGCAATGCAGTACCTTAGAGATAAAAATGTAGGAGTGGAGGTGATTCTGGATGGAAGAAACGCTAACTAAATACATACCAAATATCATGAACAAATTGCCGGTGTTTTACCAGAGTATTGAAGAAACCTTCATTATGGTAGGCTGGTCAGGGGCAATATCATTTGTGATAGGACTGTTTCTTGGGATTGTTATTACAGTCACAAAACCGGGAAATATTTTACAAAACAGAATGATCTATCATGTACTTGATAAAATTGTTAATTTCTTTCGTTCCATTCCATTCATCATACTTTTGGCAGGACTCGTTCCACTGACAAGAATGATAATGGGAACAGCAATCGGAGTGGAAGGTGCAATTGTTCCACTGGTGTTTGGCTGTACACCATTTTTTACAAGACAGATAGAGACAACTCTTGCGGATGTCAATCCGGGACTGATTGAAGCGGCGCAGTCAATGGGACTTAGTAATATAGATATTATTATAAGAGTCTATTTAAAGGAAAGCGTGGCAGGGATTGCGAGAGCAACAACTATCACTATTATCAGTCTGATAGGGTTGACAGCGATGGCAGGGGCAATCGGTGCTGGCGGACTTGGAGATTTCGCCATCAGATTTGGACATCAGCGAAACCAGCCTGATGTGACATATACAACAGTCGTGGTACTTGTTATTATCGTGACAGTTGTACAGATTATTGGTAATTATGTGGCTAAAAAGAATACACATTAATTATATGATACCAGGGTCAAAAGGTCATACAAAAGTTAAAAATACTTTTTGCCCCAACATCATTATATAAATCTAAAATAAGAAAAAGAAAGGAAAACACGATTATGAAAAAGAACAAAATTATAGCCGGTTTATTAGCTTTAACATTAGTAGCAGGAGTATTTTCAGGCTGTGGCAAGAAAGAAGAAAAGAAGGATGAAAATACAGTGAGAATAGGACTTACAGGAACAATCTACGAAGATATTTGGAATCCGATAGCAGAAGAATTGAAAGATGAAGGAATCAATATAGAACTTGTACAGTTTTCTGATTTCTCACTCCCGAATCAGGCACTTGACTCAGGAGATATTGACTTGAATGCATTCCAGCATCATGCATATTTTAACAGTGATACGTCAAGCAATGGTTACAAAATCACTCCGATAGGAGACACATTTGTTATTGCAATGAATGTATATTCGGATAAGATTAAAGATGTCAGTGAGTTAAAAGATGGTGATAAAGTAGCGGTTCCAAACGATGCCTCTAACGAAGGAAGAGCATTAAAAGTATTAGAATCAGCAGGAATTATCAAAATTAAGGAATCTGCAGGAAATAATCCTGACATCACAGATATTGAAGAATACAATGTAAAGATTGAATTAGTAGAAGCAAATGCAGCAGATTTATGTGCACTCCTTCCAGATGTCAAGGCAGCAGTCATCAATGGTAACTATGCATTAGATTACGGCATTGACCCAAATGAGGATGCTATCTTTAAAGAGACAGAATATGCAGATGACAGTTACTTCTGCCTTATTGCAGCAAGAACAGATGAAGCAGATAACGAAGTGTACAAAAAGATTGTTGATGCATTCCAGTCAGAAGCAACAAAGAAAATCTTCCAGGATGAATTTAAAGGATTTTTCGTTCCGGCATGGGAGCAGTAAACTATCAATGAAGATAATTAAAATCCAGTATAAATAAGTAAAATGATAAAAATTCAGAGTGCCATATGGTTTGAGGCTGATTGAAAAACCTTTGGCACTCTGAAGTAATAATAGGAAAAAAGAAATGGAGTGATGAAGTTGAGAGAAGCACTTAATTCAATCATAAAGGATTCAGACAGGATAAAAACAGAAAATATAGAGAAAAAGTATTTGTCAGACAATCTTGGAAGGAAAGTCGGTGAAGCAGGAGCACTTGTATTTCCGATATCTACAGAGGAAGTATCGAAAATCTTAAAATATGCCTATGAAAATCATATACCAGTGACACCGAGAGGTGCGGGAACAAACCTTGTAGGTTCAACAGTTCCAAGAAAAAAAGGAATTGTACTTGACTTATCACTCATGAATCATATAATTGAGGTGGATGAAGAAACCTTTACGGCAACTGTTGAGCCGGGAGTGATATTAGAGGATTTTCAACATTATGTGGAAGAAAGAGGATTATTCTACCCTCCGGATCCGGGTGAAAAGAGAGCATCTATCGGTGGAAACATCAGCACAAATGCAGGTGGCATGAGAGCTGTTAAATATGGTGTTACAAGAGATTATGTCATGGGACTTGAAGTGGTCAGGGCAGATGGAAGCATACTGACAGTGGGAGGAAAAAACAGAAAAGACACATCGGGACTGGGAATAAAAGACATTATTATCGGTTCTGAGGGAACACTTGCAGTGATTACAAAATGTGTCTTGAAACTGATTCCGAAGCCGGAGGAAAGTGTCAGTGTTTTAGTTGGTTTTGACAGCCTTAAGAGTGGAATAGAAAGTGTAAGAAGAATTATTCAGGCAAATATTAACCCGACAGCAGTTGAGTTTATAGAAAGAAAAGTAGTACAGCTTGGAGAAGACTATTTAAAACTGGAGTTTCCTCTTGCAGAGGCAAAAGCATACCTTCTTTTGACATTTGATGGGAAGAAAAGAGAAATTGATTCGAATATAGAACAGCTTCACAATGTTGTAGGGCAGAGTGGCGCGATAGCAGTGCTTCCACTTGAAGATAAAGAGGTGGCCGCTGATGTATGGCGTGTGAGAGGTGTGCTTGTGAAGGCAGTGGAAGCGGTATCAGAACAAGAACCTCTTGATATTGTAGTTCCTATCAATCAGATTGATACATTTGTTAATTTTATCAACGAACTTGAGAAAACGAATCATATCAGAATGATTAGTTTTGGGCATGCAGGAGATGGAAATGTACATCTTTGTATTGTGCGAGGCAATAGAACTGATGAAGAATGGGAAAAAGATCTTGATGATGTGTTGAAAATTATATATAAGAAGGCATATGAACTTGGCGGATTGACAAGTGGTGAACATGGTATAGGAATCAGTAAACAGAAATATTTCTTTAGAGAGACGCCAAAGGCGAATCTTGAGCTTATGAACCAGATTAAGGATGCATTTGATGAAAGACATATCTTAAATGATGGAATATCATATGTGTTTTCATGAGACTGGAAAAGAAAAATTAAGATATAATATAAATAAGAAAAGAGAATGAAAATGAAACCATTAAGTACAAGAACAGAAAGTTTTACAGATTCGGTGATAAGAAGAATGACAAGGGTGTCAGATATGTATCAGGCTATCAATCTGTCCCAGGGATTTCCCGATTTTGAACCACCAAAGGAACTCACAGACAGACTGGCAGAAGTAGCAAGTGTGGGACCTCACCAGTATGCACTCACATGGGGAGCACAGAATTTCAGGGAGGCACTGGCAAAAAAGCAGGAACATTTTTCGGGAATGGAAATCAATCCGAATGAAGAAATCGTTGTGACATGTGGAAGTACGGAGGCAATGATGGCTGCCATGATGTCAGTCTGCAATCCAAATGATAAAGTTGTCATATTTTCGCCTTTTTATGAAAATTATGGTGCAGATACAATACTGACAGGAGCGCAACCGATTTATGTACCGTTAAAACCACCGACATTTGAATTTGATGCAGATGAATTGGAAGCGGCAGTGAAGCAGGATGGGGTAAAAGCACTGATACTGTGTAATCCATCAAATCCGTGCGGAAAAGTATTTACGAGAGAAGAACTTTTAATGATTGCAGAGCTTGCGAAAAAATATGATATCTATGTCATTACAGATGAAGTGTACGAACATATTATCTACAAACCATATGAACATGTTTATATGGCGACACTTCCGGGAATGAGAGAGAGGACAATCATATGTAATTCTCTTTCGAAAACATATTCAGTGACAGGCTGGAGACTTGGATATGTGATTGCACCTGCTGATATCTGTGAGCGTGTCAAGAAAGTGCATGATTTCCTGACCGTCGGGGCAGCGGCACCTCTTATGGAGGCGGCAGTCACAGGACTTTTATTCGATGATACCTATTATGAAGAGTTGCAAAATCATTACACACATATGAAAAATCTATTTACGGATGGGCTTAAAGAGATAGGACTTCGTTTTACTGAACCACAGGGAGCCTATTATGTGCTATTGGATATCAGCGAGTTTGGATATGAAAGTGATATGGTATTTTGCGAAGATCTTGCAAGGAAAGTCGGAGTGGGAGCAGTGCCGGGTTCAAGCTTTTTTAGAGAAGATGTCAATCATTTGATACGATTCCATTTTGCAAAAAGGGATGAGACATTAAAGGCAGTGCTTGACAGACTGGCAGACATACGTGAGAAGATGAAAAAATAATTGCTATATAGAAAGCGGACACTGCCTGTGAATAGCAGTGTCTGCTTTTAATTTTGTTACTATTCACTAGTCAGTGGGATAAATAAGCAGATTTGTCTGCACATAGATAATGGAAAAATTGAATGGTTTTGCAAAAATCAGTTGACTAAATTTTCGTACTGTGATATATTAACTTTGCGATGGAAGAAGTCTTTTTTTTTTGCTTTAATTTAAGTTAGATAGAAAACATAAATTGAAGCACAAGCGAGAAAATTAAAGTGGAGGTGGACAGTTGTGCGCGTAAAGATAACATTGGCATGTACAGAGTGTAAGCAGCGTAATTACAATTTGACAAAAGATAAGAAGACACACCCTGACAGAATGGAAACGAACAAGTACTGTAAGTTCTGTAGAAAACATACATTACACAAAGAAACAAAATAATCACGCTTATTAGGAAAGAGGTAGCAATGGGAGAAGCTAAAGTAAACGAAAAAGCTCCAAAGAAGAGCTGGTTCAAAGGTCTCAAAGCTGAGTTCAAAAAAATAATCTGGCCTAATAAAGTATCTGCAACAAAGCAGACGACGGCAGTTGTAATTGTATCCGTAATACTAGGTGTTTTAATCAAAGTGATCGATATGCTGATTCAGTTCGGTCTTGATTTTATAGTCTAGAAGGAAAAGGTGATTGTATGTCAGAGGCAAATTGGTATGTAGTGCATACTTATTCAGGTTACGAGAACAAGGTAAAGGCTAATATCGAAAAAACAATTATAAACAGAAATCTCCAGGATCAGATTTTAGAGGTTACAGTTCCTATGCAGGATGTTGTTGAGGTTAAGAATGGCTCTAAAAAACAGGTTGCAAAGAAGATGTTTCCAGGCTATGTACTTATTAACATGATAATGAATGATGATACATGGTATGTGGTTAGAAACACAAGAGGTGTGACCGGATTTGTAGGACCGGGATCGAAACCTGTACCACTTACAGAGGAAGAAATGAAACCTTTGGGAATCAGCTTCGAGAAGAAAGTCGTTATCGACTTTGAGGTTGGAGATACCGTCATGGTAACAAGCGGTGCATGGGAAAGTACGGTTGGCAAGGTTAAACGTATTGATGAGCATAAGCAGATTGTTACCATAGGTGTTGAAATGTTCGCCGGTCGTGAGACACCGGTAGAGATAAGTTTCACAGATGTTAAAAAGTTAGATTAATTCCGTTTTTATAAAACGGGGCAATCAGTGGGAGGATGATTTCTTCCGATAATACCACAATTTTAGGAGGTGCCATAATGGCTAAGAAAGTAGAAGGATATATTAAGTTACAGATCGCAGCTGGCAAAGCAACACCAGCACCACCGGTTGGTCCTGCACTTGGACAGCATGGTGTAAATATTGTACAGTTTACAAAGGAATTTAATGCAAGAACAGCAGATCAGGATGGTATGATTATTCCTGTTGTCATCACTGTTTATGCTGACAGAAGCTTTAGCTTCATTACAAAAACTCCGCCGGCAGCTGTTTTATTAAAGAAAGCCTGCAAGATTGAATCTGGTTCAGGTACACCTAACAAGAAAAAAGTTGCAAAGATTTCTAAGGCAGATCTTCAGAAAATCGCTGAGACAAAGATGCCAGACTTAAATGCAGCATCATTAGAGGCAGCTATGAGTATGATAGCCGGAACAGCAAGAAGTATGGGAATCACAGTTGAAGACTAATTCCTATCCTGAAATGTAAAAAAATTGATTATTGTAAATTAGAAAAAGTGGGAGGAGTCTTCCGCTAACACCACTAGGAGGTTTTAGAATGAAACGAGGAAAGAAATATGTAGAGGCTGCGAAAGCAATCAATCGCACTACTTTATATGAAACAGCAGAAGCTGTAGCTTTAGTGAAAAAGTCAGCAACTGCAAAATTTGATGAGACAATCGAAGCTCATATCAGAACAGGTTGTGACGGACGTCATGCTGACCAGCAGATCAGAGGTGCTGTTGTATTACCACACGGTACAGGTAAAAAGGTAAGAGTACTTGTATTCGCTAAGGGTGCAAAGGCTGATGAGGCACAGGCAGCAGGTGCTGAATATGTTGGTGCAGAAGAATTGATACCTAAGATCCAGAATGAAAACTGGTTCGATTTCGATGTAGTTGTTGCTACACCGGACATGATGGGTGTTGTTGGTCGTTTGGGACGTGTACTCGGACCTAAGGGATTAATGCCAAACCCTAAGGCTGGTACAGTTACAATGGATGTTACAAAGGCTGTTCAGGATATCAAAGCAGGTAAGATTGAGTACAGACTTGACAAGACAAATATTATCCATGTGCCAATTGGAAAAGCTTCATTTACTGAAGAACAATTAGCGGACAACTTCCAGACGCTTATTGATGCAATCAACAAGGCAAAACCTAGCACATTAAAGGGACAGTATTTAAAGAGTGTAACACTTACATCTACAATGGGTCCTGGTGTGAAGTTAAACGTTGGAAAACTTACTAACTAAAAGTAAAAAAATGATTGACATTAAAATATATATGTGCTAAAATGCACAAAGTGTTAAAACCGAAGACAGCAGGTGTGTTTAAAATTCAGTTCGTAAACGGATGCAGTAGTTTAAAACACTTAAAAAATGGTATAGCCTGCCGAGGAATGAACTCATTAAAATGAAATATGATGTTTATTATATAAATCATTCAATGAAAACCTCTCTGTCGTACGGTTGTCAGAGAGGTTTTTGTTGGATAACTGAAAAGTGTATGAATAATCACTTTACTCAGATTCGGAAAACACGACTAATATAAGGAGGCAAAAATCATGGCTAAAGTAGAAGAGAAGAAACCTATCGTTGATGAGATTTCTGAATTACTTAAAACTGCAAAAGCTGCTGTTTTAGTTGATTACCGTGGACTTACAGTTGAGCAGGACACAAATCTTCGTAAACAGTTAAGAGAAGCTGGTGTTACTTATAAAGTATATAAGAACACAATGATTAACTTTGCTGTTAAAGGAACAGAGTTTGAAGAATTAAGTAAGCATTTAGAAGGACCAACAGCGATAGCTGTTTCTGATACAGATGCAACAGCTCCGGCAAGAGTTTTATACAACTTTTCGAAAGATGCTGAGGCACTTGAATTAAAGGCTGGTGTAGTAGAAGGAACATACTATGATTCAGAAGGAATCAAGGTAATCGCTACAATTCCTTCAAGAGATGAACTTATCTCTAAATTCCTTGGAAGTATCCAGTCACCTATTACAAACTTTGCTCGTGTTATTAAGCAGATTGCTGAAAAAGATGAGACAGCAGCTTAATTTTAGCGGTATAGCAGTGAATGCAGTATAAGTTTGTAAACGAATCAAATTAAATAAATTAGAAATTAAATGGAGGATAATAAAATGACAACTCAGGAAATTATTGAAGTAATCAAAGGTTTAACAGTTTTAGAGTTAAACGATTTAGTTAAGGCTTGTGAAGAAGAATTTGGTGTTTCTGCAGCAGCAGGCGTTGTAGTTGCAGCAGCAGGTGCAGGTGCAGCAGCAGCTGAAGAAAAGACAGAATTTGATGTAGAGTTAACATCATTCGGCGAGAAGAAGATGGATGTTATCAAGCTTGCTAAGAACGAATTAGGATTAGGACTTAAGGATGCTAAGGAAAAGGTTGAGTCTGCTCCTACAATCATCAAGGAAGCTGCTTCTAAGGATGAGGCTGAAGCACTTAAGGCTAAATTCGAAGAGGCTGGAGCTACAATTACATTAAAATAATTTTAGCATGATTTTTCGGACTTTCGGTATATTTCAGTATGCCGGAAGTCTTTTTTTGTTTATAGTAAATTCAAATAGAAAAGTATCCACAGGGACTTTTGTCAATGATAATTTTATCCTGGACAAACATGGATAAAGATGACAATACCATGGATAAAGTCTGAAAAAAACAGAAAAATGTTAATCAAAAATACATAAAGAATATAAAATTGTGGATAAATGGAAAAAATTGCTTGACATAAAAATAAGGATATGTTATCATGGATAGTGCACTCTTGGGTGTGACGGGCATATTATGCCTAAAATTAGATACCTGTGGGAATGGGAACTCCAGCCCATTCTTAATATATTATGATGCAAGGGGTGAATGTCGCGATGGAGCAAAACAGAATACGTCCGGTTAAATCAGGAAAGAGCGTTAGAATGAGTTACTCAAGACAGAAAGAGGTTCTTGAGATGCCTAACCTTATTGAAATCCAAAAGGATTCATACAACTGGTTTTTAGAGGAAGGCCTTAAAGAAGTTTTCAAAGACATCTCACCGATTGAAGATTTTAATGAACATTTGAGTTTGGAATTCTTGGATTTTCAATTGTGTGAAGATGAAGCAAAGTATTCTATAGAGGAGTGTAAAGAAAGGGATGCAACGTATGCTGCACCTCTTAAAGTTAAAGTAAGGTTCAACAAGAAAGAATCAGGAGAAATAACTACACATGAGATATTCATGGGAGATTTGCCACTCATGACAGCAACAGGTACATTTGTAATCAATGGTGCTGAGCGTGTTATTGTCAGTCAGTTAGTTCGTTCACCTGGTATCTATTATGGTATCGCACATGATAAATTAGGTAAAGAATTGTATTCATGTACAGTTATTCCGAACAGAGGGGCATGGCTGGAATATGAAACAGATTCTAATGATGTATTTTATGTAAGAGTAGACAGAACAAGAAAGGTTCCGGTTACAGTGCTGATCAGGGCGTTGGGATATGGTACAAACCAGCAGATTCTCGATTTATTCGGTGAGGAACCTAAGATTTTGGCAAGCTTTGCGAAAGATACTTCAGATGATTATGAGAGCGGACTTCTTGAATTATACAAAAAGATTCGTCCGGGAGAGCCACTTGCAGTAGAAAGTGCAGAAAGTCTCATAGCAGGCATGTTTTTTGATGCCAGAAGATATGATTTGGCAAAAGTTGGTCGATATAAATTCAATAAAAAACTGGCACTCAAGAACAGAATCAAAGGTCATATTCTTGCAGAGACAGTTGTTGATACGAATACAGGCGATATTCTTGCTGAAGCCGGCACAAAGGTGACAGAAGAGATTGCTGTTAATATACAAAATGCTGCTGTTCCATTTGTATGGATTCAGGGCGAAGAAAGAAATGTCAAAGTGATATCTAACATGATGGTTGATATCAGAAGTTATGTAGACTTTGACTGTGAAGAACTTGGCGTGAAAGAGAATGTATTCTATCCTGTTTTGAAAGATATTTTGGATGAATACGGATATAGTGAAGAAGAGTTAAAAGAAGCGATTAGAAGAAAAATCACAGAACTAATTCCTAAACATATTACTAAAGAGGATATTATTGCATCAATTAATTACAATATGCATCTGGAGGCAAGAATCGGTAATTCAGATGATATTGACCATTTGGGTAACAGACGTATTCGTGCGGTAGGTGAATTATTACAGAACCAGTACAGAATCGGTTTATCGAGAATGGAAAGAGTAGTAAGAGAAAGAATGACAACACAGGATATGACTGAAGTGAAACCGGAAGGGTTAATTAATATTAAACCTGTTACGGCTGCAGTAAAAGAATTCTTTGGAAGTTCACAGTTGTCACAGTTCATGGATCAGAACAACCCGCTTGGTGAGTTGACTCACAAGAGACGTTTATCAGCGTTGGGACCTGGTGGTTTATCAAGAGACAGAGCCGGATTCGAGGTACGAGATGTTCACTATTCTCACTATGGAAGAATGTGTCCTATTGAGACACCGGAAGGTCCGAATATCGGACTTATCAACTCGCTTGCAACATATGCGAGAATCAATGAGTATGGATTTGTTGAAGCACCATACAGAAAGCTTGACAAGTCGGATCCGAACAACCCTGTTGTAACAGATGAGGTAGTATATCTGACAGCAGATGAAGAAGATAATTATGTAGTTGCACAGGCGAATGAGCCTATTGATGCAGAAGGACATTTTGTCAATACAAATATTTCGGGACGTTATAGGGAGGAAACATCAGAATTCCAGAAGAAGACAGTAGATTTGATGGACGTGTCTCCTAAGATGGTATTCTCTGTTGCAACATCCATGATTCCATTCCTTGAAAATGATGATGCAAACCGTGCCCTTATGGGATCCAACATGCAGCGTCAGGCAGTTCCACTTCTGACAACAGAAGCACCTGTTGTAGGTACAGGAATTGAAAATAAAGCAGCCGTAGACTCTGGTGTCTGCGTTCTTGCAAAACGTGCAGGAATCATAGAGCGTTCTACATCAAAAGAAATCACTATCAGATATGATGATGATAAATCATTAGAGACATATAAATTGATTAAATTTTCAAGAAGTAACCAGAGTAACTGTTATAACCAGAAGCCTATTGTAGACAAAGGCGAACATGTTGAGGCAGGACAGGTAATCGCAGACGGTGCATCTACATCAAATGGTGAGATAGCATTAGGTAAGAACCCGCTCATTGGTTTCATGACATGGGAAGGTTACAACTACGAAGATGCGGTACTTTTAAGTGAAAAGCTTGTTCAGAATGATGTTTACACATCAGTTCATATAGAAGAATATGAGGCAGAGTCGCGTGATACAAAGCTCGGACCGGAAGAGATTACAAGAGATGTCCCTGGTGTTGGTGATGATGCGCTCAAGAACCTTGATGAGAGAGGTATTATAAGAATTGGTGCAGAGGTAAGAGCCGGTGACATTCTTGTAGGTAAAGTAACACCAAAAGGTGAGACAGAACTTACAGCAGAAGAGAGACTGTTAAGGGCAATCTTTGGTGAAAAGGCAAGAGAAGTAAGAGATACATCGCTCAAAGTACCTCATGGTGAATATGGTATCGTTGTTGATGCAAAGGTATTCACAAGAGAAAATGGTGATGAGTTATCACCTGGTGTGAACCAGTCAGTTCGCATCTATATAGCACAGAAGAGAAAGATTTCTGTTGGAGATAAGATGGCCGGCCGCCATGGTAATAAGGGTGTGGTTTCACGTATTTTACCAGTTGAAGATATGCCATTCCTTCCAAATGGACGTCCGCTCGACATTGTACTTAATCCACTTGGTGTGCCTTCACGTATGAATATCGGACAGGTACTTGAAATTCATTTAAGTCTTGCCGCAAAAGCGTTAGGATTTAATATTGCAACACCTGTCTTTGATGGTGCGAAGGAAAATGACATCATGGATACACTTGAGATGGCTGATAATTATGTCAACACAAGTTGGGAAGAGTTTGAGGCAAAATATAAAGATATTGTTGATCCTGATATCATGCAGTATTTGTATGATAACAGAGACCACAGAGAGCAGTGGAAAGGTGTTCCTATCTCAAGAGATGGAAAGGTTCAGCTGAGAGACGGACGTACAGGTGAATTTTTCGATGGAAAAGTTACAATCGGACACATGCACTACCTGAAACTCCACCACTTAGTAGATGATAAGATTCATGCACGTTCAACAGGACCATACTCATTAGTTACACAGCAGCCGCTCGGTGGTAAAGCACAATTTGGTGGACAGAGATTCGGTGAGATGGAGGTTTGGGCACTTGAGGCATATGGTGCATCTTACACATTACAGGAGATTCTTACTGTAAAATCCGATGATGTTGTCGGACGTGTGAAGACTTATGAAGCAATTATCAAAGGTCTTAACATTCCTGAACCGGGTATACCTGAATCATTTAAGGTACTTTTAAAAGAGTTGCAGTCATTGGCACTTGATGTCAAGGTACTAAGAGCAGATAATACTGAGGTTGAGATGAAAGAAAATGTGGATGATGCAACACTTTCATACAATTCAGTTATGTCTGATGATAAAGGCTTTAACCGTAAAGAAGAGAACTTTGCCAGCATGGGATATACCGAGCAGGAGGTTGGCGAAGAAGGAATAGAAGATGTGAATTTAGATGAAGAAAAACCGCAAGAAGATTTCCAGGAAGATTTCCAGGAAGATTTCCAGGAAGATTTCCAGGGTGATTTTTCAGAGGATTTTCAAGATATAGAAAATGATTCATTTGTAAGTGATGAAACAGATTATGATTCTTTTGATGATGAAGAATAGAAGGGAGAGTCTTAGATGCCTGAACAGAATAAAGATGTATACCAGCAGATGACATTCGACAAAATCAGAATAGGACTTGCATCGCCAGAAAAAATCAGAGAGTGGTCAAGAGGCGAGGTGAAAAAGCCTGAAACAATCAATTACAGAACATTGAAACCTGAAAGAGACGGTTTGTTCTGTGAGAAGATTTTTGGACCTAGCAAGGACTGGGAATGCCATTGTGGAAAATATAAGAAAATCAGATATAAAGGTGTTATATGTGACAGATGTGGTGTTGAGGTAACAAAGTCTAGCGTAAGAAGAGAGCGTATGGGTTCTATCGAGCTTGCAGCGCCGGTTTCACATATATGGTATTTTAAGGGAATCCCTAGCCGTATGGGACTGATACTTGATTTATCACCACGTGTGCTTGAAAAAGTATTATACTTTGCTTCATATATCGTACTTGATCCGGGTGAGACGGAGCTTGTTTATAAGCAGGTTTTATCAGAGAAGGAGTACAGAGAAACATATGACAAGTATGGTGATAATTTCAGAGTAGGTATGGGTGCAGAGGCAATTGATGAATTGCTTGCAGCCATTGACCTTGATAAAGAGGCAGAAGAGTTAAAGACAGCTCTGATTGATGCGTCAGGTCAGAGACGTGCAAAGATTATCAAGAGATTAGAGGTAATTGAGGCATTTAGAAGTTCAGGAAACAAGCCTGAGTGGATGATTCTTAAGGTAATCCCTGTGATTCCACCGGATTTGAGACCAATGGTTCAGCTCGACGGTGGCAGATTTGCAACATCAGATTTAAATGACTTATACAGAAGGATTATCAATAGAAATAACCGTCTGGAAAGACTGTTAGAGCTCGGAGCACCTGAGATTATCGTAAGAAATGAAAAGAGAATGCTTCAGGAAGCAGTTGATGCTTTGATTGATAATGGTCGTAGAGGACGTCCAGTTACAGGACCTGGTAACAGAGCGTTAAAATCGCTCTCAGACATGCTCAAAGGTAAGCAGGGACGTTTCCGTCAGAACCTTCTTGGTAAACGTGTTGACTACTCAGGACGTTCCGTTATCGTCGTTGGACCGGAACTTAAGATTTATCAGTGTGGCCTTCCGAAAGAGATGGCTATCGAATTATTCAAACCATTCGTAATCCGTCAGCTGACAGCTAACGGAAAAGCACACAATGTCAAGAGTGCAAAGAAGATGGTTGAGAGACTTCAGACAGAGGTATGGGATGTACTTGATGATGTTATCAAGGAACATCCGGTTATGTTAAACCGTGCCCCGACTCTTCACAGACTCGGTATTCAGGCATTTGAACCGATTCTTGTAGAAGGTAAGGCAATCAAGCTTCACCCGCTTGTTTGTACAGCATTTAATGCCGATTTTGATGGTGACCAGATGGCTGTGCATCTTCCGTTATCAGTAGAAGCACAGGCAGAGTGCAGATTCCTGTTACTCTCACCAAACAACTTATTAAAGCCTTCTGATGGTGGTCCTGTTGCCGTTCCTTCACAGGATATGGTACTTGGTATCTACTACCTTACACAGGAAAGACCGGGTGCAAAGGGTGAAGGTAAGATATTTAAGAGTATTAATGAAGCAATACTTGCATACGAGAATGGTGCAATTACACTTCATGCAAAAATATTTGTCAGAGTGACAAGGACAACTCCTGAGGGAGAGGAAATCACAGGTATTATCAATACAACACTTGGAAGATGCATTTTCAACGAAATACTTCCACAGGATTTGGGACTTACTAAGAGAGAGAGTAAGGAAGATTACTTAAAACTTGAGGTAGACTACCTTGTTAAGAAGAAAGAGCTTAAGGGAATTCTTGAAAAAGTTATCAATGTTCACGGAGCTACAAAGACAGCAGAGGTTCTTGATGATATCAAGTCTATGGGCTACAAGTATTCTACAAGGGCAGCGATGACAGTTTCAATTTCGGATATGACAATTCCTAAGGAAAAAGCCCCTCTGCTGAAAGAAGCAGAAGAAACTGTTGAAAAGATTACAAAGAACTTCCGTCGTGGATTTATCACAGACGAAGAGAGATATAAAGAAGTTATCAAGACATGGCAGATAGCCGATGACAAGATTCAGAAAGCCCTGATGGCAGGTCTTGATGACTACAATAATATTTACATGATGGCAGACTCCGGTGCCCGTGGTTCTGACAAGCAGATTAAACAGCTTGCCGGTATGCGTGGTTTGATGGCAGATACAACAGGTAAGACAATCGAATTGCCTATCACATCAAACTTCCGTGAAGGTCTTGACGTTTTGGAATACTTTATCTCTGCTCATGGAGCGAGAAAGGGACTTTCAGATACAGCCCTTCGTACAGCCGATTCAGGATATCTTACAAGACGTCTTGTTGACGTTTCACAGGAGTTAATCATCAGAGAAGTTGACTGTTGTGAAGGAAAAGAGATTCCGTTCATGGAAATCAAAGCATTCCAGGATGGTGCAGAAGTGACAGAAAGTCTGGAAGAGAGAATCACAGGCCGTTACTCTGCAGAGACAATCAATGACGCTGAGGGCAATGTGATTGTGAAGAAGAATCATATGATTACTCCGAAGCGTGCAGCAAAGATTATCGCAACAGGAAGAGAATCTGTAAAGATTCGTACAATTCTCACATGTAAGTGCCACAGTGGTGTTTGTGCAAAGTGTTATGGCGCAAACATGGCAACAGGCCAGGCAGTACAGGTTGGTGAGGCAGTTGGTATTATCGCTGCACAGTCAATCGGTGAACCTGGTACTCAGCTTACAATGCGTACTTTCCATACAGGTGGTGTTGCCGGTGGCGATATCACACAGGGTCTTCCTAGAGTAGAGGAGCTCTTCGAGGCAAGAAAACCGAAAGGTCTTGCTATTATCGCAGAGTTCGGTGGAAGAGTAGAAGTGAAAGATACAAAGAAGAAAAGAGAAATTATTATTACTAATGAGGAGACAGGCGAGCAGAAAGCATACCTTATCCCATATGGTTCGAGAATGAAGTCACATATCACAGACGGAATTACACTTGAAGCCGGTGATGAACTGACAGAAGGTAGCGTTAATCCACATGATATCCTTAGAATTAAAGGTGTAAGAGCTGTTCAGGATTACATGATCAGAGAGGTTCAGAGAGTTTACAGACTTCAGGGTGTTGAGATTAACGATAAGCATATCGAAGTTATCGTAAGACAGATGCTTAAGAAGATTAAAGTAGAGGAGAACGGAGATAGTGAATTCCTTCCGGGAACGCAGGTAGATGTGCTTGAGTTCAATGAAGTCAATGAAAAATTGATAGAAGAAGGAAAAGAGCCTGCAGTAGGCAAGCAGGTAATGCTTGGAATTACAAAGGCTTCACTTGCAACAAGTTCGTTCCTTTCAGCGGCATCATTCCAGGAGACAACAAAGGTTCTGACAGAGGCTGCTATCAATGGTAAGGAAGATCCACTTATTGGTCTTAAGGAAAATGTTATTATCGGTAAACTGATTCCGGCCGGAACAGGTATGAGCAGATACAGAACAGTCAAGCTCAGTACTGATATGAATGAAGTCAATGTTTCGGAAGATGAAGATATTATTTTAGGCGAAACGGATGACGAGAAGGATATTATATTATCAGAGTCAGACGATGAGAATGATATTATATTATCTGAGTCAGATGACGAAAATGATGTGGAAATCAATATTTCTGAAGATGCAAATGAGGCAGAAGAAGAGGAATATGACGACGCAGATACAGATGAGAGTGGCAAAACAGATTCAGAATAAATGATGTATAAAAATATATAAATTGAAACTGAATGAATACAAAAATCCGCGTTTATGTTTAGACGCGGATTTTTGCATAAAGCAGATAATCAGAACATGATAAACAGTATGGAGTTGCGCTTATGAATATAAAAAAAATTATTTATAAAACAGTCATTGCAATATTTACATTTATCTCTGCTATTATGCTTATATTGTTGGAAAGTCAGGACATTGTATATGCAGATCTTGAATTGGCATATATGATAGAAGTGAATGTTGCAACAAACTGCTTGTATGTATATACAAGAGATTTGAGTGGAAATTACACATCACTTGTAAAAGAAATGGCATGCAGTGCTTATACAGATAATGTAGGGGGAAGCACTCGAACCCGGATTTTGGATAAAAGAGAGTGGAAACAGCTCGCTGATGGAACGTTTCAAAGATATGCAGTTACATTAGATGGGGAAATGAGCATTGGTACTGTTCCATATACAGACCAAAGCCCAAATTCACTTAATGGAGAAAAATACAATTATATTAAAGAAGGTCAGTCAAGTGACGCAAATATCTGGCTGACATGTGCTGATGCGAAATGGCTCTATGAAAACTGTCTGGAGGGAACGGTAGTAGTCATATACAGCGACTGGGGAGAAATAACCTATGTTGACAGACCGGAGGCAATTTCACTTCCACTTGATAATCCTAATTCAGGCTGGGATCCTACTGATGATACGGCGGATAATCCGTGGAAGGAATGTTCAGCAAGGATAATCAATGCAAACAGTGTGGATGTAAAGCTTGGAGAAAATGTAAATCTGCTCGAAAAAGTAAAGGCATATGATACTTGTGGAAATGATATTACATCATCTATTATCATTATGGGAAACTACGACGTCAACAAGGTAGGAACTTATAATGTATCCTATTATGTTGCAGATGTTTTAGGTTCACAGGTAAAAAAGGATATCAAAGTGAATGTGACAGATAAGAAAATAGAAAAAAGTATGTCAGGTTCAAAATCAAAAGATAAAGAAAAACTCAAGCCATTTGGGCAGAGACTTAAGAATTTAATCATATTGGCAGTATTGACATATTTCATTTCCAGATTTATTAGAAAAAAAATAGATTTTGATTGATTCGTATAATAGTGAAATTGACTTTAAATATCTGTTACGATAAATTGGATTAATAGGTATAAAGGGCATACGCCGACATATCTGAACAATAATAACTGTTGCATTACTACATGTCGATTGCGTTATAGAAGAAGTAAATAACATAATGACAGGTCAGATAATGTAACAGTTTTGTAATTCTACAGCCATTCCATCAGCATCTTCTTAGCATTTCCGCCAAGTATTAATGCTTTTTCCTCATCTGTCAGTGGAGATTTCTGAATCATCTTCAGCGATTCATGCTGGTCACTCCATGGACTGTCACTTCCAAATAAAATACGTTTCACACCATGATTTCGTATGATTCTTACAAACTGTTCCATTTTAAGATAACCGTCTTCAGAAAAGCTTATTTGACCATCAGGGCTAATATGACGAAGAGGAGTTATTGTAAAAGAAGTATCAAGTAAAACATTCTTTCCGACTATCAAATCTTCAACCAAATCCCATTCATTAAAGCCACCCATGTGGGCAAGTATAATATTGTCGGAATTAATTTTATCAACAACATTTTTAAGCTTTGTGACAGAGGCGAAATCTGCATCCGGCGATGAAATATCAAATCCGGCATGTATGAGTACGAAAAGGCCTTTTGATACAGCATAGTCAATCATTCTCAGATACGAGATGTTATCAATATCCCTCAATTGATTAATCGGCTGTAGTTTGATACCGGGAACCCTGTAATCTGCTAAATCACAAATAATATCTTTGTAATTGGCATTGTCAGGGTGAAGGCTTCCAAAGGAAATTAATTGATTATATTTTGATGTTGAATTTACTTCTTTTGCAATCATATTAATATTTTTATAGTGTTCAGGTTTTGTGGCGACAGGAAGCAGAACAGAATAATGGATTCCTGAGCGTTGCATGGATTTTTTGAGGTCAAAAGAAGTACCGTCAAGATAATTTTTAAGATTGGCAGCCTGTGAGAGCTTGTCCACGGCACGTTTTGCAAGGCTGTCAGGAAATGTATGCGTGTGAAAATCTATGATTAATCTGCCGGCGTCGTTATGATCAATCATTCCGTTCCCCTTTTTATTGTTTGCGTTCATATCTGTTTAATCTCCGTTTCCAAGTAGTATGTCTGATAATCTAAATATACTATAGCAAAAAAAAATTGAAACACAAGTTAAAATACAAAATGTTAGTCATTGACTGAATAAGCAATTTTTAATATAATGGACATAGTAATTAAAATGTCAGTTGGAAAAATAAATGTTTATTAACGAAGAAGAATAAAATAACAATAATTCACAATAACTAATAATAGCTGATAATAATCAGACGGATATTAAAATTATCAATAAAATTTTAAGTACAAATACCGTGATTGCCATGGAAAACATATTCTTTCCGGAAAAGGAGCATTTATGGTAACTACAAAATAATAAGAAAGGAAAAGCATGGTTTGCTTTAAGAAAAACCATGTAGTGTAAGTGTATGAGCGATGGTGTAAATTTAAGAAAAGCAGCGATTATTGGCTGTGGATTTGTAGGTTCGGCTTCTGCATTCAGTCTCATGAACAGTGGGTTATTTTCAGAAATCGTCCTTATTGATGCAGATAAAAATAAGGCTGAAGGAGAAGCGATGGATATCAGCCATGGTGTTCCGTTTGCAAAGCAGATGAATATTTATGCAGGTGATTATGATGACATTGTAGATGCTGCAATCATCATAGTTACAGCAGGTGCGAATCAGAAACCTGATGAGACAAGACTCGACCTTGTCAATAAAAATGTCAGCATCTTCAAGTCTATTATGCCGGAGATTTCAAAGAGACAATGCAAAGGTGTGATATTGATTGTTGCCAACCCGGTAGATATACTGACATATGTTTCGATAAAACTTCTTGGATTTGGTGAGAATCGAGTCATAGGCTCAGGTACAGTTTTAGATACGGCAAGATTAAAGTATGAGCTTGGCGAACATCTTGAGGTAGACAGCAGAAGTGTACATGCATTCATTATTGGAGAACATGGAGACAGTGAGATAGCTGCATGGAGCAGTGCAAATGTATCAGGTATTGAACTCAATGAATTCTGTGAGATGAGAGGTCATTTCGAGCATGATAAAGCAACAAAAGAGATAGCAGAGAGAGTGAAAAACAGTGCATACGAGATAATCAGCAAAAAACGTGCCACTTATTATGGTATTGCGATGGCAGTTAAAAGAATATGTGAAGTTATCATTCGAGATGAGAAATCAATTCTGCCGGTGTCGTCAATGATGCATGGGGAATATGAAATTGAAGATGTAGTGCTTAGTATGCCGGCGATAGTCGGTAAGGGCGGAATAGAGACAAAAGTTCCTATCGCATTAAATGAAGAAGAGCAGGAAAAATTAAGAGAATCAGCACAGACACTTAAAAAAGTGCTTGAAACTCTTGATATATAAAAATGTTGTTGACCTAACATTTATAAAAAATAAAAGTATGCTGGAGGTACTAAAAATGAAATTTATGATTTGTAAAAAATGTGGAAATATTATAGAGGTAATAAAGGATAAATGTTCTGCAATCTCATGCTGTGGTGAACAGATGACAGAGTTAATTCCGGGAACATCAGACGGGGCACACGAGAAACATCTTCCTGTTGTAGAGCAGAATGGAAACAACGTAACTGTTAATGTTGGTTCAGTAGACCACCCTATGATGGAAGCACATTATATTGAATGGGTTGCAATTGAGACAGAGAAGGGTATTCAGAGGGTAAATTTAAAACCTGAACAGGCACCAAAGGCAGAATTTGTGCTAGCTGATGGAGATAAACTGATAAGTGCATATGCTTACTGTAATCTTCACAGCCTATGGAAGACAGAAGTATAAAACATATAAGAGCTTAAGAAGACAAAAGTAAAGAGAGATATAAGCTGTCATAGTATCAGTGAAATAGTTATAATGTAGATTAAACATATAGCTATCATCGCAGTTAATATGGCAGCTTTATTTTATCAATAAACAATTAAGTACATGATGAATAAAAATCTGATTTTTCCAGATACTAACTTCATGGTGTAGCCATCAAAAAGTGTAGTAACATAAAATAACAGATAGGCAAAATTGAATTAGGAATGGAGGAAATATTTTGAAAGCAACAGGGATTGTCAGAAGGATAGATGATTTAGGAAGAGTAGTAGTTCCAAAGGAAATAAGAAGAACCTTAAAGATAAGGGAAGGGGATCCGCTGGAAATATATACTGACAGAGAAGGGGAAATTGTTCTGAAAAAATACTCACCAATGGGAGAAATCAGACTATTTGCCTCACAGTATGCAGATAGTCTTGCATCATTTGTTGATCACACAGTAATCATTACAGACAGAGATACTGTTGTTGCAGTCTCAGGAGGAAGAAAAAATTTGCTTGAAAAAAGTATTACAAGACAATTTGAAAATATTCTTGAGAACAGAACATTGGTTTGCGATGATACAAAGAATATAAGAATAACAGACAACGATGATGAAGAAATGCTAAAAGCGATACAGCCTATTATATGCGAGGGAGATGTAATAGGCTCGGTTTCAATGATGGTAAAAAGTGAAGAGAAGAAAATTACGGATACAGAAATAAAAATGCTTGCTGTTGCTGCAAATTTTTTAGGTAAGCAGATGGAAACATAGAAATGTTTTGCGGTAATATATACAAAAAAGTAATAGTGCTATTGTCAGAAATAGACAATATTGTATCAAAATCGGAACAAAATGCTTGAAATTCCTTGACAAAAGGCGGTTTAGCGTTTATAAATAGACATGTAAGTTGTAGGTGCGGTTTGGAAGCACTTACCGGATTAAACTTGAAAACAGTCAAGTAAAAATAATATAACAAAACAGAGGAGGATTTCATCCATGAATAAGACTGAATTAGTTGCAGCAATCGCTGCTAAATCTGAATTATCAAAGAAAGATGCTGAGAAGGCATTAAAGGCATTTACAGACGTAGTTACTGAAGAATTAAAAGCTGGTAACAAGATTCAGTTAGTTGGATTCGGAACATTCGAAGTTGCTAAGAGAGAAGCGAGAGAAGGAAGAAACCCACAGACAGGTGAGCCGATGCCTATCCCTGCTTCATTATCACCAAAGTTTAAAGCAGGAAAAGCTTTAAAGGACGAAATTAATAATTAATTTAATTTTGTGGTTTCACCCCTCACATATTGTGAGGGGAATTTTTGCTTTTATATTTGTATAAAAAGGAGTTGTATTTTATGAGATTAGATAAATATTTAAAGGTATCAAGATTGATTAAGAGAAGAACCGTGGCAAACGAAGCCTGCGATGCAGGAAGGGTGATTATCAATGATAAGCCTGCAAAGGCTTCAACAGCAGTAAAAGAAGGCGATATTATTGAAATCTTATTCGGTACGAAATCTCTTAAGGTTGAGGTACTCAGTGTGGCGGAAACTGTAAAAAAAGAAGAAGCGAGAGAAATGTACAGAGAAATTTAATAGAATTTATTTATTTTACTCATATTTAATAGTCCTTCTTAATATACTAACAACATATGAAAGGGTGGTATGTTGTGGAGTATAAAGGAAATGAGCAGACAGGTTTTAACACGAAATTAAAGAGAAATGAGCAGGCAGGACATAAGATTGTATTATCAGGAAGGACGATGGGAATTATAACAGGAGTTACAGATATAGAAGAATTTGACAATGGTACAATTGACATGACAACAACACTTGGAAGATTAGTCATAAAAGGAAGAGAGCTAAAGGTCAAAGGACTCAATTTAGAAACAGGCGAGGCAGAGATAGAGGGAAATGTTGACAGTCTTGTATATACTTCCAAGCAGAATTCAGAGTCATTCTTAAAGAGACTATTTCAATAGTACCGGCAGGTAGTATGCCGGAGAAGTTTAATATATAAATAATGAATATCCGAGTGGTTAATATATGAGTAATGATATAGTGGTAGAGACACAAATTGTACTAAAAGCTTTGGTGCTTGGTGCAGGGTGTTGTTTTTTGTATGATATATTAAGAATATTTAGAAGATTGCTTCCAAGAGGCAGTGTGCTAACGGGAATAGAAGATGTGATATTTTGGATAGTCAATGCAATGGCAATATTTGTATTTATGTACAATGCAAATGGAGGAATTGTCAGGGCGTACATTATTGTTTTTATGATATTGGGAATGATAATATGGGAAAAGATGATAGGAAGATTTGTCGTGCAGTATGTTACCAAATTAATTAGAATGGTTTGGGATAAGGTGTTAGGAAGAATGCTTCGATTTATTTTCAAAATAGTATATACAAGTTTTCTGAAAAAAATCATAAAAATGATACACAAGGTATTGAAAAAAATTGTAAAACCATTTAAAATACAAAAAAAGACAAACACGACAGAGACAAAAAATAGAAGAAGTAAAAGAGGTGCCGGACTTGAAAGACAGAGGTAGAAACAGAAGTCGAAGCAAAAAAGCAAAGCGAAGCAGCAACAGACTCAATGTTCTGACTATTGTTATTATAATGCTGGTATTTACCGGGGTTATCGCAGTTCAGATAAAGGATTTGAAAAGTACAGATAAGACCAAGGATATAGAGCTTGCTGCGAAAGAGGAAGAGTATGAGAAAGAAAGTGAGCGTACCAGTGAGCTGGAAGAACAGCGTGTGTATGTTCAGACGAAAAAGTATGTAGAGGAGGAAGCCAAAAAGATTGGCTTTGTTTACCCTGATGAGATCATTCTCAAGCCATTGCCAAAAGATTGAGATTAACTTCTTAAAATAATTTAATTGCATAGAATCGACTGGAAAAACTTTTTGATAGTGAAAATGTCAAAAAGTTTTTTTTATTTGAACTTTCGTTTGACAAAAAAAACAGAGTATGCCCGATATAATAACCCGCAAATGAATTTGCACAAAGCAAAAAGGCATTACTTGCCTGAATAAAGCAAATAGAATGGAGGATTATTATGAATAGTAGTGCAAGAACAAAAGAAATTACAAAAGGAGAAACTGTTAAACAAAACAGTACATATGAAAAAAAAGAAGGAAATCAATATAATTCAAAAACAAAAAATGCAGAAATGAAAAAAAACATACTGGGAAAATTATATGAAAATCCGAAAACGATCCGAATGTTATTTTTAAATATAATTGGAATCGTCTTATCAGGTATTAACATATATGGATTTAACCCGGTGGGACTTGGTTATTTTTCTGCGCTTAGCATGACAGGAAATCCGGGGATGATATCAGTAGCGGCATTTACAGCAGGAATGGCAGGGAAATTTGAGATGATTTCCATCTTAAAAAATGCAGCAGTATTATCAGCAGCAATTATTATATACCGGATTCTTACCATAGGAAAATTAAAACTGAATGAAAATGCAGCAGCACTTATCATAGCGGCGATGTCAATATTAATGGAAACGATGGATTATATTATGTCAAATTCAATAAGAAATTCATATGGTCAATTTCTTTCAAGTATGGTGGTCATGATGTCACTGTCAATACTTTCAGGACTTCTGTGTATCATATTTAAAAAAGCAGCAGATGCACTGATACTTGGGAAACGAGTATTTTCTAATGATGAAATGATGGGACTTGCCATCATGGCAGGGGTATTTATTTACAATATATGCGTAAACTTTGATATACCGGCAGAATATGTAGCGATTATGGGGTTTTTTATGGTTTTATATGCAGCATATAAATATGGAATTGGAATGGGAGCGTTGATGGGAATGGCGTGTGCAATACCGTTTAGTGCGTGGAGCAGGGAACCGGATTATCTTGGAATGATGTGTATTATGGGTATCATGGTAGGATTATTCAGGGAACTTGGCAGACTGGCCAGTGCAACAACTCTGTTGATGGTAGGAATAATCAGCTTCTATGCGGCTTTTCCGAATACTATGTCACAGAGTAGTGTCAATCATATTATGAAAGGAATGCTTGGGGCAGTGGTAATATTTTTAATGCTTCCAAAGAGCATCATTTACCGATATGAAGAAAGACAAAGTAATGATGAGGATGATAATGTAAAGATGATGTTTGAGGAAAGGCTGATGAATATTGCAAGAATATTTGAGCAACTGTCAAAGAGTGTATTTGGAGGGAAGAATATGAGAGAAGTGTATGAGATTGAAAATGGAATGCTAAAAAGTATGAGTCATGGAAACTATCTGTTTAATCATGATGATATACAACAGCAGATGAGAGGAAGACCAAAAGATATTGGAGACAGGCAAAAAAATGGCAATGAGCAGGAGCAGGGCATCAATAATAACAGCCAAATCATCAGTGATGTTCAGGAAAATGGTAAAAAAATTGCGAATTTAAACAATATGGAGAGGCAGATTTGGAGCAATAGGATTAACGAGAGCAGAGCGATTATGTCTGAACAGTTAGAACAGATTTCAAAAGTAATTGAAGATTACTCAAAGCAGGTATACAACTTTATCAAGATTACACAGGAGCAGGAAGAGTACATACGACACAGGCTGAGGCTGAAAAAAGTGAATCTGGATAAAATAGTGGGACTTGAAAATAGCAAAAACAGAAAAGAATATCTTGTAACAGCGAAATGCGACAGAAGATATACGGTTGGAAGCAGAGAAATTGCACAGATATTAAGTGAGGCGTTTGGCAAAAATTTTGTGCCATCAAAAAACTGCAGAAAACTTGTCAGCACGGAATATACAACGACAACATATGTAGAAGAAACTAATTTTAAAGTAAGACATGCCTCTGCAAAAAAAGCACGCGGGGATAGCACAATATCGGGAGATAATTTTTCGCTTAAAGAACTGGAAAACGGACATCTTCTTATGGGATTGTCTGATGGAATGGGATATGGTGCAAGTGCCTGCATAGAGAGCGAAACAGTAATTGAACTTCTCGAACAGCTTCTTGACAGCGGGTTTGATGAAGAATGTGCCTTGAAAATGATAAACTCTGTAATGGTAATGAATTCGAGTGATGACCATCCGGCGACACTAGATTATGGAGTGATAGATTTACATTCAGGAATGTGTGATATAGTCAAAATTGGGGCAGCGGCAACCTTTGTAAAACGTGGTAATTGGGTAGAAACCATCAAATCGACGACAATGCCGTTAGGAATATTTGCAAAAGTAGACTATGATTCCACAAGCAAAAAACTTTATGATGGAGATATGATCATTATGGTTTCAGATGGGGTGATTGATGCAATAGAAAGTGAGAACAAAGATGAGGAACTGGGAAAAATCATAAGTGGCATACGTGGATGCAGTCCAAAGCAGATGGCGGAGGCAATATTACAATGTGCGATAGGAAGTAAAACAAAACCGGCAGATGATATGACTGTGCTGGTCACGGAAATATGGGAAAATGGAAAAAAGGCAGCATAAATACAAATTATTCTTGCTTATTTTGAAAAACTAAAGTAACATTATTGTTAAAAACAGGACAAATCAAAAATGAAAGAGGATTTTATGTCTGCATTAGAAAAAGTAAGAATATTTATAAAAGAAAATAATATGATAGAAAAGAATGACAGCGTCATTGTGGGATTATCCGGTGGCGCTGATTCTGTATGTTTAATTGATATTTTGTACAGGTTAAAAGATGAGATTGGATTTGATATTACAGCGGTGCATGTCAATCATGGCATCAGAGGAGAAGAGGCGAAGCGTGACATGGAGTTTGCTGCAAAGATATGCGGTGAACGGGGAATCAAATGCATATGTATAAACTGTGATATTCCGGAATATGCAAAAGAAAACAGGCTGTCAGAAGAAGAGGCAGGAAGAATCAAGAGGTACGAGATATTTGAAAAAGTCAGGTGTGAGATAGAAGCAGAGAAGCAAAAAGGAACAGGTGTTAAAATAGCCATTGCGCATCACTCAAATGATAGTGTTGAGACATTTCTTCACAATCTGTGCAGGGGAAGCAGTCTTGCAGGAATTATGGGAATTAAGGCAGTGAATGGAAGCATTATACGACCCATACTATGCCTTTTCAGAGATGAAATCGAGCATTATCTTTCGCAAAATAAAATCAGCTATATTAACGACTCAACAAACTTCAGTCTTGATTATACCCGAAATAAAATCAGAAATAAAATCATACCATATCTTAATGAAAATATTAACTCAAGATCAGCAGTGCATATTATGGAAACAGCAAAGGATATAAGTGAGGCAGAAAACTATATTAATCACCAGGCAGAGAAGATATTCAAAGAAATTTTTGTGGAAAAAGACAGTTATCTTTATGCTGACAAAAAAGAGATTTTACAGCTTGAAAATATGATGCAGAAGAGAATAGTGAGACTTGCGGTGATTCAAATTGCAGGAAGACAAAAGGATATTACTAGAAGACACATAGAAGATGTCATTGAATTATGTAAAAAACAGAGTGGAAGATACATCATGCTTCCATATCATGTGACTGCGCAGAATGAAGGTAATTATCTGATATTAAAAAAAGAAATAGATAATACAAGCAAAAAAAGAAGTGAAAAAGAAAATGGTGTAATCAAAAAATGCAGTGAAGAAGATAGTGCTGGCAAAGATGCTGGTAAAAAGAATGAAAATGAAATAGATATATCATTGGCGGGAGAATATATATTTGGAAAATATCAGATAAAAACAGAGTTGATAGATGTTGAAAGAGAAAAAATGAATATAAGTATTTTAAAAAAATATATAAAAAATAGCGAAAAAATATATACGAAATGGTTTGATTGTGATAAAATATGTAATACTGTGCTGTTAAGAACAAGAAAAACAGGCGATTTTATAACAGTGAACAGTAGTGGTGGAACAAAAAAAATTAAGTCTTACTTTATAGATGAGAAGATTCCGGCAAGCGAAAGAAACAGTATACTGTGTGTGGCAGACGGGCAACATATTATGTGGATATATGGACACAGAATAAGTGAATATTATAAAGTTTCAGGGGAAACAAAAAAAATTATCAAAATAACGATTCGTGAAATCAAAACCAATAGAGAATAAGTTAAAATGATTGAGCATGAAAGGATCAGTATGAATTATAAAATTGTTCCATTAATATATGAAGAAGAGATAAACAATAGAATTAGTGAAATGGCAGAATGTATCAGCAGAGATTATGCCGGACAGGATATACACATGATATGTGTATTGAAGGGCGGTGCGTTTTTTATGTGTGAGCTTGCAAAGAAAATTAATCAGGATATCAATGTGACGATTGACTTTATGGCAGCTTCAAGTTATGGAAGTGAAACGCACAGCAGCGGAAACGTAAGGATTGTAAAAGATTTAGACGAAAGTATTGAGGGTAAAAATGTAATAATAACTGAGGATATAATAGATTCAGGAAGGACACTAAAGAGCCTCACTGAACTTTTATGGAATAGAAAACCTGCTAGCCTGGAAGTATGTACATTACTTGATAAACCTGACAGGAGAGTTGTGGATATGGTTGTCAAGTATACATGTTTCACAATTCCTGACAAATTTGTGGTAGGATATGGTCTTGACTATGACCAAAAGTACAGAAATCTCCCGTACATAGGTGCTGTGGAGTTTGAGTGAAAGGAGGATTTAAAAGAATATGAAACAGACAAGAGGCATTGGAATCTATGTGATTATTATGATTCTTATCGTGCTTGGGCTGTACTATGCAGTTTTTCGCAATAAGAATGCAGATGATTATACATACAGTGATTTTGTAGAAGATTACAAGAATGAAAATGTAACCAGTATAACGCTGTATCAGAATCGTGAGGTTCCTACAGGTAAGTTGACAATCAAGCTGAAAAATGGTGATAAGCATAGCATCAATGTAGCAAGTTCGGCTGATACGGAAGAACGACTGATAGAAATGAAGGCAGATTACAAAGTGAAAAAGGTAAAAGGGGAAAATATTTTCCTGACAATACTGCCTTATATTGTGATGCTGGTGATAGCGATTATATTCCTGAATGTGATAACTGTGCAGGCAGGTGGCGGCAGTGGCGGAAAGATGATGAATTTCGGCAAGAGCCGTGCAAGACTTGCAACAGACATGAGTAAAATTGTAACATTTGCAAATGTAGCAGGACTTCAGGAAGAGAAAGAAGAACTTGAAGAAGTAGTAGATTTCTTAAAAGAGCCTAAAAAGTATCTTGAACTTGGTGCAAGGATTCCGAAGGGTGTTATCCTTACAGGACCTCCGGGAACAGGTAAGACACTGCTGGCTAAAGCAGTTGCAGGAGAGGCAGGAGTTCCGTTCTTCAGCATTTCAGGTTCAGATTTTGTAGAGATGTTTGTTGGTGTCGGAGCATCGAGAGTAAGAGATTTATTCGCAGATGCCAAGAAGAATGCACCATGTATTGTTTTTATAGATGAGATTGACGCTGTTGCCAGAAGAAGAGGTACAGGTATGGGTGGAGGACATGACGAAAGAGAACAGACACTCAACCAGCTTCTTGTAGAGATGGATGGTTTCACAATCAATGAAGGCATCATCGTTATGGCAGCAACCAACCGAGTTGATATATTAGACCCTGCAATTCTAAGACCGGGACGATTTGACAGAAAAGTCAAGGTAGGAAGACCGGATGTGAGAGGCAGACGAGAGATTTTAGATGTTCATGTAAAGAAAAAGCCGCTTGGCGATGATGTTGATTTGGACAATGTGGCAAGAACAACAACAGGATTTACAGGTGCTGACCTTGAAAATCTGATGAATGAGGCAGCAATCTTTGCGGCAAAAAATGGTAGAAAATACATTTGTCAGGAGGATATCAATCGTTCGTTTATCAAGATTGGAATTGGAACAGAGAAGAAGAGTAAAGTTGTGTCAGATGAGGCAAAACGTATTACAGCATTCCATGAATTAGGTCATGCGATTTTATATCATGTACTTCCTAAAGTGGGACCTGTTCATATTGTATCGGCAATTCCTACCGGAGAAGGAGCAGGAGGCTATACAATGCCACTTCCGGAAGCAGATGAGATGTTCCATACCAAGGGAAAACTTCTTCAGGAAATTATGGTTTCACTTGGTGGACGTATCGCAGAGGAACTTGTATTTGATGATATCACAGGCGGTGCATCCCAGGATATCAAGCAGGCGACATCAATCGCTAAGGTTATGGTGACAAAACTTGGTATGTCAAATGAGCTCGGACTCATATGTTATGGCGATGACGATGATGAAGTGTTTATTGGAAGAGACCTTGCTCATTCAAAGAGTTATGCAGAAAGTACAGCAAGTGCAATTGACAATGAAGTGAAGAGAATTGTTGATGAATGCTACCTCAAAGCGAAGAAAATTATTGAAGAGTATAAAGATGTTCTTTACGCAGGAGCAGAACTTTTGATAGAAAAAGAAAAACTGAATCGTGAAGAATTCGAAGAATTATTTGAGAATAGAACACAGCAGGCATAAGTAAATAGTGTAAAAAAATGGCAAGAACAAAATAATTGTGCAAATTTAATGGATATTATTTAAAAATTGATGAACAATTTTGATATGATAAAAACATTGTTGTAAAAATGCACAAAAAAGAAATTACAATATTGTAAACTTTGTGCACACTTTTTCACGAACAAATGTTATACTACATATCGTAAAAACCCCCAATACATTATATAGTTTTTGCTACACCCCATAAAAAACGAAATACCTTCTCCTAAGACAGGCAGCTGTTACAGCTGTCTGTTTTACTGTGTAAAAGTTGTTATTGCAGGTATTCTAAATGGGAGTTTTTGACATGTGAACAGTGCATGTAAAAAAGTTGTAATATCTGATTGCATACAAGTGATTGCAATTAATTATTTAATGTAATAAAATATAATAATGTTGGGATGTTTTGCCCCTTTGATATCTATGGAACATGGTATCATATAATAGAAACAAAGAAAAAGGGTTGGAAAAATGTATGAATATAGATTTAAGAAACTTTAGTGATGTAGAAAAAAAATTACTGTTTATTCAAAATATGAGGCCACAAATTAACCGTGACGCATTGTTCAGTGACGAGACAGAAGGATATAGGTCGCCAGCTGAGCCGGATCAATTTGAAGAAGTAATCATCAAATTCAGAACAGAGATAGCAAATGTTGATAAAATATATTTGTGTATCGTGAAAAGTAATAATGAGACAGAAGCGATTAAGATGGTAAAGACAGACTCAGATCATCTTTTTGATTATTATGAGTATTCCATTAAGCTTGATGATACGCAGGTGCATTATTATTTTAAAATAACCGGTGGTGTTGAGACATGCTATTATGATAAAGCCGGTGTATGTGATAACAGAACAGGATGGTATGATTTTACCATCACGCCGGGATTTAAGACACCTGACTGGGCGAAGGGTGCTGTTATGTACCAGATATACACAGACAGATTTTTTAATGGTGATCCGACTAATACAGTTGAGACAAGGGAATACAGCTATATTGGTGATTATACAGTAAAAGTGGATGATTGGAATAAATACCCGGCTGCAATGGGTGTGAGAGAATTTTATGGAGGAGATTTGCAGGGAGTCTGGGACAAACTTGATTACCTTGAACAGCTTGGTGTTGAGGTAATCTATTTTAACCCATTATTTGTATCTCCTTCTAATCATAAATATGATATTCAGGATTATGATTATATAGATCCACATTTTGGAAAGATTGTGAAAGATGAGGGAGAAATCCTTAACTATGGCGACCATTCGAATAAAAATGCGACAAAATATATCACAAGAGTAACATCAAAGGAAAATCTTGAGGCAAGCAATGAATTTTTTTCACAGTTTGTCCAGGAAGTCCATAGAAGAGGGATGAAAGTGATTCTTGATGGTGTTTTTAATCATTGTGGTTCATTCAATAAATGGCTAGATAAAGAGTGTATTTATGAAAATGAGGAAGGATATGAAAAAGGAGCTTATGTATCAGCAGACAGTCCATACCGTTCATTTTTTAATTTCTTCGAGGACGCATGGCCTTATAATTATCATTATAACGGCTGGTGGGGACATGATACACTGCCTAAGCTCAATTATGAGGGGTCTCCGAAATTATATGAATACATTATCAATATTGCAAAAAAATGGGTTTCACCTCCTTACAATGTAGATGGCTGGAGACTTGATGTTGCCGCAGATTTGGGACAAAGCGGAGAGTTCAACCATAAGTTTTGGAAAGACTTTAGAAATGCGGTAAAAGAGGCAAATCCGCAAGCAATCATACTGGCAGAGCACTATGGAGATCCGGGTTCATGGCTGCAAGGAGATGAATGGGATACAGTCATGAACTATGACGCATTCATGGAGCCTATCACGTATTTCCTTACGGGAATGGAGAAACACAGTGACGAAAAGAAAGACCATTTAAGAGGAGACTCTAATTCATTCTTCGCTGCTATGCGACATCATATGACGAGATTTCAAGGAAACTCACTCCTTGTTGCAATGAATGAATTGTCAAACCATGACCACTCAAGATTTTTGACAAGGACAAATGGAAATATTGGAAGAGTCCATTATTCAGGACCGCAGGCGGCAGAGATGTATGTCAATAAAGGAATCATGAAAGAAGCTGTCATTATGCAGATGACATGGCCCGGTGCGCCGACACTTTACTATGGAGATGAGGCTGGTGTCTGTGGCTGGACCGACCCGGATAACAGAAGAACATACCCATGGGGCAGGGAAGATAAGGAATTAATTGATTTTCACAGAGAAGTTATTCGCATTCATAAAGAGAATAAAGCACTTAAGAAAGGTTCGTTTGTGATACTTCATGGCGAATATAATATAGTTGCCTATGGAAGATTTCTTGAGGAAAATGTCATTGTCGTAGTTGTGAATAACAATGATTATGAAAGAGAGATAACCGTTCCCGTGATGCCAGCCGGATTTGCTGACGGTGATATTATTGAGCAACTTATCGTATCTGAAAGAGATTCTTATGATATGGAACCGAAAGAATATGAGGTTGATAAAACAAGAGTAAAAGTGACACTGCCGGGATTTAGTGCGGGAGTGTACCGTAAGAAATTATAGTAATAATAGCTTTAGGCTGGAAAATCGCTTGATGATGTTTAGATGATAAACAGACAGAAGATATTTGAATGATAAATAGTTAAAATAAGAGAGAAAAATCCCTGATTGCATTCCAAATGTATTCAGGGATTTTTGATACAAAAAATAGTGGGTGATTTAAAGCAGAGGCGAAAGTATTAGGACAGTAATAAAAAAATGTTGAATTATGTAAATTAATACTATATAATAACCGCATCTGCAGTCTATAAAATAATTATTTGAAGGATAAGGTGAATGATTGAATGGAGACAAAGGAGATAAGGGGGAAGGAGTATGGCGGATAAAGATGTAATTACTAAGGAATATTTAAAAAATAACGAAGTGTTTGCGGACATATTCAATTACTATGTTTATGAAGGAAAAACAGTTATCAGACCTGACATGCTGCATCCGCTTGACAGCACATTGACCGCCAGTCTGTATGGAAAGAAAAAGAACACATTTCATATTCAGAAATTTCGTGATATACTTAAATATATATCAGCAATGAAAGATGATAGGGCAACTTATCTGATTCTGGCAATAGAGTCACAGTCAGAAGTACATTATGCAATGCCGATAAGAAGCATGTTGTATGATGCATTGCAGTATCAGGCACAGGTACAGGAGACAGAAAGGGAGCACAAGAGAAATGAGGACTATCAAACAGGAAACAATAGCTTTCAAAAAGTAACTTCTGGAGAATACCTGTCAGGATTTTACAAAGGTGATAAGATAATGCCGGTTATAACATTAGTTGTAAATTTCAGTACTGATGAGTGGGATGGTCCAATAAGTATTTATGATATGTTGGATGTCGCAAGTGATAACCTGTATAGGTTTATACCGGATTACAGAATTAATTTGATATCACCATACAGCATGACTGATGAAGAGGCGGATAAGTTTAAGACGGACATGAGAGAGGTAATGCTTTACCTTAAATATTCAAAAGATAAGGAAAAATTAGCAGAGCTGGTGGAAAGTGATGAGAAATTCCGATGCATGAACAGAATCACAGCAGAGACAATCAATGCTGTAACAGGTTCGAAAATTAAATTTGATGAAGAAAAGGAAGTGGTCAATGTGTGTAAGGCGATACAGGATATGAGGACAGAGGCAATAAATATTGGTAAAGAAGAAGGAATAAAAGAAGGAATAAAAGAAGGAATAAAGGAAGGTAAACTTGTCGGCAGGATTGAGCAGTTTATTGAAGACTCAAGAGAATATGGTGCCGATGACTCAACGATAATTAAGAAACTAATGGAAAAGTTTCAATTATCTGCACAGGAAGCAGAGGAGGAAGTATTAGGACGGTGATGGAGAATATATAGTAATGAACAATTTTAAAATGTAACAAAAGGACAAAACTGGGATGATAAAAACTGCAGATATATTAAAAAAGAAGCTGTTGTACTATATAATTAGTACATAAAATTCTAAAAAGTGAATAGAATCACAAAAAAGTGTGAAAAAACACTGAGTTTGGTCATTAATATTTAATATGGTAAAAAAAGTTTGAATGTTGACAAAAAGAACGAGTTTGTTATATAATATATTTTAAATTTACGAAAGTTTTATCTAATCAGTATTATATTATTGAATGGAGCTAATCAGATGGCAGAACGAGAACTTAAGAAGATGAACCGTTCAGAATTGATTGAAATAATTTATGCTCAGCAAAAAGAGGAACATGAATTAAGAGACAAGATTAAACAGCTTGAAGAAAAGTTAACGGAGAAGAATATTATTCTTGAAAAGTCCGGTTCAATAGCCGAAGCTAGCTTGAGATTGAACAAAATATTTGAGGATGCACAGGCAGCGGCAGATCAGTATGTTGAATCAGTCAGAGCAAAGGTTAATGATGAGCGATTCAGCAATAGTACCAATAAATATTACAAAGGTGAAAATGATACAAAAGAGAACGTGATAAATGCAGTCGGTTTTGTTTTGGATAATATTGACACATATAATAAAGCTAGTGAGAATTTTGGTGATAATGTAGTAATTGTTAGAGAGAACGAGGAAAGCATTGTTGACAGAGCATCGGATGTAGAAGAGAACGCGGAAAGTATTGTTGACAGTACATTAGATGTAGACAAGAATTCGGTAGGAACTGTTGGTAACGCATTAAATACAGAAGAAAAGACACCTGATAATAATGAGTTAATCGTAAAGATGGAAGAAGAGATTCCAGTTGTAAATCCAGAAAAAATAGTTGGAAATTCAGACGATATACGAAAAAACGATAGGAATATATACTCTGGGGATACTGTTAAAAGTGAAGAACATTTAATAGAAAATAAAGATGAAAATGATGCTTTGGAAAATTTATTTAATAGTATCGAGAAAAAATTACAGTCGGAGTTAATGTCCTTTGATAACATTGAAGGTGAATATGAAAAAGATATGTTTAGAAAAAGGCGAAATAGATATAATGATAAGCAAGATATTTATAATGAAGAAAGTCAAATCGATGAAAATGATATATTTAGTGAAATAGGAAACGATATGACTAATATAAATGACAGTTTGAAAAACAGTCATAGCGAAGAAGATATATTCAAAACTGTCAGAAACAATCAGATGCAATCTATAGATATATTTGATGATATTACTGATAAAAGAACTGGAAAGGCAAGTTTGCAAAATAGCAAAAACAATCAAAATAGGAAATTAGATATCTATAATCAGGATAGTAACAAACGCAGTGAGTCAATAGATATATTTGATGATATTACAGAGGCAACTGAAAATAATAATGTTGTGTACCCGAATAAAAACAGAATGAGTAACGTTGTTGCGTATCCAAATAAAAACAGTACCAGCAATGATGTTGCATATCTTAACACAACAGCTATCAATCACAATGTTGAAATTGCGAGTCAAATTAATGAGATAGTTGATATTTACAACAATCCAGAGAATAATAATAGTATTGGAGCCGGCTTTAGCAATACAACAGTAAATAGTGGAATAGGAAGCGAAAATGAATCTGATATCAATACAAATAAAGTTGTTGATGAACAAAACAAGCTGAAAACAGAAGAGGATGCTGGTTTTAAATACTATGACCAACATCATAAAAACAGATATGTACTGAATAACTACAGTGATGACAGTATTTACAACAGTAATAGAAGTGTGGATGATAATGATAATAGCAGTCTTGATAGTGACAAAGGTTATAGTAACAAGTCAGGTAATAATGAAAGCAGATATAGTTCTGGCATAATGAGCAATTATGATTATTTCAATATGTGGTTTCAGCAATCAGAGAAAACTGCAGACAATACAAATACATCAATTGATTATGCAGGCAAAGAAGAGAGTCTGAAAAATCCAAGTTCTGGGATGGATTTGAATGATAATGAATTTGATATAGAATTTATTGATTTGGATTAACAGAAATTAGCGCAGATTGTAAACAATATAAAGGTGTAGGGATGTTTGGTAATGGCAGAGATAAATGCACGCGAAGTTCATATTCCATCACATGAGGAAGTTTTAAATGAACGTAAGCGACTCAAGTATAAAAAAGAATATAGAAGAGTATTGTTAAGCACGATATATGCTTTGGTTGTGGTAGCAGCTCTTGCTGCGCTAATTGCCACCATGGTTATGCCGGTGCTACAGGTATCAGGAACTAGCATGGAACCTACACTTGAAGATGATGACCTCATCGTTCTCAGGAAGACGAGTAAATTTAAAACAGGAGATTTATGTGGGTTCTATTGGCAGAACAAGCTGTTGCTTAAACGAGTGATAGGAGGTCCGGGAGATATCATATCTATTGATAATGATGGTAATGTTACAGTTAATGGAAAATTATTAAAAGAATCTTATGTTGATAAGAAAGCATTAGGTGAATGTGATTTAACATTTCCTTATCAGGTTCCGGAAGGAAGGTATTTTGTTATGGGTGATCACAGAGAAGTATCTATAGACAGCCGAAGCAGTGCAATCGGATGTGTGGATAAGGAACAAATCGTAGGAAAAGTATTATTTAGAATTTGGCCTTTCAGTAAGATAGGTTTAATACATTAGGGAGGTGGAAGCATGCGAGATACATTGAACGAATATTTGGAAAAATTTAAAGAAAAAAATTATAAACATAAAAAAGTATTATCAATATTTCTTATGCTGGCATTGGTAGTTACTGTAGGGGTGTCATGGAAATTGAAAATTATTGGTATTTCCATGACAGATGATGAGGCAATGGAAAAGGAACTTGAAAAAGAAGAGGCTGAAACAGAGGAAGTTGAAATTGCTGAAGCTGAGACGATGATATTTGATAGCGATGGGCAATTGCTGCTGACAGGAGATGATGATTCTGAAGAAGCAGAGGAGATTGTTCAGACTGCAGAAGTAAAAAAATATTTGAAGACCTCAGACGGAAGACCGGGTGTAGGTGATATTATATATTTGGATTCATCAGGTACAACTTGGTTTACAGCTGATCACTGTTATGCTGTAATGTATTATAATATTTCAAGTGAAAATCCGACAGGAACGTTTTTGGCAAGTAATGAATCTACACAGGCATCAAGCACAAGAGATACATTAACATTATGGTCATTTACACTTCCTGATGATTTTGACTCTAATTTAACAATTAAGTTTGAAAGAAAAAATGATAATGGTGAATATAACAGTACAAAACAACTTGACCTAAAAAGTGGAAATAATTATGTGATTTATGAAGACGGTGGAGGCTATTTTCAAACAGGTACATGGAGAAAATCTTTTACATATGAAGGTGAAAAGTTATATATAGACAGAGAGTCGTTTGGAAATATTGCAAGTGCTACACTGACATTTAATGGGGTTACAAAAGATGTGACATCAATCAGTTCAGATGAAAAATATTTGTATTATGTTTTTAATGTAGGAGATGATGTTGAAGATAGTACAGCTATTACTTTGTCTTATGGTACGGGAAATACACTTACATTTCATATGAGTGATATGACAGGACAGAAAATAGTTAAACTTAGTGGTGGAACAATTGATACTACAGAGCAGAGTTATAGCCGATATATATATTTTGATGCTACATATTCACAATTAAAATATAATAGTGCTGAAATAAGTGATTATAATAATTCAATTCCTACATATTATCAATATGAAAGGAAAGTTGTATGTAGAGCATTTGATGCAAGTGGCAATTCTGTAGACTATCCAATGACAAAAGTGTATGGTAGCAGTTATATGGGAACACTTGTATATAAAACAGATAATGAAGTGAGTGGAACTTATAATTCATTTCAGTTTTATTCAGAAGGATGCTGGAATTGGGAATGTAGTGCGAAAACAAAGAAAGCAGAATTAGTGGATGAATCTAAAAACTGTTTTGTTGCACATACCAGTGATACATCTATATATAATAATGTTCTTAGAGATGGTTATTGGATTAAGTATGGTGAGATAAAAGATGTTGAGAAAAATACAGATAGTGTAATAGTAGATATTGGTACAGCAACTAAGAGTAATGATACATCCACATTGTGGCTTGATGCTACTATGTATGATTACTATAGTGATTACGAATTGAATGGATATAATCGTGATACATATAACAATAGCACAGCATATAGCAATAATGACGCTGTTAACCACAGAAGATATATGAATTTTAAGCAGTTTAATCAGGCTTTAAGTGAATATTATGCAGGAAGTAGTGACACAGTGACAAACCCTATTTATACGGGACATTTCCAACCAAATGTAAAGGATTTTGGATGTAAATTTAGTGTTATTGCAAGTACATTAGGTGTCTCAGGAACATATGGTGGTAGTTTATATGGATATCAGAATTATTATAAATTTATATCAAATAATAATTCGATATTAAATAGCTCTAATGATGATAGTGAAGCAGAAAGAACATTTGATAAAGGTGGTTATTATGACTATGCAACAATTGGTCTTGTAAACAATGCTACATATACAGATCCGGTCAGCAAGATTAAGTATCCGGTTTCGAAGGGAACTACTTCATTAATTGAACCACATTTTAATGAGAGCTTTTTGCAGGGCAGCAATTCCAAAAAAGCAGTTGTTGGAAAGGTGTATCAGGATGTTTCATTCCCATTTACACAAAGAAAAGTATTTAAGAAGACAGATGGTTCCGGAGATGAACCGGTTAATTATTGGTGGTTTGATAGTGCTTCTACAACACTTTATTTGAAAGAAAACATTGAGGATATTGGGAAGTATTTTTTGAATGGAACAGTAGGAACGAAAGATTTAAGATCTAAAAATGTGGATTCAACCGGTGAACCAACTAATGATGTTTCAAATACATATGGATTTTTCCCATTTAATGAAACAGCAACATATTCAAATGCTTCATTTTACAATTATGGATTTGGAAGTAAGATTACAATTGATTTTAGAATGACAGAAGATGGTAAGGTAACAGGTGAGGATGGAGAAAAATATGATGCGAAATTCCGATTCTCTGGTGATGATGATGTTTGGGTATTTTTAGATGACCAACTTGTGTTAGATTGTGGTGGTGGACATGGACGAGTAGTAGGTTTGATTAACTTTGCTCAGAATAAATCATATGTCACAAAGATTAAAAAAGCAGCAGATTCAAATACAACATATGGACCTCATTCTTCAGATGCAGCAGCGAGAACTGTAAAGGCAAGATATACTTATACGGCAGGCGGTGTTAATGGCAATGAATCTATAACAGATGAATTCTACTATGTACAGGAAAATATATTAGAAAAGCTTGGAAATGGTAAGTATGATACAACAAAACCGCATAAACTGGTTATCTACTATATGGAAAGAGGACAATGGGAATCAAACTTGTCACTTGCGTTTAATATGCCGGTTGAGGATAAGCTTGAGGTTAGCAAGAATGTCGATGTAACAACAAATAATGTAAATGACTTATTTAAAAGCTTTTTTACAACAGCGCCATTTACATTTTCAATAAAAAATATGGTTACACATTTTGGCAAAGCTGTAGCAGGAGCAGCAGATGAGATTTATGATGATATTATTTTTGCAAGAGATTTTTCACAAGGATTAACTTGGAGTGATAATATCAATACTGAAGAAGTTAAGAAAGGAACTAACAACAATGGTATAGTAGCATCTTATAATGGTAAAGGTAATGCAGATCCTATTACTAAAACGAATGTCATCAAGTATATGGGAAAAGATACAGTACCGGAAAATGTTGCCCAAAAGCAAAAGAGATTAATAATTTTTCAGCCAGATAGTGGAGGAACAGTTGATATTACAAATATGGCATATCTTGGTTTTTGGGTTAGTATAGAGTCTGATAGTGCTAATATTAATAAATTGTTCATTCAATTAACAGATAAAGATGGAAGAATTGCATATGGAACATTGTATGGAAAAACAGAAGGTACATTGACAAATTGGAGATGGTCTGAATTGACTGTATCACTTTCGGGCATGACTTATGATAGCGGATTCGACAAAGCAAATGTACAGAGTATCGGAATTGAATATGACGACAATGTATATGTATTTTTTGATGATTTTGTATTTAAACCTACTAATATAGTAAGTAAATTAAATGGTTTTACACAAAGACAAAATACAATACCGGATTATGGTTCAGCACTAACCGGACAGTTGGAGAATGCAGTAGGTGCAACATATACTTCAAGCAAAGATGAAGAGCATGTTTATGCTGTCGATAAGAATGGTAACTTTACGCTTACGAGTAAGGAAACAGCGACCTTTGTAAGTCAGTTTAGAAAGGGAAGTTACATTTCACTTACAGAGGATTTAGACAGTTCGCAAACTGATTTGTATGAGACTACTATAACTGTAAAAGAAGATTCAAAAACGATTACAGCATATTCATATGCTAGTAGTTCGACAGTCACACCTCTTTCAGGAACGCTTACAACAACCAAACAGGCATATGGAACAGGTGGTATGAGTATCGGTTTAGATGATGGAAGAGTAGAGAAGTATTTGGCAACAATTGCTTCAGAAACGGGAGCTATGGATGGTAATAAATATTCAGAAGGAAAAACAGTCAATACGAGTGGAGAAAAACCATCGGAGGTTCCTACATTTGTCTTTCGTTCCTTTGAATCGCCTGATAGCGAGAATGTGAATACACATATTATATTGGATTACACCAATATAGTAAGAACCGGAAGTATAGAAATTACAAAATCTGAAAATAAGACTGGAGAGCTTAACGGTAACTATACATTTACTATTCAGTTTAGCAATATTGGTGGTTCAAACTTAGAAGGAAGTGCTACAGTACCTGCACAGACATTTACGATTCAAAAAGGTCAGACATATAGAATAGAAGGTATTCCTGTTGGTACAGAGTATACAATAACAGAATCGACAGATGACAATTCAACAATACACAGTGTGACAGAGAACGGAGTGTCAAAGACATTTTCAAAAGAAACACAAAGTGTATCAGGAAAAGTTGAAGTCGATACAGAAGCAGCAACAGGTGGAAAATCATATATATATAATTTTACTAATGCAAAGAAGCCTGTTACACAAATAACTGTACAGAAAATATGGGATGACAGTGATAATACATCACAAAGGCCAGAAGGTGGTATTTATGTAAAACTGTATAGGTCAACGGATCCAACAGCAGAATGGGGCAGTGCTTCATGGGTAGGAGTTGGAGATTATATTAATCTTGTATCAGGAAATGATTTTACATACACAATAGATAATTTAGATGTATATGTTGATTATACTCAAGAAGTAAAGCAAGTATATTATTATAGAATAGCTGAATATACAAAGAGTGGAGATGTTTATACAGAAATTAATTCAGCACACCGGTTGACAAATTATGAATTACCTGTATATTCGGAAGAAAATACAGCAACGAGTGATGGCACTGATGATGGAATAATTAAAGCAGCAGATACAGGTGTATATAATGTTTCATCAGGTAAACTCATTGTTACAAACACCTATAAAGCACCGTCATATAATTTGCCAAAGACTGGTGGTTCAGGAACAAAATTGCATATATACAGTGGTCTGGCAATCATGCTTGGATGTCTGTATTATGGATATGTCATGAAGCGTAAAAATGTGGAAAGGAGGAAGGTTTAAGCCTCTTTTCTGACGGCAATCTTTTAATGCTTGGACATATCTAATATATATCATGTGAGAACATGAAAAATAAAAAAAAATCAAGAGAGGTAAAGGATATGAAAAATAAGATTTTCAAAAAAGTAGCAGCCTTTGGACTTGCACTTGCGACGACACTTTCATTAGGTCTAATAAATGTTGCTGAAGTAAAAGCAGCTGACGCAGATTGTGTAATTAAAATCACGAATGAAGATGCAGGTTATACATATACAGCATATAAAATATTTAGTGGAACAGAGAATGGTGGAAAACTAGACAATGTTGAATGGGCAGCCAATGTAAATTCAGCTGCACAAACAGCTATATTAACAGCAGCAAAAAGTAAAATTGATAACAGCATCACTACATCTTCTACAGCAGCTGAGCTTGCTGCAGTATTAGATGATAGCAATGCAGACAAATTTGCAGAAATCATCAATGATGTAATAACTGAGAATACAGGAATTACTGCAACAGCAGTATCAACTCCAGGTACAGAAGAAAATGCTGGTAAATATGTAATTAATTTATCAGGTGATGGGGCAAAAATTGGCTATTATTTCGTAAAGACAACCGGAGTTCCAACTACTTCACAGCAAGAAACAAATGTTCATGGGATAACATATACAAAGTTTATGCTTCAGGTTGTAAATGGTGTTGTTGCCGTTGATGTCAATCATAAAGCAGATGCGCCTAAAATCGAAAAGAAAATTGTTGAGAATAGACTAGAAGTTGATGCGAATACAGCTGCAATAGGTGATGAGGTTTCGTATCAAATAAAATCAAAAGTACCTGATGTGAAAGATTATTCAAAATATTATTTTATCATTACGGATACATTATATAAAGGTTTAACTTTTGATGAAGATAGTTTGAAAATTGAAATTAAAGATAATGGAACATCTAAGAAAGTACTTTCGAAGAATGTCGATTATAGTATTGAAACAGAGACTCTTGATAATGATGATGTGCAAATAAAGATAGTATTCAAAAACGCTAAAAATTTATTTACTTATGAGGAAAATGTAAATGATGTACACATAGGAAATGACATTATTGTAACATATAATGCTACAGTAAATACGAGTGCTATAGTTGGTACGAGTGGAAATACAAATAAGGTAAAACTTACTTACTCACATAATCCTAATATAAGTGATAATGGTGAAAATGAGCCAGAGGATGATACACCAGGTGAAAATCATGTCACAGGTGAAACACCAGAGGATGTAGTTATAACATATGTAGCAGATCTTGAATTGTTAAAAATTAATACAAGTAATGCGAACTTAACAAACGTAAAATTTAATTTGACAGGAAATAACTTAAATTTGGTTCAGGTTAAATCAAATTATAAATTTGAGGCAGCTGCAGATGGTGATTATTATGAATTAAAAGATGCAACATATACAAAAACTGCACCAACAAATGAAACTAAAGCATTATATGTAAACGATGGAACTACTAAATATAAATTGGTGAATGATACAGCTAGCTCTTTAACAAAGTGGCTTAGCAGTACATCGATAGATGCATATACTGATGCAGAAGGTAAAATTAAATTTACAGGATTAAATGCAGGAACATATACTCTGACAGAAACAGCGCCAGCAGGATATAAAGCGATAGAACCTATTACAGTTACTATCAGTGCAAAAATTGGTAACGATGAGCTTGGTTCTAAAACAATTACAGATGGAACTGAACAATGTACATGGAACATTATAGTTTCATCATCTAATAGTGTTGCTGTAGATAATAGTAATCGTCGTCTTACAATTACAAATACACCAGTAGGAGCTCTTCCGACAACAGGTGGAATTGGTACAACAATTTTCTATGTTGTAGGTGGAATATTGATGCTTGTGTCATTTGTTTTACTTGTTGTAAAGAAAAGAATGAGCAAATTATCGTAGTAAGAAAAAAATAAAATTATATTAGTGTAGTATAATACTACATAGATGACTGGGAGGCTAAAGTGAAAAAGAAATTATCAACAGTAATATTGGTACTAATTTTCATATTAGGTCTCTCGGTTGTTCTATATCCAACAATTAGTGACTATCTAAATCATAGACAACAGAAAAAGGTAATAGTAAATTATGAGCATACCGTTAGTGAGATGGATACACAAAAAATTGACGAAATGTATGCAAAAGCTGTTGATTATAATGAGAGATTAGCAGCTATGGGAGTAGCAGGATTTTATTCTCCTGATAGAGTTGAAGGATATAAAGAAGCCTTAAATATATCAGGTATAGGAGTTATGGGTTATATTACTATTCCTAAGATTAATGTAGAACTTCCAATATATCATGGAACTAGTGAAGGTGTACTTCAAATTGCCGTAGGTCATCTGGAAGGTTCATCCTTGCCAATAGGTGGAGAGGGAACACATTGCGTGTTGTCTGGACATAGAGGATTGCCAAGTGCAAATCTCTTTACTCACCTTGACAAGCTAGATGTTGGAGATATATTTACTATTACAGTATTGGATAAGGTGTTGACCTATGAAGTTGACCAAATTCGTATTGTGGAACCCGGTGAAGTGGGCGAGTTACAAAAAGTAGAAGGAAAAGATTATTGTACATTACTTACATGTACACCGTATGGAATTAACACACACAGATTGTTGGTCAGAGGGCAGAGAGTTGCCAATATTGAAGATGGTACACAACTATATGTTATAGCAGATGCTTACAAGATGGATACAAAAACAGTTACTGTAATTATGGCGATACCGCTTACAATACTGATTTTGATAGGCATTTTTGTTTATACGATACGAAAGAAAAAGAAAACAACTAATTTTTACAATTTTGTAGATGAAAATAAGAGAATTGTATTTAGTGAAGACAGTGATGTTGTGGTCATTAAAGACAAAGAATTAGATACTGATTATAGCATAGATAGAAGCTTAGTTTTAGATGAAAAGCTTAATGACGTGAAAGATAAAGAAACAAAGACATAGAAGCAGAGATAAGGTGGAACGACTATGATATCAAAAAGAATATATCCGGCATTTGTCATGATATTGTCAGTAATGTTGCTACTGATTAGTAATGTGACAGTATTTGCCATTTCCGGTTCAGAGATTGATATGGATGAGACCGGAAGTATCAGTATTACAATTAAATATGAAAACAATCCGGTTGCCGGAGGAAGTCTCACACTTTACAATGTAGCTTCCATAAGTCTTGATGATGGTAACTTGAGTTATGTTCTTACATCAGATTTTTTGGATTTTGAGACAGATTTTAGTGATATTTCAAGTGATACATTTGCAAAAGATTTAAAGAATTATGCAGATGCAAACAAACTTGAAGGCAAGACAGAAGAAGTTGATGAAGATGGAAAAGTATCATTTGAGGGACTTAATCTTGGACTGTATCTTATGGTACAAAAGGATGCCGCAGATGGCTATTATGAGATGAATCCTTTTGTTGTTTCAGTACCTGATGAATCAATGGGTAAAGTGGTGTATAATGTTGATGCATCTCCTAAGACGGAGATTATCAGGAAACCTGTGGAACCCCCTGAAACTGAAACCACTACAGTAGTACCGACCACTACTGCATATAATGTCAATGCACCGGCAGGTGCACCAACTCCAGCAGTACCGACAGCAACAGCAGCACCGGCAGTAATACCTCAGACAGGTCTTTTGATATGGCCTGTGTTATTACTTGCAATGGTTGGACTTCTGTTGATGGCAATAGGTTGGAGATTAAAAATGACAGCTAAAGTAGACATGAGGGCAAGTAATGAGGCGTAAGTTTGGGAACTTATTGATTGTACTTGGAGTATTATGTATCTTATGTGCCGTTTTTCTGGTAGGTAGAAATTTCTATTATGAATATGAAGCAGGTAAGTATATCGATAACATTCTTCCAAGACTACAGTCGAAAATAAGTGAAGCAACTGTTAATAGTGAAAATGAGGAAGCTGCTCCACAGGAAAATGTAGCGGTAATAGATGGAAATCTTTATATTGGTATTCTTACAGTTCCGTCATTAGGTCTGGAACTCCCAATACTGAAAGATTATAGCTATGCCAATCTTAACATTGCACCATGTTTATACAGTGGTTCTTATGAGACAGACAATATGGTTTTGGCAGGACACAATTATAGAAGACATTTTAGTTTACTTCGGACGATTGCGGTAGGTACAGAAATTGATTTCACAGCTGTTTCTGGCGATGTGTACAGATACAGAGTTACGTTAGTTGAAATATTAGAACCAACGCAGGTTGACTATCTTGTGAATAAAGAAGAGGAATGGGATTTATCCCTCTTTACATGTACATTAAGTGGTGCAACAAGATGCGTTGTACGTTGTGTGAGAGAAGCTTAAAAATGATAATATGAACAATAATTATAGAAAATAGAAGCATTGGAAGAATTGGATTCCAATGCTCTATTTGATTTTGGACAATAGGGATGATGGTTAAAATCAAATGCATCAATATATACCGTATAAGCGTAAGCGTCAATCGTAAGCGTCAAATCCTACGCCCCACCTAAATTTTAAGCGTCGCTTATTTGCGACGCTTGCTATAGCAATCAGCTGGCAGATTTTTCGACCACGGCATAAGCGGATCCAGTATTGATTGACTTATATTTTCGTTTTTATCAACAAGTCTTGGTATCTCTGTCAGTAAGTGCCTGATGTAATCTTTTAATGATTTACTCATTTCTACCTCCTTCATAACTTTTTTGTGATAATCCATTAAAACCTATGACAAATTGAATCTAAATGAAAATGATACCATTGAATTTAGAAACAACATGATTTCAAAATATATTGCACAATATGGCAAATGCTATATTACTGGAACAGAATTAAGTACAGAAAATGCAGTTGGAATCAGAATAAAGCCTAAGGAACGAAATGGAACAGACAATTATAGCAATATAGTAATCGTTGATAAGAATGTTATACCACTGATTGAAGATATTGATATTGACTACTGTAGTAAGCTAACAGAGAAACAAAGAGTAAAACTGAACAAACTAAGAAAAGCAAGAAAACTAAAGCCTGTCAGTGGAACTTGTAAACTTGCTTGAGCACGAGGGAACGCCGTGTGCGGTGAAAGTCGCATGCACGGTGTGAGTCGGGGGAAAAGCTGGAGATAATTTCAAAGGCTTACCTATCGACATAGTATTTTGATATAGCAAAAAAATATGGAGGAACGGTAATCAATATGTCAGCATATACGGATAACCATGTCAATCCTCTTGATATGGATGTATGGCAGCTTGATTTAATAGACAGTATGGGTTTGATCAGTGAGAAGTCAGAGTTTATGCTTGGTCTGTGAGAGCAGTGCATGGGAGCGTCAATCAATGCATACCAGAGGTCGATTATCGACAGGTGTGTGAGAAGTCTGTATCGTGGTATTGCAAAGAGCAGGGAAAAGTATGTGCCTGTGATGTCGGATTTTTATGAGCTGTTAAAGGAGCAGGAGGAAAAAGAAGCGAAAGAGATAGCATTATCGCTTGAACTGTTTGTAAACGGCTCTCTCAATATCTTTAATCATCAGACAAATGTTGATGTAGATAACAGATTTGTGGTATATGGAATCAGGGACTTGGGAACAGAGCTCAGTCCCATAGCAATGCTTGTGATGATGGAGTCAATTCAGCAGAGAATTGTGGAAAATGGCAGGAAAGGAAAGGCAAGATGAAATTCATGTGCTGCTAAATTCACAGTATTCTGCCGGATATCTGCAGCAGCTTTGGAAAAAGGTAAGAATATCTTCTCGGAATTAGCGGTGCAGGTATAGATGCCGATTCGCAAGTCGAGAAACCAATGCGATTACAGGTGAAAGAGTGACATTTATGCACGCAAA
>CADACD010000003.1 GCA_902786365.1 uncultured Lachnospiraceae bacterium | reverse complement strand
AAAATAGATTATGAACATTTTATGAATATTACAATTGCAAATAAATCCATCTCAACTCTATCATTACTTTTATATAGAACTTGCAAACAAGCCTTTTTTTTAGTATTATATAAGTTATATTTTTATGCCCTTTTAATGGCAGTCTGGAGATGATTTTTTATGAATACAGTTGATATAGTCGTGCCGTGCTACAACGAATCGGAGGTTCTTCATCTTTTCTATGATGAAACTTCAAAAGTGACTGACAGCATTGACGGCTATTTATTTAATTATATTTTTATTGATGACGGAAGTCGTGATAATACTTTTGATATTATATTAGAGCTTTCTAATAAATATGATAATGTAAAATATATTTCTTTTTCAAGAAATTTTGGCAAAGAAGCCGGTATGTATGCCGGACTTTTGCATTCTACAGGAGATTATGTAATCATTATGGATGCTGACCTGCAACATCCTCCTTCTTTAATACCACATATGATTGAGGGCATTGAGGAAGGTTATGATTGTGTTGCCGCACAGCGTACCAACAGAAAAGGCGAAGCAAGGATTCGAAGTATGTTTTCAAGAAGTTTTTATCACATCACTAATAAGCTCACAAACATCAACCTTGTATCCGGTGCTGTTGACTACAGGATTATGTCAAGACAGATGGTTCTTGCTGTTTTATCTCTCTGCGAATCCCAACGATTTTCAAAGGGAATTTTTGAATGGGTAGGTTTTAAGAAAAAATGGATACCATATGAAAATGTACAGAGAACTGTCGGTAAAACCAAATGGAGTTTCTGGGGATTATTTAAATACGCTATCGATGGAATTACAGCATTTTCGGTTGCACCACTGAGAATGGTTACAGGCTTCGGATTTTTCATTTCCGTTGCCGCATTTACTTATATCATCATTACCCTTATACAAACACTTATTTTTGGAATTTCCGTACCGGGGTATGTGACCACGTTATCGGCAGTATTGTTTTTAGGTGGGATTACCGAATTTTCCATCGGTGTATTAGGTGAGTATATTGGTCATATTTATATTGAAACAAAAGCAAGGCCGCTTTTTATTATACACCATACTAATATTACAGTTGATAATGAGCAGAATCACAAAAATTATCCTGCCGGCCATTGATAGTATCTTTGGCATTATTATCATTTTTGCCGCTTTTGTTAAAAAATGCAGCAATCAATTTTTCGAAAGGAATTTTTCATAAAATGAACAGACTTAAAAAATTTATTAATAAGGAAACAATTTATTATCTCATATTTGGTGTTCTAACAACAATCATAGATTTTTCAGTGTATTTTATCCTCACACGTATTTCGGTAAACTACCTGATAGCTAATACATTATCTTGGTGCATTGCATTTTTGTTTGCATTTGTCACTAACAAACTGATTGTATTTCGAAGTAAGAAAACCGATTTTTCGACACTCTTCAATGAATTTGCCGGATTTCTCGGAGCAAGACTATTTTCACTTGTATTCAGTCTTGTATTTATGTATCTGACTGTTACTTTGTTTGGAATGAATGACTTTATTGCAAAAGTCATTTCAAGCATTTTCGTTGTGATACTCAACTACATCTTTAGCAAATTATTTATCTTTAACAAAAAGGAAAATAAGAATACAACAGTTTCTTTTATCGCAGAGAATTTTTCTTATTTTGTGGCATTTATTATTCCACTTATCATACTTGTTATTATATACCACATAAGAAAAATCTATCCATTCGGCGACAATATGTACTTGAGAAGTGACTGTTACCATCAATACGCTCCATTTATGATGGAATTTTACAACAAAATAAAATCCGGTGGCAACTTTACTTATTCATGGAATATCGGAATGGGTGTCAATTTCAGTGCATTATACGCCTATTATCTTGCAAGCCCGATCAACTGGTTTATCGGTCTTGTGAAACCTTCCCACATTCCTGAAATTATGAGTGTTTTCATCATTGTCAAAACAGCACTGTCAAGCTCTACGTTTGCCTATTATCTGAGCAAACATTTTGATACAAAAAAAGCTACCATTGCATCTCTTTCTGTCTTTTATGCACTTTCTTCGTACTTCTGTGCATACAGCTGGAATCTTATGTGGATTGACTGTCTTGTACTGCTTCCACTTATCATTCTCGGACTTGAAAGACTTGTCAAAGAAAACAAATGCTATCTTTACTGTATATCACTTGGAATTGCAATTCTATCTAATTACTATATTGCAATTATGATCTGTATCTTCTGCGCAATTTACTATATCGGACTTATTTATGCAGATGACAGCACAAAAACATTGTCTTACTATTCAGTACGTTTTAAAAATTTTGTACTCTATTCTCTTCTTGCCGGTGGTTTTGCTGCTGTGACATTTCTTCCAGCTTACTTTGCATTATCATCAACAGCATCAGGAGAATTTGAATTTCCAAAAACAGTGATTACTTATTTCTCAGCATTATTCATGTTATCGAGAGCTTTAATCAATGTAGAACCTGCTGTTTTTTCAGCACATGATCCTAATATTTACTGTGGTGTAATTGTATTTCTTCTGCTTCCTCTTTATGTCATCAATCCTAAGATTAATACAAAAGAAAAGATAGCAAAAATATCAATTGTCTGCTTTTTATTATATAGTTTTAATACAAATATCCCTAATTATATCTGGCATGGATTCCATTATCCTAACAGCCTTCCATGCCGTGAATCGTTCTTATATATTTTCATGGTTCTGTCTATGGGATATGAGGCTCTGATTTATTTGAGGGAAGTAACGAGAAAACAATTGTATTCCTGCTTTGCCGGTGCCATTGCACTGATTCTTTTAATTGAACAGTTATTTGTTTCTGATACGTACTCTGCATCCACAATTTATATCAGTATTACATTTTTGATTTTTTATATGATAGTATTTTCATTATTCAGAAACAACAATTATAAGCAAGGATTTGTCGCTTATCTGCTTATCATCATGATTACTGCCGAATGCTATATCAATACAGACGAGACAGCTTTAAGCACATGTACACGTTCTGCCTATCTTGATGATAACAAGACAATTACTACCTTAGTCGATAAGGCAAATATCAATGAAAATGCCGAATCAAATACCAGTTTCTTTAGAATCGAAAAAGAAGACAGACGTTCAAAAAATGATGCTGCATGGAGCAATTATCACGGTGCATCGATTTTCTCATCAACCACCAATTCAGGACTCAGTGAATATTATGGTGCACTTGGTTTCGAAGAATCGACAAACGCCTATGCTTATTATGGACATACGCCACTTACAGCAGCCATGTTTTCCATAAAATATGTATTAAGTTCAAATACGTTACCGGAAACAGATTATATCAGCCTGTTTGAGAAAGAAACCTACACAAAAACTTCCGGAATCGAAGCAGATTATTATATGTATGAAAACAAATACTGGCTCCCGCTCGGATTCATGGTTCCTGCTGATATGGAAGAGAAATGGGAGATCACAAATCCTAATCCATTTGCAGTGCAAAATGAAATGGTGAGCAGTATACTTGGGCTTGACAGCGAAGAACATCCCATGTATACAAGACTGATGGTCAACACAATCGGTGATGATAATGAAATTTATCTTGAAAATGATACTCACCTGTTTATCTATGTTACCACTTCTCTTGACAGAATAACAGTTGATAAAACTTTTTCTGACGGAAGTACAGCCACAAAGAACTATTATTCCATGACACACAGTCACATGCTTGATCTCGGAGAATTAGAAACCGGCACTAAAGTTGTTGTATATTCTTCTGACCCAGATGTATCTTCCATTCAGCTGTATGCTTACAGCTTTGATAAAAATATCTTCCTTGATACTTTTGATAAATTAAGTGAAAGTACTCTTGATATTACAAAATTTGATGATACTCATGTGGAGGCAAAAATTGATGTTAAAAATAGTGGTCTTCTCTATACATCAATTCCTTACGATGAAGGATGGACTGTTTATGTAGATGGCAAAAAGACATCCACACATGCTTTTAAAGATGCACTGCTTTCCTTCTATTTGGATAAGGGCGAACATACGATATCGTTTGATTATTCGCCAAGAGGATTAAAAGCCGGTATTTCTCTATCCATCTTAAGTGTTTTAGTATTTATCGCCATATTGATTGCTGATATAATGAAAAAGAACAGAAAAACTAAGAAGGCAGAAGAATAAATAATTAATGGCTCACTAATATTTACTCTATTATAACAAATGTCAGGTAATGAAAAAGTCTATCCATCATCTTTTTCATCACCTGACATTCTTTATATTTCCTATGCAAATACTGTATTAATTTATTCCTCAATACACTGATAGAAATTAGCCACCTTTACATCATTCATATCCGAAAATTTTATCTTTTCCCATGCTTTAGCATTAAACTCTGACGAAAGAGTGTCTACAAACGGTTCATACACTTCAAGAAATGCTTTATTTTTTGCTTCCAAAATCATTTCTTCCTTATTCTTTTGTGTCTCCTCTTCAAGATAATCATTGATACATTTGATAATAAAATATCCATCTTCCGTTTCTACCACTTCACTTACCTCATCCGTTTTCAACGCAAATGCTGTATCTTCAAATTCCTGAAGCATTTCACCTTTTCCAAATGTATATTCTATCTCATCTGCCTCGGTTTTATCCTCTGCAACAGAGATAAAGTCAGAACCCTCTTTAATTTGCTTTAAAATATCATTGATTTTGTTTTTGGCGTTTTCTTTTTCTTCGCCTGTATAATCCACCCGGTTACCATTCTCATCGACAGTAAACGTTTTGATATAAATGCTTGCCACTTTAATTACTTTTGCGTCCGCATCACTGATTTCAGGGTTCACATCCTTTACAATCTCGTCATATACTTTCTCTGCCAGCAGATAACTTTCATAAGCACTTTCCACATCAGACAATTCTATTTTCATATAATCTTTTTCCTCATCATTCAATCCACTAAAGTATTTTTCAGCTGCCGAATGAGCCTTTGTTGTCTCATCATCTGATAATCTTATTTTTTTATTCTTGGCCAGAAGATTAAGGGTTTTTATCTGTGCGAGTCTGTCCTTTAAATTCTCCTTTACATATTCCTCAAATGTAACATCTCCAACATTTTTATCCCATAAATCAGAGCCAAACGACTCTTCATATACATTTTTTTCTGTTGTAAGATACATCTTCGCCTCAGAGACACTGAACTTACTTCCATCTATCTTAAACAAATCCGAATCACTAAGTCCTGTCGTAATCCTTATATTTTTACCACCTACTCTGCACCCTGTAACCATCACAGCCATAGACATCAGTATTGCGGCTGCACGAACTATTCTCTTTTTCATTACGTCTCCTTTTCCTATTATTCATCTGTTTTATTTTATCATTCATTCACATATCTTCAAAATTTCTTCCGGTTTATCCACTATATAATCTGCATCAGCACTGACAAGTTCTTCTTTTGTTCTGAATCCCCAGCCAACACCTACAGTATACAATCCATAATTCTTTCCTGTCAACATGTCTGTGTCTGTATCACCAATATAAATGCAATGTTCGGGATTTTCCCCAATTTCATTCAAAATGATATTGATTCCCTCACCACTCGGCTTCTTTTTATGGTCATCTCTCTGCCCCAGCACACAATCAAAATAATTCTCTCCGAATAATTCATTAAGAATACTCACAACATTGTCATGGTGTTTATTAGATAGTATACTTACCTTTATTCCTTTTGCTTTTAAAGCCTCCATCAACTCTCTTATACCATCATACAACCTGACATGATATGTACATCTGTCTTTGAAAAGTTCAATATATCTGTTCATTGCAACATCATAATTTTGAAGTTTTTCATCGCCAGCCGCAATCAATGACCTCCTAACAAGTTCATACTGTCCATCACCTGCAAAGTGCTTATATTCTTCTATTTCATGTGTTTTAAGTCCAAGTTCATCAAGCACAAGGTTGACTGTAGAACCGATAGATTCCAATGTATCAAGTGTTGTTCCATCCAAATCAAAGATACATGCCTTTACTTTATCTCTTTTTTCAATTACAACATCTGTCAGGTTAATTCCAAGTTTATCCCTCACTTCCTGAAACAGCCTGGCAATTGGAAGTCCTACCACATTATTGTAGTCACCTTCTATGCCGTTGATATACTTTCCAAATTTTCCCTGTATTCCATAGGCACCTGCCTTATCCATCGGCTCTTTTGTTGCTATATAGTTTTTGATATCGTCTTCTGACAACTGTGCCACTTTCACTTTTGTACATTCGCTGAATACAATTTCTTTTCTCGGATAATTTTCATACCCTGACAGATAAATCACTGTCACACCTGTATATACTTCATGAGATTTGCCACTTAACATTGATAACATTGAAAATGCATCTTTCTCATCTTTTGGCTTTCCAAGTATTTTCCCTTCAAAAGCCACGACAGTATCTGCACCTATGATTATCTTTGAACCTTTATTACTTACCTGCTGTGCACTTTTTATCTGTTCTTCAATATCACGTGCCTTTTGTGCTGACAGCTCTTTTACTGCCTCTGCCGGGCAATTTGTCGTAATCACTTCTTCCTTACTGCTTGGCATACATCTGTAACTTATATCTATCTGGTGGAGCAGCTCCTGTCTCCTTGGAGACTTTGACGCCAAAATAATATCTATGTTTTTCTTTACTAACATTTAGAAACCCTTTCTTTACTTTTGTTATTAATGTTTTATCTGTAATCTGTTGGAATATTTTTCAATTTATTTTACCACATATTAACATCATTTATCTGAGCGTTGTGAGCACATCTTCAAAACATACACCATCTTCTGTCGGTATCTCTCTATCGTCTGAAAGCACAATACATCTTCTTATGAAACGTATCGCTTTTCGCACAGAAGTCTCAAATTCCACTCCGTTGACTGCATCTGCCGATATAATAGCTGAAAATATATCGCCTGTCCCAGAACGGCTTATTCCAATCTTTTTACTCTTAATAATCTTTTCTTCTTTTCCCTTTTCATATACAAAATTATTGATATAATCTTTTCTTTCTATTCCTGTTATGACTATCTTATCCGGCCCCATATCTGACAGTTTCTCTGCCATCTTTCTGACATCAGTGTAATCTATATCATCTCTGTAAGCTGTGTCTGTGAGAATGCAACATTCCGTAAGATTTGGTGTTATGATATCAGACATCGATACCAGCATTTTCATTTTCTCACACATTTCTTCTGTATATGTATCATATTTCACTCCATAATCGCCCATCACTGGATCAACTATCAGCACTGTATTTTCTGTTTTAAATTCATTAATAAACTGGCTGACTATTTCTATCTGTCTTGCAGAACCTAAAAAACCTGTAGCAATTCCCTCAAACTTTAGTTCCAGCTTTTTCCATTGATTGATATATTCTTGCATTTTATCTGTATAGTCATCAAAAAAATATTCCGGGTATGCAGTATGATTTGAAAAAATTGAAGTAACTACAGGACAACACTGTACCCTAAGTGCTGAAATAACCGGCAGTGCCACTGTAATGGAACATTTTCCAAATCCTGTAAAATCGTTAATTAATGCTATCTTTTTCTGATTGTTATGTGACACTTCTACCACTCCATTTCCTTTTCGCAGGTTATAGCATATTATTCTACATTCTGAATCGTAAAAATACTGTATATTTTAACTTATGAGATCCTATCAAAACACAGTGCTTTTACTTTGTAAAAACTACAGCAAGTTACATTGTATCATATGCCACTTTATATTTCAAAACAAAATTAAATAAAACCTCCATTCACTCACTTAGTAAAATAGTATTTTTTTTAATACAAAAATTACCAACAAGTGTATCGGATAATAGACATAAAACAGCCATTTTACCCAACCTGCATTCCTCCCTTTCTCACCATTGTACAACCATATTGGTATAAGTGAAAATACTGCGAATCCCTGCACTCCCCTAAGTATAATACAGTTAATAAATATCTGAAATACACTCGATACAACAGCATTAAATCTAAAAGAATAAAATCCATATATCATCAGCACACCATAAAACGAATAATCTGTTCTCAAAAAATATGCAGTGGCACAACCTGCTGCCAATATAATAATATCTGCTGTCGATACAAATATCGAATATATCCCATACTTTATCCTCAATTTTTCTATGACCGCTATGACTGTGAGTCCAATTCCTAATGTAAAAAATACATTCTGATGTTCCTTATTAATTACCTCACCATAAAATGCCAGATCAAAAAACACCTCTGATATTAACGCAAACGTAAATAATCTCAAAATATATTTACCACAATTTTTTGTGTGAAACAATCCATTGACTATCATATAACAATATATCGGAAATGCAAGTCTTCCTATCATACGCAAAAATAAATACTGAGGCAGCAATGCCGCCCCAATATGATCAATGGTCATTGTTATAACTGCTATCAGCTTAAGACCTGATGCTGAGAGACATTTAAAATCCATTCTTTTTTCCATGCTTATGCAGTTACCTTTCATCATGATTTGTTCTTTTTGTGTCTATACTTTAAATATTTGTATGTCCTATATTCACACCTTGTATATTCACACTTTCTATCTTTGTATTTGCACTTTCTTCTATTGTGCTCTCTTCATTGATACAATCCTGCTTCAAATTGCTTTGTTTTAGAGTTTTCTGTCTTTTGCTTATTTCAATTGCAATTCTTTTGTTCTCTTCCTCTTTTGCATTTTCTTCTGCAATCACTTCTTCGTTTTCCTCGCTGATAAGCACTGCAACACTTCTTGGCGGGAGTTTAATACTTCTTGAAAATTTTACATTTCTGTCATCTATCTCAACTTTACCTTCTTCATCTGTAGTAAATGCAATTTTCCATTCTTTGCCCTTACCGGCTGTAGGAAGTCCGAATTTTTTACTCTCCCAGTACATATTGAATGCAATATACAGATTTTCTTCTTCCGGCTTTTTAAATACTTTACAATATTTTCCATACAACATCACTGCAAAATGTCTGGCAAACACATCTGTATTTAATGCCCATGTTCTCTCAGAATGATATGACATATCAGGCATTCCAAGTGACCTATAATCATTCAGCCTGAATGGTTTGTCAAGATGTAAGATATTATGCTCTTTTCTAAACTTGATAATGTATTTTACAAATTCAAATAATTCATTATTCTTTTTGATAAGTCTCCAGTCAAGATAAGAGATATCATTATCCTGACAGTATGGGTTATTATTTCCATCGCATGAATTTCCAAACTCATCTCCCGCATATATCATAGGTGCTCCCTGACACAGCATTAAAAGGCACCATGCATTCTTAAGCTGCTTTAATCTGAACTTTTTGATATTCTTTCTGTTTGTAATTCCTTCAAAGCCACAGTTCCAGCTGTAATTATCATCCCGGCCGTCTTTATTGCTGTCTTTGTTATCCTCATTATGCTTCGTTGAGAATGATACCATATCCATCATGGTAAAAGCATTATTATTGGCAATGTAATTGACAGGTGTTGCAAAATCTTTATTATATCTGACTCTGAAAGCCATATCATTAACAGTACCCTCATCACCTTTTAAAAACTTTCTTGCAATATTCATAAACACATCATTTGACTCTCCAAGATGTCTGTTAAATGAATACTCATCACTTTCAAAACCATAGCTGATAATCTTTGTGTTTGCAAGATATGGATCTGAACTGACTGCACCCCTGATATCATCGCTCATGTTACAGTGAATTCCATCGATATGGTAATGAATAACCCAGTATCTGAAACAGTCTATCATATATGCCGGTGAAATGTCCTTACTAAAATAGAATTCCATGCATACTTCTATCTTATTTTTATGAAGCTCTTTAACCATTGTCTTAAATTCATTTATTGCACTCTTTGCCTCTTTTTTATAAGAATAGGCAACCTTCGGCATAAGGTAGTCTGCACTTGTGTATCCCCAATAATTGACCTTTCCATCTTTGACTCCCTCATTTTCATTGAACTCATATGCCGGCATAAGTTCTACCATTGTTATCCCAAGCTCTTTGAAATATTCAATCTTTTCAGTAATTCCCGCAAATGTTCCCTTTTTTCTGACTTTTGAAAACCTGTTCATTGTAAATCCGCGGACATGGAGACGATAGATAATACTATCCGAAAAGTTTATCATAGGTTTTATATCATCTTCCCAATTAAACTTGTCCACATATCCTGCGGATGTCTTCTTTTTGACATCGTTTTCTCCAAATACTCCTGCTCCATTGATAATTGCTGCATATGGATCAGTGATTACTTTATTTCCAACACGATAATTATAATCAAAATTATTAAGACTGATTCCCTGCAGACACATGGTGCAAATATTGCCATACCACATATCTTGCGTAAATGCAATCTCTGCAGCCACTTTAAGCGTACCCTTCTCGTATAGAATCAGTGAGCACGCCTTTTGTTCCCTTCCATTTAACATCAGAGCAAAGTTGATTCCATCATTTGTCTTTACTGCTCCAAGCTGCATCGGATTACCTGCTTTAATCTTATACTTTAATTCTTTGTTTTTAGCCATATCTAACCATTCGTCTTTCTTTTTACTTTTTACTATTTACGTTCCTACTCATTTTTTTTACATGTCGAACTCTTTACATGTATATGTTCTCTCATTATCATAACATTTTTTTTGCTAATATTCAATAGTTGTCTATTCGTTCGCAAAATACAACATATACCTTATGTTTCTAAAAAAATCGCTAAATATGTTTTGGCTAAAAGGATGACAAAAGCATTACACAATTGACCAGTTCTGTCCCTCACTCTGCAGCTTTACCATCTGCGCAAATATGCCATTCTTTTTCAACAATTCAGAAGGTGCACCCTGCTCTGCCACACCACCGTCAGAAAGCACTACTATCTTGTTGGCTCCTGCCACTGTACGCATTCTGTGAGCAATCACCATAACCGTTTTATCCTTGATAAGCCTTGACAATGCTCCCTGTACCTTCGTCTCATTTTCCACATCAAGAGACGCTGTGGCCTCGTCTAACAAAATAATCGGCGCATCCTTTAAGAATGCTCTTGCAATGGAGATACGCTGCCTTTCTCCACCGGATAGCTCACTACCGTTTTCCCCAATCACAGTATCATAGCCATTTGGAAGAGTTCTTATAAAATCATCACAGTTGGCAAGTTTTGCTGCCACCAGTACTTCCTCATCTGTTGCATCCTTTTTGCCCACTCGGATATTTTCCATCACTGTATTATTAAACAATGTGACATCCTGAAATACAATAGAAAATGCCGATAACAGTTTTTCCGGATCTACTGTCTTTACATCAACACCTCCGACCATCACTTTGCCTTTGTCTGCATCCCAAAAACGTGCTGCCAGTCTGGATACGGTCGTCTTGCCTCCGCCTGACGGTCCGACAAGTGCTGTTACCTCGCCCTGTTTTGCCGTAAATGTCACATCCGAAAGTACTGTCTTTCCATCCTCATAAGAAAAACCTGCATTTTCAAAGACAATATCATAGCCCTTTGGCTCAAAAGATTCAGAACCTTCCTGCTCTTTTGTGTCATTAATCTGATTCATTCTGTCCACATTAATCTGCATGGCATTAATGGCTGCCAGATTAATAAGTGTCGCACTCATTGGCTCATATAGCCTTGATGCTACCAAAAGGAAACAGAAAAACTCCATCAATGTCAGTTTTCCATTGATTAACAGTGTACTTCCTGCCAATGCCACTGTACCGATACCAAATTTCAAAAGCATTTGTGCAGATACTACAAAAACTGCTGTACCAAGCTCACTTCCGATTGCCCTTTTTTCTACAATATCAATTTTTTCTTCCAATTCTTTCAAGTACTCTTCTTCCGCATTATTACTCTTCAAATCACGAGAGGTTTCAATAAATTCCTGTACACCATCATTTAAGTCAACCTTCGCCTGCACCTGCCTTCTTGAAAAATAATTCTGTACCTTTTTCGATGTCAAAACAATGATAAGTGCAATCGGAATCGGCCACACTGCCGCCAGTGCCATCTTTGGTTGAAAGAAAAATAAACCAATACAGATAATCAGTGTTGAAATAATACTTCCATAATACTGTGGAATCATATGTGATCCCGCATGTTCCATTACCTCTGCATCCGACATGATTGTGTTTGTCAAATCTGCAAGGTCTTTTTTCGCAAAATATGATAGCGGTAACTTACGCAGTTTCTCTGCAAGAGAAATTCTTCTCGCAGCAGATTCCTTATATGTTGATTTGTATGCTGAATTGTATTGCCAGATAGAAGTCAATACAAGGAGAAGCAGACACACTGCAATTCCACAAAGATAACTACCGGTTCCTGAAGATAAATCCACTCCATCAATACAATCTCCTGTAAACAGATACAACAAACTTACCGGAAACATGAGTGCCAGATTCTGTGCAACGACTGCCACAATTCCCCAAATTAACTCCTTTGCCCCTTTATCTGACAGGGCAAATTTCTTTTTCATTCTCTCTTTCATACTGCTTCACCTACCTTCCAGCTAATCGCACTCTGATATTCTTTCCACATCAAACTGTACAATCCGCCCTTTGCAATTAATTCCTCATGTTTTCCTTCTTCTGCCACTTCACCATGGTCTAAAACGTATATCTTATCTGCATTTCTGACAGTTGACAGTCTATGTGCAATCATGATAACCGTACTGCTCTTTGTCAGTTCCATAAACGCTTTCTGAACAAGCACTTCATTTTCCGGATCTGCAAATGCCGTCGCCTCATCTAAAATGACAACAGGTGCTTTCTTCAGTATTGCCCTTGCAATGGCGATACGCTGTTTCTCGCCTCCTGACAGATAGGTTCCTTCACTGCCAAGAACAGTATCCATTCCCTTCGGAAGTCTCTCTATAATATCATCACACTGTGCAGCCTTTAATGCAGCTTTTAATTCGTCTTCTGTGGCATCCGGTTTTGCAATTTTTAAATTATCTGCAATAGAACGTTTCAAGAGTTTACTGTCCTGAAATACATAAGAAACTGTATTCATCAGTTCATCTTTTCCGATGTCCTTCACATCCACTCCGCCAATCTTCACACTTCCCTCCTGTGCATCATAAAAACGTGATACCAGACCTGCCACAGTAGTTTTTCCACTTCCTGATGCTCCAACGAGTGCAACAATCTCATCCTTGTCTGCTGACAATGTCAGATTTTTTACTGCCGGCTTTGCATCATCTGAATATCGGAAAGTAACATTACTGATTTCTACAGTCTCCCCTTTTGGCTGCTTTTTATCTTCCGGTTCCAAAAGTGGTTTGATATCAAGAATAGAATTGATTCTTGTAATTGCATCATTAATCTTCATACTGTTTTCTGACATAAACATCACACGGTTCATAGTTGTGACAATCACTGGTGTAAAAATGACATAAAACAGGAAATTAACAAGAATGTCCTGTGACACTTCTCCGCCTCCTCTTGTCAAAAACAGCATAAGTCCAATCAGAAATGCAAATGCAGAGTTGATAAACATAGTAAACAGAATCATAGCACTTCTACATCTGTATGTATATTCCAGACAGAATTTCCCATAGTCATCAATCGACTCCTTAAAGCGGTGGAATGAAAAGACTGTCTGCCCAAACGTTTTGACAACCGGCACTCCTCGAATATATTCCACTGCCTCATTGCTCATTTTTTCCAATGCATTCTGATAATTTTTCATATCCTCTGCCATCGCCGGTCCTGCCATCCGAAACATCATGACGAACGCAACAATAATGGATGCCAGGCAGGCAAGCCCGAAACGCCAGTCATAGACAAAAAGCATTACCACCATTGCGAGTGGTGTCACTATCGCCTGCACCATGTCCGGCAAGTTATGTGCCAGAAGTGTTTCCGTTGATGAAGTTGCCTCGGTAACAGTTCTTCGTACTTTACCGGAACCCATCTCATCCGCAAATCCGATAGGAAGGTTCGCAATATGACGCAACAAATCTTTTTTCATATTGCCCGCCACACGAAATGCAGAAACATGCGAACACATCAGTGCCGCAAAATACAATAGCATTGAAATTAATGCAAATATGACTGCCATCCAGCCATTATGTGTGATGTTGACTGCCTCCGAAAAATTTGGCCTGACCTCAATGACTTCCTTAATAATCCGCCAAAGATAGACAAATGGCATAAGTGCCAGTAATCCTGTCACAGCAGACAATACAAGTGATAAATAGGTGAGTCCCTTGTAATTTCCTGCATAACCCATCAGCACCGAAAATGCTGACAGCTTTTTTTCTTCTTTCATAAATCAAAATCTCCTTTCTTTCAGACAATGTTTGTCAATTTTTTCATCCGGTTCATTAGTTAAATTTTGCGAATATGTCAGCTATTTTATTGACTGACTTTTATCGGACGGTTTAAAAGTTATTTATTTAACTTTCGTTAGAATACACTAACTGTAGTGTATTTTTTATGGGGACACTATTGTCCCCATTATCAGGAACTGATTTGGGGCTACATTCCCATCAGCCCCTTCCATCCTGCTGTGTAAAAGATATGAAGCTGTTTGACACATTCTTTCGCTCTCTCAAGCGATACATCATGAATAACAAGTTCAAACATCCCTGCAAACATGCCACTTGTAATACTATGTGCCAATACAGAATCAATTTCCTGAGCCATAGGATACCCATATTCCTTCATACGAGCCTCAAAACGATACGTTCCTTCAATCTCCCTCTCCGTCAGTTCATGAAGCATATTGTCGTACTTTGTTCCTGACGCTGAGGTAAGTAGCAGCTTAAATTCTGTCATGTGACTGTACATATATTCAATCATTTCTGTCATACATCTGCCACCGATGTCGCCCATATGTTCTCTTTGCTGCTCATAATCCATTTTCCAAAACTCATCCAAAGCATTCTCATACATCTGAAGAATATGGTCGTAATGTTCGCCCACAATTGCGGCAAACAGTTCTTCTTTGCTCTTGTAGTACCAATAAAAAGATCCGGTTGTGACTCCGGCATCTTTGACAATGTTCCGGAGCGAGGCATTTTGAAAGCCCTTATCCAAAAACTCGGCAATTGCTATCTCGTGTATTCGAGCTCTTGTTTCTTTTTCATCTTTACTCATCTGCTTACCTCCGTAACACTGTTATAGATTATTATAATATAACAGTGTAATGGAAATGTCAATCAAAAATTTTATTGAGCGGGAAACCGAGGGTTTGTCACTTCTAGCAACGGAACTTTTTACATTTTATTCATAAATCTCTTGCAAAATACTCGATTTACTGTAAAATAGGTAAAGTAACAATTTACAATAGGAATTGTTATTGTTCCAATTGATACCAATAAAACAAAAACAATAACCCGAACTATTGTATTCAGAATTCAGATAATTAAAAAATAAATATATGAAAGGATTTTGCGATCGTCTGTTTTGTATTTGAAGCGACGAATATGCATAGGATATTGAGTATGATTAGTGCTAACAACATTACTTTGCGTCTCGGCAAAAAAGCCCTTTTTGAGGATGTTAACATCAAATTTACAGAAGGAAACTGTTATGGTCTCATCGGTGCGAACGGTGCCGGCAAATCTACCTTTTTAAAGATTTTATCAGGCGAGATTGACTCTACCAATGGTGAAGTTGTCATCACTCCGGGACAGCGACTTTCTTTCTTAAAGCAGGATCACTTCCAGTATGACGAGTATCCTGTACTCGACACTGTTATCATGGGTAATGCCAGACTTTATGAAATCATGAAAGAAAAAGAAAAAATCTACTCTAAGGAAGAGTTCACAGAAGAAGATGGTATTATTGCCGGAAAACTAGAAGAAGAATTTGCCAATTTAAATGGCTGGGAGGCCGAATCAGATGCTGCTTCTCTTTTGAATGGTCTGGGTATCGAAACTGACCTCCACTACAAATATTTAAAAGAGCTTCGCGGAAGTGAAAAGGTAAAAGTATTACTTGCCCAGGCATTATTTGGTAATCCTGACATCTTACTTCTCGATGAGCCTACGAACCATTTAGACCTTGACGCTATTGCATGGCTTGAGGAATTCCTCATTAACTTTGAAAATACTGTTATCGTTGTATCACATGACAGATATTTCTTAAATAAAGTATGTACACACACTGCTGATATTGATTATGGCAAGATTCAGCTCTATGCAGGTAATTATGACTTTTGGTATGAATCAAGCCAGTTACTTGTTAAGCAAATGAAAGAAGCCAATAAAAAGAAAGAAGAAAAAATTAAGGAATTACAGGAATTTATCCAGCGTTTCAGTGCCAATGCTTCTAAATCAAAGCAGGCTACCTCAAGAAAACGCGCCCTTGAAAAGATTGAGCTTGATGAAATTAAACCATCCAGCAGAAAATATCCATATATTGATTTCAGACCAAACCGCGAAATCGGAAATGAAGTTCTGACTGTCGAGCATATTTCAAAAACAATTGACGGAGTAAAGGTTCTTGATGATATTTCATTTATCGTCGGCAGAGAAGATAAGATTGCCTTTGTCGGTGCCAATGAAATTGCAAAGACAACTCTTTTCAGAATTTTAGTGGGCGAGCTGGAGCCTGATGAAGGAACATACAAATGGGGTGTCACTACATCTCAGACTTATTTCCCAAAGGACAGCACAAAAGAATTTGACAATGATTACACAATCGTTGACTGGCTGACAGGTTATTCTGAAATTAAAGATGCTACTTATGTAAGAGGTTTCTTAGGCAGAATGTTATTTGCCGGTGATGACGGTGTAAAGAAAGTAAAGGTGTTATCCGGTGGCGAAAAAGTTCGCTGTCTCTTATCAAAAATGATGATTAGCGGTGCGAATGTTCTCATCCTTGATGAACCTACCAACCACCTTGATATGGAATCTATCACTGCTCTCAACAACGGTTTAATTAAATTCCCTGGTGTTGTACTCTTTGCTTCCCACGACCACCAATTTGTACAGACGACAGCAAACAGAATTATGGAAATTGTAAATGGCAAGCTGATTGATAAGATTACCACTTATGATGAGTATCTTGAAAATGATGAGCTTGCAAGAAAACGTCAGGTCTTCTCTATGGATGAACAGGAGAGCGATAATTAATGGAATACATTGATTTACATGTTCACTCAACAGCCTCAGATGGTTCCATGACACCGTCTGAGCTTGTTGCTTATGCGATTCAAAAAAATTTATTTGCATTTGCGCTCACAGACCATGATACGGTGGATGGTATCAATGAAGCAATCTTGGCTGTCAATCAGGCAAATGAAAAACGGACTAATAATTGTACAAAAAGCAATGATGATTCTGCAAATATCTCACCCCTCATATTCATCCCCGGAATTGAGCTTTCTGCTGAATATAATGGACAGGACATTCACATTCTTGGTCTGAATATTGATTACAAAAACAAAGATTTTTTAGAAAAAGTGCACTATTACAGGAATTTAAGAGAACAGAGAAATGTAAAAATGGTTGCAAAGCTTCAGGAATTGGGATTTGATATCACTCCCGAGCTTATTAGGGAACGTTTTGGCGATGATGCTGTCATCACAAGAGCACATTACGCCATTCTTTTAAAAGAATCCGGTTATGTATCAGATAATGATGAGGCTTTTTGTAAGTATTTAAACCCAGGATGTCCATGTTATATTCCACGAACAAGAATTGGTGTATGTGATGCTGTGAGACTCATTCTTCTCGCAGGTGGCAAACCTATACTTGCACACCCTCTTTTGTATAAATTAAGTGATGGTGAGCTTGATGAACTCGTGCGACTTCTTAAAGCATCGGGACTTTTAGGAATTGAAGCAATTTATTCTAAAAATAAAGGTGATGACGAAACGAGAATGCGTGCTCTCGCCAGAAAATATGATTTATTCATCACCGGAGGTTCTGATTTTCATGGAACGGCAAAGCCGGGACTGGAGCTTGGAACGGGGTATGGAGACTTGAGAGTACCTAAAGAAATTCTTGAGAACATTATTTAAATTTTGAAATTCATTTTATATGGAGTTACCACACTAAAAATATTTTTTAATACGGCAGCTCCATATAAAACACTCATATAACGATCTGCATATCTCTAAAATTATTACTCAACTAATTCATGCATACACATATATTTTCTATATATTAAAAATCATCTCTTTATTGTTAAAACTATTATAAAAATCCATATAACTTAATTGACCACTTTTGATTCCTTCTGAAAGATATAGCAAGTTTTCTACCCCTATTGCAGCACCTCTGATTCCTGAATTTGCATTAGATATATATTCTAGCTGCTTTTCAAATTCCCCTTTCAGATATGATGTAATAAATAAAAATGTATACGTTTTTATTCTTGAATCAAAATTATTCCACCATTGATTAGAATTTAATATTGATAAACGCATCCTGTTTTCATTAATATATCTGCTCATTTCATCTGCACTGGATCGACTTATATTAAATCCATCTTTATATGATTTATTATCGATAATCGTTCCATTTGTATCATATGACACAATAATATCAGGTTTTCGCGAATCTCCTAAACGCATTCCATTAAATGATAATTCATTAATGAGTAAATCTGCAGTTTGTATTTCAAACTCACGTGCATCCGCATTTTTCTTCGCTCTAGAAGATGCATCACTATACGCTAGGTCAATAAGTGCGAGATATTTATGATCAAGATGTTTCAATTTACTTCGTACTCTATCAATAATATCATTTACTTCATCTTTAACGCACAGTGATTGCTCCGGAATTTCAAGACATTTTATCTTATCAAGCAATCTATACTTATTTCCATCAACAGAAATATCAATACCTATCGATATAAGTCCCTCTATATGGTCTTTAATTGATGCAATATCTAATTCAAGTCCATAGTTTTTAAGTCCTTTTTGCAGTTGCTCTAATGTCTTTTCTGTATTAGACAAAACTTTTATAATACAAGCCCTTTGATATCGCAAATAATCTGCTCCATGTGCTTTATTAGAAGCAAGCATCTCAAACATCAATATTCGAGGAATTCTAGAATTACTTGAATTTCCTTTTGCTTTAATAAGTGCCTTTTCTCCTGTTCTTGTCAGAGAATAATGTTGCAATGGTGCTGTATATGTATGACTTCTGTATATTCCTGTGACCTCCATAACAGATGACTCCACCCATCCCATTTGTGTACACCAGCTTGCAATTCCTCTTGCATATTTGTCAGAATCTCCTTCTTCATTACTTCTAATCGCTGACTTTTCTTTATTAGTATTAGCTTCACAATAATCACACAAATATATTTCTTGTGGTATTGAAGTAAAGCCCATTTCCCCTTTAAATCCTAATTTATTTCCTAAATCAAATTTAGTCTGATAATCTTTTTCTTTCAATAAAGAAAGCACTCTATTAACTGGTGGATATAATAAAAGTGCCTTAGAAAATGCTTCTTTTTCTTCCTGTGAACCTTCTATTGTTTTTGTCAATTCTTCTCCCAAAGAAGTAATTTTGCACTTATCACTGTCTTTTATATATTCAATAAGTCCACATGATATAGCCCATCTTATATAGCCCTCAGCAGACCAATCATCTGTGTATGGCTTTTTTATAGTTATGGCCCTTCCATTTTTATCTAAATATGTCTTTTTTTGCTGAGCATTAATAACAGCTTGAATAATACCTGTGCAAATAGCATCTTTTCTGCTTCCGTTACCAGAACCTTTTCCTTTCAAAATACTATAATCAATTTCAATCGCTGGTTTACTTAATTCATGGATAAATCTCATATAATCATCATCACTAATCAAAGAATATTGAAGTAATAATGGTAATCTTTCTTTTATCATCCAACTGTTTTCTACAGATTCCGGTTGAAAGATTCCAACAACTTTTTTTAACTTTTTTAAATCGCCCGGATTCTGTATCCATCCAAATGTTCTTTTTGCTGACATCAAAATAACCTCCTTACATACTATATTTTTTCTATTAATAATTTGTTATCAATACTTCTCTTGTAATTAACTCAGTGTTTTTCGCCTGATAATTGCTGTTATTATAATTATAGTTAATTCTATGAGTATGATATTTCTGCTTCCATTTCATTAATTCTTCATTTCTATCCCCCTTATGTTCTGTAACATTTGATAATGCAAATTTAACTCCCTGTCTATCAAGTCTGTCAAGCAATTCAAATAAAAATAAATCATCTTCCAATGTCCAACCTTTGAAACCACGTCTACCATCATTATAACTGGCTGTTGTAATTCTATAAGGAGGATCAGCATATAAAAAATCTCCTGTTCTCAAGAAATTTAAATCTATATCATGAAAATTTTCGCTTAAAAAATGAATATCTGTCAATTTAGAATGAAAATGAATAAGATTCTCCCGCATTTTAGAATTAAAGCTGCTTCTTGACCTCCCAAATGGATTGTTAAATTCTCTATTATTATTAAACCTAAACTGATAATTGAATGAATAACAAACCAACACATACAGTTCTATTGGATTTCTTTCTTCTACAGGAACTGAATTATAATGTTTCCGAAAGGAAATATATGCATTTTCATTATTCATACTTAAATTCCATTGACTTATAATGCCATCAATAGAATTTAATAGTTCATGTATTGTTAAATTTTGAAATGCTCTATATATATCAATAACAAAAAAATTAATATCATTTGCATAGATGGAATTTGCAGCAATATTGGTACATACATCACAGCCACCTGCAAATAAATCATACATGATATTTATTTTTTTCGGAAAAAAATGCATTATCTTTGGAAGCTGTTTATATTTTCCACCAATATAATTAAGGGGCGATTTTCTATATAACATTTCAATTCTCCTTTATTTTTGAAAAAAATATATTTGCTCTGTCACACCACCAGGGGTAGTTCCCACATTATTGTATCTGCGATAATCAATTTCATACAGCTGAAAAGAATTTTTTACCGCATATTCTTTACATATAGCTGTGAGTTGCTGCGTAGAAAGTAACCCTTCGTTGTTGTAACTTATCATGATATAACGCACTTTAGCATTTTCAATCATGCGTCTAAAAGCCGCCTCAACACCACGCACTGTACAAAACTCTGAACGCTGATTTTTATAATCTCTCATTCCTGTAATTCCATGTATTTGAGGATAATCATACAAAGCAATCGTTTCAAGCACATGATAATTAGGCAGATATTGTCTTGAGTTATAAGGTGGATCAGCATAAAGTAAATCACCTGCAATATTTGGTAATAATTTATCACAATTTTCATTGAAAAAAATTGCCTTTCCTCCATGCGATATCAGATTAGGTTTCTTCAGTGTTAGCTCATGATATGTCCTGTTATCCCAATGTTTAAGATATGCTCCATACACTCCGGTAATATTACTTACATAAGGCACAGCTGAAATAAGCACTGCCAATAAATAAAAATATTCTTCCTCATTGATGAGATTTTGCTCTTTCCATCTCTCTATAGTAATTCGTATAATATCTATTTTTATCGCATTTTCATTTTGAAAGTACATACGATTATTCTCATCGTGAGGTGAATATTGCTGATAAATGAAGCATTCTGATATATCAATATCTGTATCCTCAATATGTAAATTATTAAGATATTCTATCGGATTATTGATTCCTAACTTCTCAAATGTTGGTGCTTTATCCAAAGCAGTTGTACCTCTACTCAATACATATGAAAAATACATAATATCATTACCAATAACATTATATTGATTATTTTTAAAATATGCCGAAACAGCACCACTCCCTGAAAAAATATCTATAACAGAATGTACATTATCTGTATAATTACTTACTACTTTTCCTATTTCAGTAAGCAGATTTGACTTTCCTCCAATAAATCTCATGCTAATACCTCTAATTTTTCCTTTGTGTTTTTTTAGATGTTTTACTATCACAAAAAAACTTTCCAGTTGGGAGCTTTTATTATCTCTTAAGATTCAGATGCATCATAGAACTTTTGCTTTCCATACTATATCATATACTAACTCCCACATTATTATAATATAGATACCACAATCCCTTTAACAGCAAATCCGGTTCATAGATAATATTTCTCTCGCAGTATGGAATAATAAGACCGGCAATTCCACCTGTTGCTATGACCGTTACCTCAGTATTAAGGCTATCCTCTACTCTTTTGATCAGACCATCCACCATCGCTGCACTTGCATATACGATACCACTTTGCATACTTTCAATTGTATTTTTCCCAATCAGATTTTTTGGTGCCTTAAATTCTATTGGTGGAAGCTGTGATGCTCTTTTCACAAGTGCCTCATTAGAAATTGCCACTCCCGGAATGATAATTGTTCCAAGATAAGTTCCTTCATCAACTACGGAACATGTAGTGGCTGTTCCCATATCAAAGATAACAATTTTTCCACCATATTCCATCATTGCCGCTACTGAATCAACAATCAAATCGGTTCCGACTTTATCTGGAAAATCGGTTGCTATTATGATTCCTGTCTCGATATCATTTTTGACAACCAGTACATTTTTGCCTGTGATAATTTTCATGACTTCACTTACCTTGTCCGTCACTTCCGGAACAACAGAAGATATCACCACTCCCTCTATGTCACGAAGTCTTATCTTACCAAGTATTGTTTCTTCGTCAATCTCAAATACATTTTTTATTTCATTCATAAAATGCTGTAAAGAACCTTGTTTTTCTGTTTGGATTCTTCTCGTTTCAATCACATTCCTGTTATCGTCCATTATTGCAATAACAATATTGGAATTGCCAATATCAACTACAAAAATCATATTTTCTCTTCCTCTTTTCCACAATAAATATCAAAAGATAGTTCTTAATTACAACATTTCTCCAAGCTCATCAAGCAATCTGTCTGCTGCCTCTTCTTTTGATAAAAGTGGCAAATCAACCATTTCATCTTTTTTGATAAGAATCAGATGATTTGTATCTGTTCCAAATCCTGAACCTGCATCCCGAAGTGAATTGGCAGCTATCAAATCAGCATTTTTCTTCTCTAATTTTGCTTTTGAATTTTCTAAAACATTTTGTGTTTCCATTGAAAATCCACATAATACCTGTCCTGACTTTTTATTTTCGCCAAGCCATTTCAAGATATCTGTTGTTCTCTCCAGTTCAATGTTTAAATCCGAATCACCATCGGTCTTTTTAATCTTTTCCTCTTTTTTATTGGCAGGTGTATAGTCTGCAACTGCTGCTGTCTTGATGATGATATCCATACTTTCATAACTTTCACTGACAGCCTCAAACATATCTTTCGCACTGACCACGTTTACCACATCCACAAACGGCGGTGGTGTGATGCTTACCGGTCCGCTCACCAATGTTACCTCTGCCCCGCGAAGCATTGCCTGTTTTGCTATGGCATAACCCATTTTTCCGGTAGAATGGTTGGAAATAAATCTGACAGGGTCTATCTTTTCTCTTGTAGGACCTGCTGTCACCAACACCTTTTTCCCTAACAAATCCTTTTCTTTTGCAATTTCTCTTACAATATAATTTTGAAGAACCTCTTCTGAAGGCATTTTACCTGTCCCTGTATAACCACATGCCAGATATCCGTTATCTGGTGGAATAACTGTAATTCCGTATGATTCTAGTTTTTTTATATTATCCTGCACAATAGGATTGTTATACATATTGACATTCATTGCAGGAGATACAATAACCGGGCATCTCATAGCAAGATAAGTTGTACTTAACATATCATCTGCGATTCCATTTGCCATCTTTGCGATGATATTCGCTGATGCAGGTGCAACAAGCATTACATCTGCCTTGTCTGCTAATGACACATGTGCAACATGAAACTGGAAATTTCTGTCAAAAGTCTCAACCATGCATTTGTTTTTTGTCAATGTCTCAAATGTAATCGGGTTGATGAAGTTTGTTGCATTTTCTGTCATGATAACATGCACATCTGCATGAAGCTTGACAAGACTGCTTGCAAGATTTGCAATTTTATATGCGGCAATACTCCCTGTCACTCCCAGAACGACTGTTTTTCCTTTTAACACCTATATCACTTCCTGTCTTGTATAATTCATTTCTCTGAATACTATACTGTCTTCATTATCTGGTATAGTTTCCATTCACTCATTGATTTACATATCACTGAGCAATCCATGCTTCTCATATCTTGTGGTTCTCACGATTTTGTTGTCTTCATCGACAAAGACAACCTTTGGTGCATGACCTTTTGCTTCCTCCGGAGTCATCTGTGCATAACACATGATGATTACCTTGTCATCAACAGACACCTGTCTGGCTGCTGCACCATTTAAGCAAATCATTCCACTGCCACGTTCTCCTGCGATCACGTATGTCTCAAAACGATTTCCATTGTTCACATCGACAATCTGAACCTGTTCATATTCATAAATACCTGATGCTTCCATCAACTCCTCATCAATTGTGATACTTCCAACATAATTCAACTCTGCCTGCACCACAGTTGCCCTGTGTATTTTTCCTTTTAACATCGTAATATTCATGATAATCTAACCCTCCATTCCATAGATAAAGTTATCAATCAGCCTTGTTTTTCCGATATAAACAGCAATTGCAACGAGAATAGGACCGTTAATCTCATGACACACTTCAATCGTATCCCACTTTACCATCTCTACATAATCAATTCTTGCAAGAGGCTCTGCCTCAATGATATCGGTCATTATTCTCAGCACCTTATCGCCGTCTTTCTCTCCATTCTGCACCATCTGCTGTCCTGCAAAAATGGCTTTGCTTAAAACAAGTGCCGCTTTTCTTTCTTCTGCTGATAAATATGTGTTTCTTGAACTCTTGGCAAGTCCATCCTGTTCCCTTATAATCGGACATCCGACTATTTTCAGATTCATATTCAAATCTCTTACCATACGTCTGATAACTGCAAGCTGCTGTGCATCTTTCTGACCAAAGTATGCCTTATCAGGAGTTACAATATTAAATAATTTATTGACAACGGTACATACTCCTTTAAAATGTGTCGGTCTACTCTTTCCACAAAGCTCCTGTGTCACTCCTGTCATATCCACAAATGTAGTAAATGTATCACCATACATTTCGAAAACTTCCGGATTGAACAGCATATCTGCCCCTGTCTCTTCACATAATTTCATATCTGCATCTAAATCTCTTGGATATGCCTCTAAATCCTCTGACGGTGCAAACTGTATTGGATTGACAAATACACTGACAACTACTTTATCATTTTCTTCTACAGCTCTTTTGATAAGACTCTGGTGTCCTTCATGCAGAAATCCCATTGTCGGTACAAATCCTACGCTAAGTCCCTGTGCTTTCCATTCCTTTACCTGTTTTTTTACTCCGTCTATCGTTTTTTCTAAAATCATGATACTATTTCCTTTCCATTTTCCTGTCAATATCCTGTTTTTTTCTTATTAGTTAATTACTGTTCTTCTTTTATTATCTTTTCAATAATCATAGGATCAATACTGTAACAATGCTCCTGTGTTGGGAATGTTCCATTATTTATCTCTTCGATATACTGTGCAAACGCACCCTTCATTACCTCTCCTACATTCGCAAATTTCTTGACAAATTTAGGAGTAAAATCAGAATACATTCCAAGCATATCCTGATAAACAAGCACCTGACCGTCACAATCTGAACCTGCTCCGATTCCGATTGTCGGTATAGAAAGCTTTTCTGTTACCAGTTTGGCAAGTGCTGCCGGTACTCCTTCGATTACTACACTAAATGCGCCTGCCGCTTCTACTGCTTTTGCATCCTCCAAAAGCTTTTTCGCTGCTTCGATTGTTTTTCCCTGAACTTTATGTCCGCCAAATGCATTGATTGACTGTGGTGTCAATCCGATGTGACCCACAACTGGAATTCCAGCATCTACAATTGCTTTAATCTGAGGTGCAACTGCCACACCACCCTCTAATTTTACAGCATTTGCACGACCTTCTTTCATCAGCCTTCCTGCATTCACTACAGCATCGTAGACGCTTGTCTGGTAAGACATAAATGGCATATCTATGACAACCATTGCATTTTTTGCCCCTCTTGCAACTGCCGCCCCATGATGAATCATATCTTCCATCGTTACTGATACTGTGTCCTCGTATCCCAGCATTACATTACCAAGTGAATCTCCTACCAGGATAGCATTTACTCCTGCTGCGTCCATCAGACTAGCTGTCGAATAATCATATGCTGTCAGCATTGAAATCTTTGTTCCCTCTTCCTTCGCTTTTTTGAATGTTAACACTGTGTTTTTCATTTTGTCATTCTCCTTTCCTCACATACATCAACTGGACAATTTACAATAAGTTTTTATTTTGAATCAAATTCTAGATCATCATTCATAGTAATCTATAATGTTCATTTTCAATCTATTTCTCTCAATCAGTTATTCATTCATTTTCTGTCTGTCACTTCGTTTCCATTCTGATAATATAATTCGTTTTCAATGATTGAATAATCTCTGTCCGGATTTTTTTGTTTTGCCACTTTAATCAGTCTTTCTGACAAATCTTTATAGATTCCTAATTGCTCCTTTGGTAAAGCTTCCATATGTTTTTTAATTGTATCTGAATCTGCCCGCTCTACTGGTCCTGTAAGTGAATCTACAATACCTTTTGATACAACGTTTTCACAGTTATTCATAAACAATGGAGCTAATGCCTTTTCACTACTTTCTTCATCAAAACCACATTCCTGTAATAATTCTGTCGCATAAGAATAAAGTCCTGTGACAAGATTGCTTGCGAAAACTGCCGCACTGTGATACAAAACCTTCTGTCCGGCGGAAATAAACCTTACTTCATTTCCCATCTTTTCAAACATGTCTTTAAAATACATACAATGCTTTTTTGACTCTTCGTCTGAATATTCAATTGTAAAATATGCTCTTGATAATTCCCGATAAGATTGCAGTTTATCACAGACTGCAAATAATGGGTGGATAGAATAACCAAAGGCTTTCGCCTGACCTATTCCTGAAAAAACTGATGATGACATCGCACCACTGCAATGACAAATGAACTTGCCTGTTAATGAATATTGTTTCAGAGAATCCCAAACGTCCTTAATTGCTCCATCAGGAACTGTTAAAAACAATACGTCACTATCTGATAAAATCTCTTCAATACTGTCGAAATACTTTGTGTTTGTAAATTCTGATGCTTCCCTGGCTGAATCACTGCTCTTACTATAATAACCTGATACACTCACACCATGTTCGGTCATATATTTTCCCAGCGAAAATCCAACCTTGCCTGCACCTACAAATCCTATCTTCATCAAACCACCGCCTTTCATAAAAGGCACGTCTTCGAAATCTCATTTGTGTAACAATATAAGTTTCATTCTCAATTGGATTTGCAAACAAGTTTTGTCAAAAACATAATAGAATATTTCTATAACGCGGTATAGTTTCTACCAAGAATACTACCCGATTGCATTATAACATATTTTTACCATGTGTCAATGTTCTAAAATTAGGACAATGATGAAAATCGCCAGCAAATCCATGTGCTAGCGATTTTCGTAATTTTGCAGGAAAAACAAGAAAACAGCCTCTTTATTTTCCTTCGTATTTAATTACAGATTCAATCTTATATTCAGAAAGTCTCTTTCTTGCCTCAAGCCCTTCTAATTCTATCAAAAAGCACATTCCCACAACTTCTCCACCAAGCTGTTCTACGAGCTTAATGATTGCTTCTATAGTTCCTCCTGTTGCTATAAGGTCATCGATAATAACAACTTTCTGTCCCGGTATGATTGCGTCTCTGTGAATTTCGATTTCTGCAACACCATACTCTAACTCATACTGCATGGAAATTGTCTCACAAGGAAGCTTTCCTTTCTTTCTAACCGGGATGAATGGCTTATGTAAGTTGTATGCGATAGGTGCTCCAAATATAAATCCTCTTGATTCTGGTCCCAAAATCACATCACAGTCCATATCTTTTATCTTATCCTGCAAACTATCTACAGCAAGCTTAAATCCGTCTGCATCCTGCATAATAGATGTAACATCTCTAAATATAATCCCTTCTTTTGGAAAATCTTTGATTGCTCTTACGTACTCTTCAATTTTTTTCATTTTGACAATCCTTTCTTTATATGTTTAATAATTAATTTCATTTTTACACCTTAGTGCAAATTATACCATAAATAGCCTTTGATAACAACTTTTATATTTTTTTGTCCGTTGTATTCGTTGAGTTCAGGATAGTATAGTATGTTCATTCCAATGTTGTTTTTTTTACCGTTTAAAAGAAGTTCTGTTTCTTTTTCTCCAAAACGTTCTCTGATTTCTTCGATAAATTTATCGCCTTCTGTAAAGTATGTAGCTTCCATTTTGTAATTTGCTTTGTTTCTTACTGTGAGTGATACAACGTTTCTGTTCTGACCAAATATTCTAATACGCTCTATCGATGTGCATTTTTCTGCAAATACCGGTTTTTCGTTTGCCATTCCAAACGGCTCTAATATTTCCAACTGACTGATTAAGTTTTCAGTAATATATTCGAATGGCATTGCAACATCAATCCATACTTTTTTGACAAGGATTTCTTTGTCTATACTGTCATGTTGATTTAAGATTTTTCTTAACCATTCCATCTGATTTTTCTTCATTGACAGACCTGCGGCCATTTTATGACCGCCAAATTTTACAAGCAACGGCTCACCAGACGCATTCCCTTCCATAGTTTTATAAAAATTATCTGCCCATGTCAGTTTTTCAAACATGGAGTACCCCTCCACAGAACGTCCTGAACCTTTTATTACACCATCTTCACTGTCAGTAAATACAATCGTCGGTTTATAATATCGTTCTTTGATTCTTCCTGCAATGATTCCTGCAAGACTTTCATGACAGTCGGCTAGATAGATAATCAATACACTGTCATTTTGTAATGAGGTATCATTTTCTATCAATTGAATTGCTTTCTCTGTATTCTGCGATGTCATATATTTTCGTTCATCATTTAACCCCTTTAATTCCTGTGCCTTTTCAATAGCCTCTTCGTATGTCCGGCTCCTAAATAGTGAAAACGCCCTCTTTGCTGTATCAAGGCGACCACCCGCATTGATACACGGACCAATCACAAAGCCAATATGCGTACTACTAATTTTTCTCTTTCCCAGTCCGTTCGCTTCAATCAATGCTTTTATTCCATCATTACTCACATTATCGATTAGCCTCAGTCCATTCTTTACTATGGTTCTGTTCTCTCCCAAAAGCGGAACGATATCCCCTACTGTTCCGATTGCGGCAAAACAGAGATACTTTTCCATAAACTTTTCTTTCTTATTGTCTGTGTTTTCTTTGACTGTACATTTTCCATCTATATTACCTGTATTATATTCTGCTGTCTCATTCCCCTTTTCCATTCTACTGGCATCAAGCATATCATATAACGCATCAATCAGCTTATAGGCAACTCCTGCACCACACAGCTCTTTAAACGGGTATTCACAGTCTGGTCTTTTATGATCAACAACTGCATCTGCCTTGGGAATGATATGTTTTTTTTCTCCGTTCTCTATACTATATGGCACTTCATGATGGTCAGTGACAACAATCTGCATACCAATTTCTTTCGCATAATCAACCTGTGCACTTGCCGCTATACCATTATCGCAGGTTACAATGAGACTAATCCCATCGTCATATGCCTGCTTAATCAGTCTGTTGTTAATACCATATCCATCAGTGATTCTGTCAGGTACATCAAAGTCCACATCTGCCCCCAGCTTTTCCAAAGCATCTGTCAGAATATAGCCTGATGTCACCCCGTCAATATCATAATCACCTATCACCCTTATTTTTTTCTTATCTTCCATCGCCTTTTTGATGATATGAACCGCCTTTTCCATATCTTTCATCAAAAGCGGAGAATATAATTTATCCATCTCACATTTTAAATATTCTCCATACTCCTCCTCTGATATAATATCACGATTTCTGATAATTCTTGCAATCACCGGATTGATTCCAAACCTGTTTCCCAATCCGGCAAAATCTGCCTTTTTCGCCTGTACAAGCCACTTTTCCATGTTCTTCACTCATTCTTTCGCACAAATTTATTTTCACACCTATCTTATCATAGCATGATTCAAATTACAACTTCATAAAAAGATATGCAGGTATGAAAATTGAGCAAATTTTCACACCCGCATATCTCTTTACCGGTCAGTCACAAACATATTTTTCATCGTTTATATAAATTGCATCAACATCCTCTATATCCAATATTTTTTCAGCTTAATGTACTTATCTCCGTTTGAATAAAGTATATCTCCATCATCCGAAATCTTATCAAACTGAGCATTTGTCAATTTGCTAAAATATCCTTTTTAATGCTTGTATCATCATTATTAATTCAATATATAATATACCAATTTCTGTGAATGCTTATTTCATTAGACATAGTTATAATATCATGCCATCCGGTATTTAAATGCTTTCATATATTTATGTGTTGCCATGTACCTTAAAATTTCTTGAAAACTACTTTCTTCATCTCTGTAATACATACTATATACCATTAATCCAAATGTCTCTTCTGAAACTAATATATCCTTCTTTATATCATCATTAGTACTATAGAATGGACTATCATTAAAACTAATTAAAGATATTGAATTTTTATTTTGGTAAATGCTTGGGGTCCATATATAAATGTATCTTTTTTCATCTTTTTCACATATACCAACTGAACATTGATGCATATGGATACCACATGCATGTTTACTCCATATCATTTCGTTTGTTTTGCCAAATATACTTCAACTGTATCATTTTCATCACCATAAACCTGATTTACACTCCCCTTAGCAAAGTTGTTATGTGGTGTTTTCGTTGGTTTTAGTGGTAGAAACCAGGGTGTTTTGTCTGATTTCTACATGTTGCATGAATTGTCGTGAGATTGTATTGTCATTTTGTTGTCACCAACAACTAAACACTGTCTCACTCTTCTAAATTCGCACATTTATCAACTAAACTTCTATACCTCCACTACCTGAAAGCAAATCTAAAATATTGATTTCTTCTTTTTGTTCAAGCTTTGATACCAACTTATCTTTAAATTTAGTTTTTAACAACATTCTTGATTCAGTTATTTCTTTACATTCTTCAGATATCAAATTCTGCAATATTTCTATTGCTTTAAATATTGTTTTTTGATATTCATGTACTACAAACAATATATAAAAGAATTTCTGCTCATAAGCCTTTATCTCTTTAAATTCATCTTCAAATACCCTTTCTATTTCATAATATAATTTTACAAGTTTTACAGCATTTTCTACATTAAAATCTTCCGAAAAAATATCATCATAATACTCCTGAAACAGTCTTTTTTTCTGATTACTTGCCCTATCTGGAAATCCCTTTGCAGAATACAGTATCTGTGCTAATTTCTCTTTAGATATTCTTAAGTCATACTCTACATCGTCATCCCCCACTACTCCAGCTTTTCTTGCGTATAATATTTTTTCTTCTTTGAAATATTTTTCAATCTGTATCTGTATTGCATCAACAGATTTTAAATCCGCACTAGAAATAGCATTTTGGCTATTTGTATATTCTGCAATTCTATTTTTTAACTTTTCCTCTTCTGAAATTTTGAAAAATCTAAGCAAAACATACGTTTCATTCAGATTATGTAACACATCTGTATTTTCTTTTTCATTTTCAAAAAATTCATATATAGAGCGAATAGTTTGTCCACCATTAACAATTTGGTAATCATCTACTGTAAATAAAAATCTCTTTCCACTATTTGCCTCATCAACGCTTATGCCTTTAGCGGTAATGGTAATTCCATTATTTAACATAAAAAATTCTTTATGGTTGTTTTTTAATGTCTTTTGAATATTAACATTATATATAGTTTCTCCCAAATAACCTCTAACATTATCATACAATAACGCATAATCTAATTTAACATTTATTAATTTTTCATCATCTTCATTATCATATCTCTTTTTTAGTTCTATGTCATTACATGTTATTCTTATCAAATCTAGTAAAGACAGTTTTACAATATAAGACCTTTGAGTTGACAACTCATTCTGCTGAAAAACCAAAAAGTCATTAGGCGATATCATAAACTTACATGGGCTTGACTGCTTTTTCATATCAAAATATCCAATAACATCATCTAATGCAATTGCTTTTATTCGAATTCCAAAGTGTTGTTGTAATAACCCCAAGTACTTTTCTGCATCTTCCGTAAAAGTTTTATTCTCATTGGAAACCATATACAATTCGATATTACATAATCTATTACTATTTAGATATCTATAGATTTTTTCTATATTCTCCTTTACAATATCATCTGGCAATTTTGCAATTGCTGTTTCATCACTTGTGCATATGTATTCCAAGAATTTGATGCTACCATTAACACTTGCTTCTTCCATATTTTTATCAACTTTATAGTTTTCCCGAAACTTAAAATTGAAGAGTTGCACTGTTATTTCCTGTTCATCATCATCTCCAATATAATTTATTGCATCAATACCAAGGTCATTAACTTTTTTTCCATACAATAGTTTATTATAATCCGTATCAATAATCATTTCAGACACATCATCTGCATCCCTTATTCCTGTCACATTTTCTAAAACCAAATGATAAAAACCCATTCTACTTTTTTGTACATCATTCAATTCTGTTCTTCTCACATTTTTTATAAAAGAAAACATCTTTTTGCTTTTTATATTAACTAATTTAAAATCGTTTAAACTCGCCATTTCAACTTTCTCCTCTTGTTATTCAAATATCTTCTGCATAACCCTATTCTCCATATCATCGATACTATAAATCATATCCATATCCATCTGTAAACCAAACAAAGGTAAATCCATCTATTGTATCTGCCTCCTGCGAAAGCATCTTATAACTTCTTGCGGTTTCATTAAGCTTTGAGCCACCGCCGCCATAGAAGTTTGTCTCAATACCATAAATCATCTTATCCGTCTTTATTACAAAATCAAATCTCTTAGCAGCTTTTCCCTGATTAGAAAGCGCAGATAAATCAATATTCCACTTTTCTTCAATATCCTTAAGATACATTTCCTTAAAGTAACTTACATCCTTTACAAATCCAGCTTCCACAATATACTTCTCAACCAAATCTTCCATCTGGTGACCACCACGATTCTTACGACCATTAGAGTCCAATCCGGTTTCAATACCCAAAGCATAATCCACAAGATTATTTACCAAGTGATTTGCAATCATATCAAATAATCCGGTCTTACGCATGAAAACCTTGTACTGGTCCACACTGTAATTCATCTGCTTGAAATTATACAGGAATGCACCTTCTTCATCTTGAGCATAAATTTCATAACCTCTCACCGCAAGAAGCAATGGAACACATTGCAATGTTTCCGGGTACTTTACCACTATCATCTCAAATTCTTCTTCAATATTTTTAGAACCAATCAAGGAATTTAAGATGTTTAATTCCACCTTGATTTCATCAACGTTTCTTACAACCTTTTCAAAGTCGATATAGTAATCATATCTTGATATACTCGGTCTGAACTTACTCAGCCATTCATCAAAATTTCTATTTGTCATTTGCTACCTTCTCCAATCTTTTCTTGGATATCTCCAAGTATTCTTCGCTTACATCTATTCCAATAAACTTCCGCCCAAATCGTACCGCCTCTACTCCGGTAGTTCCTGAACCACAAAAAGGATCCAATATAACTTGTCCTTGCTCCGTTGATGCTAATACGATTTTTTCAAGCAGATATTCCGGTTTCTGTGTAGGGTGCTTGCCTTCTGTTTTCTCCGTGGATTTCGTCAACGCACCTGTCCACACATCCTTCATCTGCTTTCCACCGTTCATTTCTTTCATTTTCTGATAATCAAAAAAATGCCGAGACTTCTTATCATTCTTCTTTGCCCATAAAATGGTTTCTGTAGAATGTGTGAAGCATCGACATGCTAAGTTTGGTGGTGGATTTGTTTTCTGCCATGTTATGTTGTTGATTATTTTGAAGCCTTCCTGCTCCAATGACATACCAATCGAATATATATTGTGTAGTGTTCCTGATATCCAAATCGTGCCATTCGGCTTTAGTACTTTCTTACATAACTTAATCCACTTTCTGTTAAACTTATGTTTTTCTTCGACGCTGGTTCCACTTTCCGAAAGCTTATCCCATGAGCCTTTATTTACTGAAACCATCTTCCCACCCTGACAGGTGATACCATCATTACTTAAAAAATAAGGCGGATCTGCAAATATCATATCCACAGTTTCCGGTTCCATTTTTGTTAGAATTTTAAAGGAATCACCTGATACCAGTTGTGATTCTTCTGTCTCGTAGTATAATGGCACTTTCTTTGCAAATAAGTTTTCCATTATCTCAACTCCTTAATAAAATACCGCTTTATTTTGAAAATAAAATCTCAACATCATACAAATCCGATATAGGCATTCTCCCCATTTTCAAGATACTGCCTCAAAACTGTACACATCTCTTCAAGTACAACATCCACTCTGAGTCTTTATCCCATGCCAAAAGACCTTCTCTAGTTCCAAAATCTGTCACTTCATCACAAGTCCAATCCTCATCATTAGCATCAAATCTTATCTGCCACTACATTATACATGGTCTATTTTCTCCTTTAATAATTGCATATAATCACTTCTTCACCAACTCTGTTGGATGCATCCGAATTAATCATACGCTTAACACTTACAACATCTATTCTGTAACCTTTGTTACCATACAACTCATTTATCAAATCAGTATTATGGTTTGTAAGCATACAATAACAACCTCTGGCTGTTAATTCATCAAATAGATTTGCAAGTCGTTTGTGACTCTCTATGTCAAACCCCTCTTTGGTATATGACTCAAAAGATGTTGGATTTAATGGTGCATACGGACTATCAATAAATACAAAATCGCCCTTTTTTGCATCCTTACACGCCACTTCAAAATCTCCATCTATAATTCTTATGCCTTGCAAATACTTTGAAGTAGCCATAATAGATTCTTTGTCAACAGAAGCCCTGCGACTATTATTATACGGAACATTAAACAAGCCTTTTCCATTTACTCGATACAAACCATTAAAACAATGCTTATTGATAAATACAAACAATGCCGCCAATTCCACATCATACTCTGCTTTCATCAGCTTGTCATTGTAATGCTCTCTGAGAGAATAATAATACTCTTTACCATCCTCCCACATTTCTGAATCAAGTTTATTTACTGTGTGCAGAAATGCTTCAGGCTCACCACATATCTTCTTGTATGCGTTTATTAGTGCTTTGTTAATATCATTTATGAGAGCATTTGAAGGTAGCAATTCAAATGTAACTGCACCGCCACCCACAAATGGCTCATAATAGTTATTATATTTTTCAGGCATTCTCTCCTTTATCTGTGGAATCAACTGACGCTTCCCCCCAGCCCATTTCACAAATGGAGCAACACTCGAATTACTCATTGACGATTCCTCTTCTCTATGTCCACAAAAGGACAAGCTTTTACATATTTATTATACTTGCAAACATACAAAATAACAACCAAAACTTTCACTCTTTGAGAATTATCTTACTTCTGAAATACAAATATATACTCATGTGCAAGAAGCAGAAAATTATTATTTTGTTTTTCCCAATAATCAGTAGAACGACAATTATGTTGCTCTTTAATAATAATTTCTTTATTCGTAAATCCTGCCTGTAAAAAGCATTCCATCATACGAAATCCTAATGGAATGACCTTTCCATAATTTCTTACATCCCCAATCATTACAGCACACATTTTTCCTTTTTTCAAAACACGATATGCTTCATTCGCCACCTTCTGCATCTCATCTAAAAACTCTGCCACACCAAGTAATGATATATCCCCTTCTATCCCTTTGCTATATTTGATGATATTAGCATACGGTGGATGCGTACAAATAAAGTCAATTCGACTATCTTTGATAAAATGCAAGTCAGTAGCATTCCCATTTCGTGTAAAGATTTTTGAATTTGTTTCACATTGGAATTGTAAATTTGTTTCAGAGTTTGAAACAGATTGCGGATTGATGTCAACACCTACCGCATGACGATTGAGTAGTTTTGCCTCGACTAAGGTTGTTCCACTACCCATAAATTGATCTAATACCCAATCACAGGGATTAGAATAACGAAGTATCAAATTTCTTGGTACATATGGTGACCAATTTCCTCGATACTTTCCTGAATGCGTTGCCCAACTGCCTCTATCTGGAAACGACCAGACTGTTGTTGGTTCAAGCCTAAAATTATTAGGTTGTAAACTTATAAGACATACCTCCTTCTTTTATTTTGATTTATCCATTTTAACTCAATTTTTCTAAAAAATCCACTCCGATTTTCTTTCACTATAAGTGAATTTGTTTGATACTTATTTCCATCCCCAAAAATGGTTTCAATAATCTCTCGGAATCTTTAAGCTAGTAAATATAAGACTTTTAAATTTCTTTTTTATTAAAATCCCCACTTTTTATCAAAAAACACTTGACAAAACCATCGAAAAATGCCACGCTTGCGCCCTTATTGATTAATTTTTGAACTATTTTACAATTAAAAATAGCCATCTGCCACATAGACAAATGACTATTTTCAACACATTCGAGAAAACCCGTCGCCTCTACAGGCATTGGGTTTCATCAAATAATTACAAACCTCTACTCTGATTATTTCTTTTTCTTATTGTTCTTCTTTGAACCATTTGATTTTTTCTGAGTATCTGCATTATTCAATTTTTTCTCAGTATTTACTCTATTTTCTTCTTTTTTTGCATTTTCAGCTTTTTTCTCACCGGCTACATATTTCTTCTTTGACATGATATACCAAAGTGAACCTGTTACAAATACAGATGAATAACCACCGGCAATAATACCTACCATGATAGGAAGTGCAAATTCTTTGATGGAAGAAACACCTAAAACATATAATACTGCAACAGTTACAAATGTTGTAAATGATGTATAGATACTTCTTGTCAATGTCTGTGTAATACTTGAATTAACCACTTCTTTTAAGTTAACCTGGTTCTTATCTTTCAATGCAAGGTTTTCTCTGATTCTGTCGAAAATCACGATTGTCGCATTAATTGAGTAACCTACGATTGTCAACATACAAGCGATAAATGTTGTACCTACTGTGATTCTCGAAATTGCATAGAAACCGATAACAATTAAAACATCATGGATAAGGGCAATAACAGCACTTCCTGCAAATTTCAAATCTTTGAATCTGAACCAGATATAAATCAACATACAGATTGTTGCAAGAATCACTGCAATAATGGCATCATCTTTCATCTGGTCGCTGACACTTGAACTGATATCTGTTTCCTCAAAATCACTTTCACCTTCCTGTAATACAGCACCAAAGTTATTAATCAAAAGATCTTTTATTGCATCTTTTTCTTCATCACTTAAGAATTTTGTCTTAATGACAATTCTGTTTGAATTTGTTTCTTTTTGTCCCTGAATATCATTGCTTCCAATTACCTTTGCAATCTCTGGCTTGATATTATCATTAAATTCATCAATAGAATAATCTTTGTCAAATTCTACTGTTGTTGCAGTACCACCCTGGAACTCAATACTATAGTTGAAAGCTCCTTTGTCCTTTGAACTATTGATACCCATTACTGCAAATCCTGCAATAATGAGGATGATTGAAATAGAAAACCATATCTTCTTATTCTTAAGGAAATCAATTGTATTTCTTTCTTTGGCAACACCATAATATTTCTTATCCTTGAAGCCCATTCCATAGAAACAGTTTACCAAAAATCTTGAAACAACAAGTGCTGTGAACATTGATAAAACAATACCTACTGCCAATGTAATAGCAAATCCCTGCACAGGACCTGAACCTTTCCACATAAGCACTAATGCTGCAATAAAGGTTGTTATGTTACCATCCACAATCGCTGATGTAGCCTTCTTGAAACCTGTCTTGATTGCAGATTCTGTACTCTTTCCTGCTGCAATCTCTTCTTTAATTCTCGCATAGATAATAACATTTGCGTCAACCGCCATACCAATTGAAAGAATAATACCTGCAATACCCGGTAATGTAAGCGTTAAATCAAATCCATTTAATACGAGAAGCTCCATGATAGTATATAATACAAGTGCGATACTCGCAACTACACCCGGTATTCTATAGATACAAATCATGAATATCATAACGATAATCAAACCGATAAGACCTGCCAGTAAACTTGTCTCAATGGCATCATTACCAAGTTTAGCACTTACTACTTTGGAACTGATTCTCTCAAGTTGAAGACTCAGTGAACCGATACGGATAGTAGAAGCAAGATTTTCGGCTGCCTCCATTGATTCCTGACCTTCTATAATAGCCTGTCCGTCTGTAATTCTCGCATTAACAGTCGGTGCACTGATAACTACATCATCATATAAAATTGCAATCGAACTTCCATAATTGACATCTGTAGCCTCTGCAAATTTCGCTGTACCAGTGCTATTCATTACAAGTGAAACAACATACTGTACTGCATTTGTCTCTGATGATGTTCTTGCCTGTGCATCTGCACTTTCAATATCATCGCCTGATACCCATACTTTATATCTTGTTCCATCAGGAGTGACATATAAAGGATATGTGGCATCTCCCTCAAAGTCATCATCTGCCTCTGTCACAAACATGAGTGAACCCGGTTTACCAAGTTCATCGATAACTGTCTGTGCATCAAATGTACCCGGAATGTCAACCGTAATCTTATCATCACCTTCCGTGTATACTTCTGATTCTGTACTAAAGTTGGCTACACGAAGCTCCAATTTATACTTTGTGTCCTCAACCTGCTCTTTTGTATAATCTTCATCTTTTATCTGGTAAGTAACACTTACTCCACCCTTTAGGTCAAGACCAAGAATAATATTCTTTGCTGAACCTGTATTTGTCTTTCCTGCACCGAACGCTGCCAAAAAACCTAACGCCACAATCAATATCAGTGAAAGCAGGAAAAGACCGGTACTCTTTCCTTTACTGAACTTCATTTTTTCTTAAACATTCCTTTCTTTATACTTTTATATTGATGATTTTTTATTCATAGTTGTCTGCAAGTGCCGCTTTTATCATGATGGCACATTCAATACGTTTTCGTTGCATTTCGCATCCAATATCATAGGCATCTGTAATGGAACCGTGGAACTTGTACGAATTTGCTGCACAGCCACCACTACAGTAGTATCTTGCAAAACACTCTGAACATTTGTCTTTCGCATAGACATTGCACATTTTGAACTCATCACAAATATCCTGTCTCTTAATACCATCAAATACATTTCCGAGTAAAAATTCATCTTGTCCGACAAATTGATGACATGGGTATAAATCTCCCCAAGGAGTAACCGAAAGATATTCTGTTCCCGAACCACAACCTGACAATCGCTTTGCCACACATGGTCCCTGCTGCAAATCTATCATAAAATGGAAAAAATTAAATCCTCTTCCCTCTTTGTATCTCTTGATATACTCTCTTGCAAGCTTGTCGTATTCTTCCATAATCTTAGGAAGGTCTTCTTCTTTGATTGCATATCTTTCATCATCTTCACCGACTACCGGTTCCATTGACATCTGTTTAAATCCTAAATCTGCGTAATGAATAACATCTTCTGAAAAATCAAGATTATCATGAGTGAAAGTTCCTCTCACATAATAATTTGTCTGATTCCTGCTTTCTGCCATTTTCTGAAACTTCGGAACAATAACATCATAGCTTCCCTTTCCGTTTCTAAATGGTCTCATTCTGTCATTCACTTCTTTTCTTCCATCAAGACTCAGTACAACATTTGACATCTCTTTGTTCGCGAATTCCATTACCTCATCATTCAACAGAACTCCATTTGTTGTAAGTGTAAACCTAAAGTTTTTGTTGAACTCCTTCTCTTTGGAACGTCCATATCTTACGATCTCTTTTACCACTTCCCAGTTCATAAGTGGTTCTCCGCCAAAGAAATCAACTTCAAGATTTCTTCTGTTACCTGAATTTTCTATTAGAAAGTCAATTGCCTTTTTTCCAACTTCAAGACTCATCATTGCCTTTTCGCCATTGTATTCACCTTTTCCGGCAAAACAATATTTACATGCAAGATTACAGTCATGTGCTATATGAAGACACAATGCTTTGACAACAGTCTTTCGTTTTTTAAAATCTGTTATATATTGTCTATAAATGTCCTCTGTAAAAAGCTGCCCGGCATTTTTAAGTTCCTCAACTTCAAAAAATGCTTCCTCTATCTCTTTATCGCTATATTTCATGCCCAACTCATTCATGATTGTCTCTTTGTCATTATTCTCATACATCGAAATCAAATCATAGCATAAATTATCCACAACATGAACAGAGCCGCTATTTACATCCAGAACAATATTATAACCATTGCTCTTATATTGATGTATCACTTTATAATTACCATACCTTTCTAACGCACGATAACAGAGTCAATACATTTTACTGCATTGGCTCTGTTATGAGAATTATGATATATAATTCTATGTAAGGCGATATTATTTATTTTCACAACTCTGGTTGCCAACTGTACAAGATGTCTTACAAGCTGACTGGCAGGATGTCTGACATTCGCCACATCCACCTTTCTGCATTGTCTCTTTCAATGTTCTTGTACTTAATGTTTTTACGTGTTTCATTGAAAAATCCTCCTTTATTCATTAACTTGCATTATTATATCATAATTGATAAATATTTCAAAGTGTTTTTTTTTAATTAACCAAGCATACCTCCCAACATTCCTCCAAATATGCAGCTTAATAATGCATATATCACATTCGAATCGTTCATTTTAACACCATGCCTGCATAACATTGAAACCGTCAGCAGCACTGCAAAGTAAATAATTCCTATCAGAATTCCATATAAATACTTATTTTTTTCTTTGATTTTTCCATAAATAAATCCGCCTACAAAGGTTGATAAAAAATAGATTCCCACAACGCCCGCCATGATTTTAGTGTTATCAATATGAAATTTGTAATAAATCCCTGATACCAAAAGCAATAATACAAATGTAGAAACGCACATAAAAATAATTGTTTTTAAACCGGTTCTCAACTTATTCTTCATATCCCGTCCTCTGATTCCGCCTATCGACAGCATCTTACATCATGATTGCAATGGCAGATATGACAGCTTCCATTTATTTTTTATCTGCTATAAAATATCACTCCTGCAATACTGTCTGTATCAAAATCACTCTTCTTTACATTAATTATATTAACAATCTTTATAATCTATTCCTTTTTTGTTGATTAATCATCCTCAAAAAATTCTTTACAGTATAAAAAATATAATGTACAATTCAATTCAACATATTTAATAGTGATAATAAAGGAGATTTTAACATTGCAGACTATAGAAATTACCATGCTCGTCATTCTGATACTGCTCATCCTCATGTCATCTTTCTTTTCTTCTGCTGAAACTGCATTTACAACAGTAAGCAGCATCCAGATAAGAACACTGATGGAAGAGAATAATAAAAAGGCGGAACTTGTCAATAAAATTATTGAAAATAAGCAAAAAATGCTCAGTGCTATCCTGATAGGAAATAATCTTGTCAATATCATTGCCTCTTCTCTTGCCACTCTTTTGGCACAGAGGCTTTATGGAAAATATGCCATCAGTATTGCAACCGGTACACTGACACTTCTGATATTGATTTTTGGAGAAATAACACCAAAAACCCTTGCAACGATGTATTCTCTGCATTTTGCACTGCTATATGCAAGTATCATATATGCACTTATGACTGTACTCACACCAGTGATATATATCATTAACCTGTTATCTCACGGACTGTTAAGGATTCTAAGAATTAACCCTAATGCTAAAGCAAATCTAATAACCGAAAATGAACTCCGAACAATTGTTGATGTCAGTCATGAAGAGGGCGTCATTGAGCAGGAAGAACGCCAAATGATTAATAATGTGTTCGATTTCGGCGATGCTGTTGCATCTGATGTCATGGTTCCAAAGGTTGATATGACAATGGCTGATATCAACAGTACTTATGACGAATTAATCGATATTTTCCGTACTGAAAAATATACCAGAATTCCAATTTATCAGGAATCTTCTGATTCTGTAATAGGCATTATCAATATGAAAGATTTGCTGCTTTATAACCCTGACACAATCTTTGATGTCAGAGATTTTCTTAGAAGCGCTTTCTTTACTTATGAAACAAAGAAAGTCTCTGAACTGATGATGGAGATGAAAAAAACTTCCGTCAATATTGTAATTGTCCTTGATGAATATGGTGTTACTTCCGGTCTGATTACATTAGAAGATCTTCTTGAGGAAATTGTTGGCGAAATTCATGATGAATATGATGTTGATGAGGAGGATGCCATAAAGGAAGTCACAGCAAATAAATTTATTATAGAAGGACAGTTAAAGATTTCTGATTTGAATGACCGTTTGAACTTGAAACTTCACTCTGATAATTACGATTCGGTAGGCGGTCTCATTATTGAGAAATTAGACCGTTTTCCAAATCCAGGTGACAAGATTATTATTGATAATGTTTCTCTCAAAGTCATTGCAATGGATAAGATGAGAATTGATACAATAGAAGTTATCAAATTAGCAGGTTAGAAACTTTTTTATAAAAATATTTGCAATCTGTCCGAACATATATTAATATATTATAGAAATTTATATTATCTATATTTATGATACCAGGGGCAAAATACTTGTGCCCTCCACATCATATTTATTGTCGTTAGATAAGAACGGAGGAATTTATGCGTCACTTACTTAGTCCATTAGACCTATCCACAGAAGAACTTGATGAATTACTTGACCTTGCATCAGATATCGAGCATAATCCCGATAAATACAAGGAAGCCTGTAAAGGCAAAAAATTAGCAACTCTTTTTTATGAGCCAAGTACCAGGACAAGATTAAGCTTTGAGGCTGCAATGCTTAATTTAGGTGGAAATGTACTCGGCTTTTCTTCTGCCGATTCAAGTTCAGTTGCAAAAGGAGAAACTGTTTCTGATACAATTAGAATCATATCTTGCTACGCCGATATATGTGCAATGCGCCATTATAAAGAAGGTGCTCCACTCGTAGCTGCCTCAAAATCTTCTATCCCTGTTATTAATGCAGGCGACGGAGGGCATCAGCATCCCACACAGACTCTTACAGATCTTATGACGATTCGTTCTCTTAAGGGAAGATTTGATAATCTAGTCATTGGTTTATGTGGCGATTTAAAATTTGGTCGAACAGTCCATTCACTAATCAATGCACTTTCAAGATATACCGGAATTAAATTTGTTCTTATTTCTCCGAATGAACTCAAGGTTCCAAGCTATATCATACAGGATGTATTAGAAAAAAATAATTTAGAATATAAAGAAGTCGAACGTCTTGATGAAGTGATAGGTGAGCTTGATATTCTTTACATGACAAGAGTACAAAAAGAAAGATTCTTTAACGAAGAGGATTATATTCGATTGAAAGACAGCTATATTTTAGATGCTGAGAAAATGAGTCTTGCAAGACCTGATATGCTCGTATTACATCCTCTGCCGAGAGTAAATGAAATTTCTATCGAGGTAGATGATGATGAACGTGCTGTCTATTTTAAACAAGCACAATATGGTGTGTATGTAAGAATGGCACTAATATTGACACTTTTAGAAATTAAAGTTTCAGATTAAGGAAAGGGCGGATAATTATGTTAAATGTAGGTTCATTAAATGAGGGCATTGTTCTTGACCATATCAAGGCCGGCAAATCAATGTCAATCTATAAATATCTGCAGCTTGATAAATTAGACTGTCAGGTTGCTATTATCAAAAATGCGAGAAGTGAAAAAATGGGAAGGAAAGATATTATAAAGATAGAAGGTTCTCTTGACCTTGTTGATTTGGATATTCTAGGCTGTATCGACCATGATATTACAGTAAATATTATACAAAATGGTGAGATTACAGAAAAGAAGGATTTGACACTGCCACGCACAATCAAAAATGTTTTTATATGCAAAAATCCCCGTTGTATCACATCCGAAGAAAAAACACTTGACCAGATATTTATACTATCTGATTCAAACAAAGAAGAGTACAGATGCAAATACTGTGAAGAAAGATATACTCCTAACTTCTAATCAATCATAATTTGAAATTAAATAATTTCCATAGAAAAAAGTTCTTCAGATTAATCACTTTAATCCGAAGAACTTTTTATTTTGAGTTTCTGTCAATTCTGTGCTCATTCTGTATTAATTTTGTATTAATTCGGCTCAATCGAACCATATCTGATTCCGGTTCTAAGTCCGCCTCTTCTGTAATATCCTAATTCACTGATTGTTACCATCTGATATCCCTGGTCTTTCAGCCATCCCAATACCTGAATTGCAGCATCGACAGACTCCGGATGAATATCATGCATCAAGATGATTGCACCGTCAAATACATTCTGCTGAATACTCTGTATATTGGAGTTGACATCTCTTGTCTTCCAGTCTTCAGTATCTATCGACCACAGTATAATTGGTGAGTTAATATGTTGCATTACACGGTCATCAACAGCTCCATACGGAGGCCTTATTGTCACAACTTCCTGTCCTGTAATACTCTTGATTTTTTCTGCCATTCCACCTATTTCAGAATCAAGTGCATTGTCATCAAGATCTGTCAATTTACTATGTGACAGGGTGTGATTACCTATCTCACATCCCTGGTCTGCCGCCTGTCTTAAAATATCTTCATTTCCATCCAGATTATATCCGACAACAAAGAATGTTGCATGTGCACCATATTCCTTTAATGCCTCCAATAATCTTGGTGTATTCTCACTTGACGGACCATCATCAAATGTAAGAGCAATCATCGGCTTATTCGGATCTATTTCCTCTGTATGCGACTCCGTTGTTGTTTCTTCCTCTGTCGCCGTTTCGGTTTCCTCTGTCGCTTCTACCGATTCTGTTTCTCCTGTCTTTTCACTCTCTGTATCATTTTCAATCAATTTCGTTTCATTTTCATTATTCGCAGAGTTCTTTGTATTTTTCTTATTTATCTGTAATATTCCATATAATCCGATTATCTCAACAATCAAGGCTATCATGATTGAAATACCAAGAATAACAACTCTTTTTTTCATAAAACACCTCGCTTCTGGCAAATCAATTAGGTCTGCGTTTTTTATTAATCATATTGAGCAGAACTGTAAGCCGGGTTATGTTTTTGATAATCATCTGTCTAGTTCTATTGTTGCCAATAGAATCAAGCAACCTACCCGAAAACCTGACGGGCCGCCAATCGTTTTCTGTTCGGTCTTGCTTCGGATGGGGTTTACATGTGCCTGCAATGTTACCATCACAGCGGTAGTCTCTTAAACTGCCTTTCCACCCTTACCACAATAGTGGCGGTATATTTCTGTTGCACTTGCCTTGGAGTCACCTCCACCGGACGTTATCCGGCATCCTGCCCTGCGAAGCCCGGACTTTCCTCATATGCTTCCTTTCGGTACTGCATCTGCGATTATCTGTTCTACTCAACATATGATATGTTATCACTATTCCGATTTTTTGTAAATAACCTTTATAATTTTTTTTACATAATTCGACTTTAAAAATCTATTCACAGATATGCCTTTTAAACATTAAAACAGCTTCCTCCAACGAATTCACGCACAAGTGAATTTGTTGGAATACTTTCCGTATTCACACCCAGAAAATAATCTAAAAATTTAAGCAGTCTCTTTGCTTCTATATACTCGGGACAGCTTTTCTCAATTCCAAATAACAGTGGTTCTGCAAACTGCTTTAAAACAGCAAGCTCATATATTAATGCCGAATTAAACATAATGTCAGCTTCTTCCTGAAATGGAAATATGTAGCTTTCTTCCCCATTTCTTACAGACTGCCATCTTGAAATTGTCTCCTGCGCACTAATCCCCCTTGTTCTTGCATCTCTTACCATTCTTCTAATCAGTCGTCCGTCTGTTGTGGAGATTCTGTTGTGTTCATCAATGTTAAGCTGTGTCAATGCACTGATATATATTTTAAATTTACTTTCTTTTGGAAGTGTATAGGAAAGTTTATCATTCAATCCATGAATTCCCTCAATAACAAGAATATCATCCCTGCCAAGCGTCAGTGAATTTCCCTTATACTCTCTCTCTCCTGTAATAAAATTAAAGGTAGGCATTCTCACAGTTTTTCCTGCTGAAAGTGCTGTCATATCTCTATTAAATTGTTCTACATCTATCGCCTCTAAAATTTCAAAATTATAATTTCCATTTTCATCTCTTGGAGTCAGACTCCTGTTAACAAAATAATTATCTATTGCGATTGGATGAGGCTTAAGTCCGTTTGCCTTAAGCTGTATGCTCAATCTGTGTGAAAAACTAGTCTTTCCCGATGATGACGGGCCCGCAATCATGATAAATTTTTTTCCCCCATCGTTAGCAATTGTAGTTGCTATTTCAGAAATTTTTTTCTCCTGCAAAGCCTCTGAAACAAGAATGATATCATTAATATTGCCTTTTGCAATTTCTTCATTTAATGCACCTACAGTGTCAATATTAAGCATTTCTCCCCATTTATCTGATTCTTTCATTACCTGAAACAATTTATTCTGCGGTTTAAACGCAGGTACTTCACAAGGGTTTTCCTTAATGGGCAGTTGGAGGACAAACCCTTCGTCATACAGATACAAATCAAAGAACCTGATATATCCTGTACTTGGAACCATATATCCGTAAAAATAATCTTCAAAACCTTTTATACTATATATATTGACCTTAGATGCTCTTCTAAATTTAAAAAGCTTTTCTTTATCATACATCTTATGCCTTCTAAAAAGATTCACTGCTGCCGTTGTACCAACAGTTCTCTTATTGATTGGAACATCTTCATTCACAATCATCTTCATTGTTTCTTTGATTGTATTTAATAATTCTTCATTTAAAATAAGATTTCCATCAATTGTACAATAATATCCTTTACTGATTGAATATTTTACACTGATTTTCTCGATATTTTTTCTTCCAACAACATCATAAACTGCCTTGAGCATAATTAGTGTTGCACTTCTCTTATAAGCATCAATTCCTGGTGATGTCTTCACTGTCAGAAAATCTATCTCACAGTCTGAGGTGACTTTCTTAAAAAGCTCTATCAATTTTCCATTATTTTTTGCAAGCACAATTTCTGCATCGTACTGTCCTGCAAAATCTCTTGAAATCTCTAAAAAACTCGTTCCTTCCTCATACTGTTTTGTGACTTCTCCCACCTTTACATTACATATGTCTGCCATACAAAAAACCTCTCTTTCATCCTTTTAGTATACCTTCTATCTCTTCTACCTCCACTTTTATCTGTCTGTACCTTTCCCATGATTTTGAATCATTCTCTATTTTTTGTGTTTCAAAATTTTCTAAAATACTTAAAAACTTATCTTTTTTATACTTCAGATAATCCATCAAAACTACATCCCTTCTATCTATGAGAATCTTCCCATATTTATATTCAGTGGCTGAATATGTATCCTCCTGACCCTTATGTGTCTTGATAATAGTATAATACTTGCCCTCATCGACAAGCATTTCTTCATTTACTATCTTATGTCCAATACATCTGATATATTCCCGCACAACATGGATTTCTGAATGAGGTGACAGCACAAGCTCTTCCAATCCGCTCACTACATGTGCCCCACTCTTTAAAAGGCTTTTCATCAATTCGCCGCCCATTCCTGCAATGACAGCAATATCAGTCTCACCATACGAAAGCTTTTCAAATCCGTTTGACAGTCTTGTTTCGATAAAACTTTCTAAATGGCTGTTTCTTATATTTTCATTAGCCCTTTTTAATGGGCCTTCATTGATGTCCATCGCAATCACATGCACCGCTAATTGATTTTCAACCAGGTAGATAGGAACATATCCATGGTCTGTTCCTATATCCGCCACTCTGTATCCCGGTGTGACATTACATGCTACTCTTTTTAATCTGTTTGAAATTTTCATTTTTTCCTCTTTTTTTCATAATGATTCACATTTCTTCACTCTAGTAATATTCTTTAGTATATATACTCTTCATCTCAATCAAGATAATCTCTTAACTTTTTGCTTCTGCTTGGATGCTTTAACTTTCTAAGTGCTTTTGCCTCAATCTGTCTTATTCTCTCCCTTGTCACATCAAAAATCTGACCAACTTCTTCCAATGTTCTTGGTCTTCCATCCTCCAGTCCAAATCTGAGACTTAGCACTTTTCTCTCTCTTTCTGTCAAAGTTGTCAAAACATCAACTATCTGTTCTTTCAACATCGTATATGTTGCAGCATCTGCCGGTAACAAAATATTTTCATCCTGAATAAAGTCTCCCAGATGACTGTCATCTTCTTCCCCAACAGGTGTCTCTAAAGAAACTGGTTCCTGTGCAATCTTGAGAATCTCCCTGACTTTTTCCACAGGCATGTCCATTCTCTGTGCAATTTCCTCTGCCGAAGGTTCTCTTCCCAACTGCTGTAAAAGCTGTCTTGATGTCCTTGTCAGTCTGTTAATCGTCTCAACCATATGCACCGGAATTCTGATTGTTCTTGCCTGATCTGCTATTGCCCTTGTGATTGCCTGCCTGATCCACCATGTTGCATAGGTACTGAATTTATATCCCATTTTGTAATCAAATTTATCAACAGCTTTGATAAGTCCTAAATTCCCTTCCTGTATCAGGTCAAGGAACTGTAGTCCTCTTCCCACATATTTTTTTGCGATGCTTACAACAAGTCTTAAATTCGCCTCAGCAAGCTGCTTTTTTGCCTCATCATCTCCCTGCTCCATTCTCTTTGCAAGTTCAATTTCTTCTTCCATTGATAACAATGGAATTTTGCCGATTTCTTTGAGATACATTCTGACAGGATCTTCTATTCCAACTCCATCAGGAATTGACAAGTCTATCTGAGACAAATCAATCTCTTCACTCTCGTCTATCTCATCTAATCCTTCCATTTCTTCAATTTCATCCAATTCTTCCATTTCACTCTCAGAAACAGGCAAAATCTCTATTTTTTCGCTCTCAAGTCTTTCGAAAATCTTATCAAAAAGTTCTGTTTCACTTGCTGCCTTCCCAAACACTTTCGTAATATCTTCATATCTTACAGTGCTCTTATTCTTTTTAGCCACTTCCAATATACTCTCCATCTTTTTTTCGAAATCCATTCTGCTTTCTTCCATCTACTGCTACCTCCAACTCTTAAAAGCTATCAAAGAGAAATATGTATTTTTTGTAATTTTTTCTGCTCTTCCAATATCTTTTGCAATTGCGAAAAGTCACTCGCATTTTTAAATTGGTAATCAAGGCTGTTCTTTTTCACTTTTATCACCATTTCATTTAATGCCTTTTCCTTTTCATCATGACTTAAATTTTCCGTAAGTGATGTATTAAATAATTCTGCTGCTCTTTTATGCTCGTCCTCTTTCGTAAAACTATTCAATATCTTTGCCGGATTATTTTCCCCCGCTTTAAACTGTTCAAACAACAGTTTTGCAACCATGTTATAAAGCGGTTCTATAAAATCCTCTTCACTTATCAAATCTTTTACTTTATTGTAAATAATATTATCTTCGACCATCCATGTGAGCAGTAATTTTTGTGCCTGTTTTACGCCATCTTCTGCTTTTGGCCTTTTATTTTTCTTCTCACGGCTGCCGATGCCACCTGTTTCATAATTGCCTGCATCCGATTCGGATACCGGTACCTTATAATTTAATGCCAATGTTTTTACTGCCCTGCTCAGGCTGTCAATCGGTATCATAAATTCTTTTGCCACTGCTTCCACATATACATTTCTTTCCAGCTCCTCCGAAAAATCAAGTAGTTTCTTGGCTACATTTCCATAAAATTCTGCCTTGGAATGCGGATCGTTAATATTATATTCCTCTCTCATCATTCGGATTTCGAAAATAAAGCTATTGGTTGCATTATCAATTCTTTTCTGATATTCGTCTGCACCCAGATTTTTAATAAACTCATCCGGATCTTTATACGGCGACATATCTAAAACCTTAATCGACACCCCGACCTGTTTTAGAATAGGGATTGCCCTAAGCGCCGCTTTTTTTCCGGCACTGTCACTGTCAAATGTAAGTACCACTTCATCTGAGTAGCGCTTGATTAACATTGCATGCTGTGATGTAAATGCTGTTCCAAGTGCTGCTACTGCATTGGTAAACCCTGCTCTGTGAAGGGCAATCACATCCATATAGCCTTCACATATCAGAATATATGATTTTCTTGATATCCTTGCAAAATTCATTCCATATAAGTTCCGGCTTTTTTCAAATATCTTTGTCTCCGGAGAATTTAAATATTTAGGTTCCCCCTCGCCTAAAACTCTGCCACCAAATCCAATCACCTTACCATTAATATCAAGAATCGGAAACATGACCCTGTTCCAGAATTTGTCATATGTTCCTTTCTCTGAATAAGAAAACAGTCCGGCCTCTTTTAAGATATCATCTGTATATCCCTGACTTCTCATATATCTGTATAAATCATCACTCGTCTTATTAGAATACCCTAGTCCGAAATGTTTTATTGTCTCCTCATCAAGTCCTCTTCCCTCAAAATAGTTTCTTCCATTTTCTCCTTTCTCACTTTTCAACTGATGATGAAAATAAAGAGCAGCCTTCTTATTGATATCTAAAAGTGTTGACTTAAGCTCCGCTTTTCTTCTGTCCTCCTCAGAATATTCTGCCTGTGGCAAATCAATCCCTGCCCTGTCCGCCAACATCTTTGCTGCCTCTAAAAATGTATAATTCTCATATCTCATGATAAATGAAAATACATTTCCTCCTTCTCCACAACCAAAACAATAATACATCTGTTTTGATGGAGTGACTGAAAATGATGGCGACTTTTCATTATGGAATGGGCAAAGACCAAAATAAGTTGATCCTGTTTTCTTCAATTTCACATAAGAAGAAATCACATCTACTATATCATTACTAGAACGAACTTTTTCAATCAAATCTTCACTGTAATACATTTCTGCTCCCTCTATCCCTTTCATCTGTTTAAATTCGCTTTATTCACCACAAGATTTTATAACTGATTCTTATGACATCCAAAATGACGGTACAAACAATTCTTCATATTTTCTTACAGAATACTGGTCACTCATTCCTGCTATGTAATCACATACAACCCGCGCAGCTGATTCATTTTTCTGTTCAACCAGCCATATATACTCTTCCGGCATCTCATGCAGATGTTCAAGATAATATTGATACAAGGACTTTAACATTGTCTTTGCTTTGTTTTCTTCCCCTTTTGCCATTGGATTGGAATAAACATGCTTAAACATAAAATTTCTTAAATCCTTCATTGCTTTATCAATAATTTCTGACATGATAATATCCGGCTTATTTCTGCTCTGCCTGACAATATCAAGAATCATTGTATTTAACCTTTCTTTTTTGGAATGTCCCAAAATATCAGTATATTCCGCCGGCAAATCTTCCTCACTCAAAATCTTTCCTCTTATCGCATCATCAATATCATGATTGATATATGCTATCTTATCTGATATCCTCACAATCTTTCCTTCTATTGTTGATGGATTACCTGATGTTCTGTGATTGACAATTCCATCTCGAACCTCTTTTGTGAGATTAAGCCCTTGCCCTTTCTTTTCTAGCAGCTCAACAACCCGAAGACTCTGTCTGTAATGGGCAAATCCTTCCTTGCACACATCATTGAGTGCCGACTCCCCCGCATGTCCAAACGGTGTATGCCCAAGGTCATGTCCAAGTGCTATGGCTTCTGTCAAATCCTCATTCATTCTGAGTGCCTTTGCTATGGTTCTTGCAATCTGGGACACTTCCAAGGTATGTGTAAGCCTTGTTCTGTAATGATCCCCGGCCGGTGCAAGAAATACCTGTGTTTTATGTTTCAATCTTCTAAACGCCTTACAATGTATGATTCTATCACGATCCCTTTGATAACATGTTCTGATATCACACTCGTCCTCTTTTGTATCACGTCCCTTGGAATATCTGCTAAATGATGCATATTCACTGAGAGTTGCAAACTCAATTTCTTCACTTTCCTGTCTGATATTCATCCAACCGCTCCCCTCTATTATAATTTCAAAACAGTATCAAGAGCAATCTCCATCATATCGGTAAATGACTTTTCCCTTTCAAGTGCTGTTGTAATTCTTTCAGAGACAAACGAATCTGAAATTGTTAGAATACATGCTGCATTCTTTCCTAAGACATTTGCATTGTGAAACAATGCAAAGCTTTCCATCTCAACACACATGCAGCCTTTCTCCTCATATAATCTTTGAAAATACGGAGTCTTATCTTCACGATAAAATACATCTGATGAATGTACACACCCCACAATGATATCCTTCTTTAATTCTGTTGTTGTTTCTTTAATTAGTTCACATAATTTCTTTGATGGATAAGTGATATCCTTATCATATCCATTCTGTGTTTTTGCAAAACTCGACTCTGAATATGCACTATCTGCAAGAACAACATCAAACACTTTTGCCTTATCGCAATACGAACCTGCTGAACCAATTCTGATGATATTTTCAACATCATACTGAGAATATAATTCATATGAATATATCCCTATTGATGGCATTCCCATACCCGAACCCATCACCGATACCTTTGTTCCTTTATAATATCCGGTATAGCCAAACATATTCCTTACATCATTAAACATCACCGTTTCTTCAAGATATTTTTCAGCGATAAACTTGGCCCTTAACGGATCTCCAGGCATAAGAACTGTCTTTGCAATATCTCCCTTTTGCGCCTTGTTATGTGGTGTCATACACATTACCTCCCATATTCAATTTTTAGTTTGTAATTATGTTATGTATCTAATTTATTATATACTCTGTCATTAATGCAAAATCACGTATCTCTCTGCATCCTTTTACCTTATTTGTTTCCTTATTCTTTCAATCGTCCATATAGTATAAAAAGGGTAGCTGAGAATACTCTCTTCTACCCTGTCTCAATATTTAGTGCGGAAAAAGGGACTTGAACCCTCACGTCGTTGCCAACACTAGATCCTTAGTCTAGCCTGTCTGCCAATTCCAGCATTTCCGCAAGCATTTCTTAATGCGAAAATTATAATATCACATTACTTTTATATTGTCAACAACTTTTTTTATTTTTTTCTTTTGTTTCTTTTCGCAAGTATCCTCCGCCTGCATTTCTCTGCATTTCTATTGACATATTTTTCATAAAGTTTTACTATTATTTCATACAAATTCCATATACGAAAGGACATAAAAATATGAGTATCAACATAACAGGCCACACAAAGCTGACAGGTCTACTTGGAAGTCCTGTGGCACACAGCATTTCACCAATGATGCACAATGAAGCATTCCATTTACTTAATTTAGATTACGTTTATCTCTGTTTTGATGTGGACACAACCAATCTCAAAACTGCTGTTGACGGAATGAGAATAATGGGTGTACGTGGTTTTAACTGTACTATGCCTGATAAAAATCTGATGTGTGAACTTGCCGACAAATTAAGCCCTGCTGCCGAAATGATTGGTGCAGTCAATACAGTTGTGAATGATAATGGTGTTCTTACCGGATACAACACTGATGGCATCGGCTATATGCGTGCCGTTAAAGATGCAGGACATGATATTATAGGCAAAAATATGACTTTGCTGGGTGCAGGCGGAGCTGCCACCTCATTATGTGTACAGGCAGCATTAGATGGTGTAAAATCAATCAATGTTTTCAGTATCAGAGACCAATTTTTTGATAGAGCTCAGAAAATGGTTGATAGTATCAATAAAAATACAGACTGTAAAGCTGCATTATATGATCTGGCTGATAAAACTGAACTGAATAAAAGTATCGAAAACAGCCATATTCTCACAAACGCAACAAGCGTGGGAATGGCTCCTAATGTCGACAATTGTATTATCACTGATGAAAGTGTATTCAGAGAAGATTTGATTGTATCAGATATCATATATAACCCAAAAGAAACGAAGCTTCTTTCTATGGCAAAATCACATGGCTGCCAGACTTTCAACGGTCTTTATATGCTTCTTTATCAAGGTGCGGAAGCCTTTAAAATATGGACAGGGCAGGACATGCCGGTTGAAAAAGTAAAAGAAAAATATTTTTTAAGTTAACAGATTTTACGATAATTCAAAAGGTCATACGTTTCATGCCTCCGTGAAAAAGTATGACCTTGAGATTATTGTTCCCTATGACCTTTATCTTTCTTATAAGTCCACAATACACCTTTTTCTAGATATCTTTTCAATACAATCTGAATTTCTTCTTTTGGATGTATCGGCTTTACTAAAATGGTATGCATTCCAACTCTGTTTGCTCCATATATATCTGTAAATATCTGATCACCTACAAATAATGTATTGTTTTTCTTAGTGTCCATGAGTTCAAATGCCTTCATATAATTTTTTCTTGATGGTTTATGTGCATCAAAAATATACTCCGAACCTACTTTATCGGCAAACGACTTTACTCTGGGTTCTTTATTGTTTGAAATAAGACATGTTTTAAATCCCATTTCACGTAGTTTTTTAAAAAATGCAATTGCCTTTTCATCGGCTGGTGCACCATGCGGAACCAGAGTGTTATCTATATCAAACAGAATCCCCCGGTATCCCATGTCATAATATTTTTTAAAATCAATCACATATGTTCCATCTTCCATCTCTGACGGATATAATTTTCTAAAAATTTTCATGGTACTTTTCTCCACTATCGCTTATTGTCATCACCGTTCATGGTCATTCCGGTTCATTTTAGCAATGTGCCGGCGAACTGTGACTGTTTGTCAATAACAACTATTTATCAAGAAGTTTTTTTATTTCGTCCATAAACGTATTGACATCTTTAAACTCTCTATAAACGGATGCAAACCTTACATATGCCACTGAATCAAAATCTTTCAGTTTATTCATAAGTATTTCACCTATTCTTGAACTGCTTATCTCCTTTACATCGAGATTGAAAATCATATTTTCTATTTCATCTACCAGCACTGTAATTTCTTCCATGGAAACCGGTCTTTTATGACATGACCTTACAATTCCTGCCTCAATTTTGGAACGGTTGTAAGGTTCCCTATTCATATCTTTTTTTATTACAATAAGAGGAACATTCTCTACTCTCTCATAAGTGGTATATCTCTTCCCACAGCTCTCACACTGTCTCCTTCTTCTGATGGAATTATTGTCTGCCGGGCGCGAATCAATTACTTTTGTACCTTCCTCATTGCAGTATGGGCACCTCATGATAATCCTCCATTTCAATCAAATGTATCTTTATCAATTATAATGAATAAACCACATTTGGTCAAGTTCATTAGAGCTTTACATGATTAGAATTTACACTTCCTAAGCACTTCATCCACCTTCACTTTTACAAGTATAATTTCCTCTCCAATCTGTACTACACACTTAAATGGAATTATAAACTCCGTATCTCTGCCAAATAAACCACATATCTTAGGTTCCCCCGGTATGATTAAGGATTCTATGCATCCGGTACATGCATCAAATTCAATATCACATACAAATCCAAGTCTTTTGCAGTCACACTGATTAATCACTTCTTTTTCACGCAAATCAAAAATCCTCATATCCACTCCTAAAATATCGCCGGACGATATATTAACATTTATCAGATTCATGAAGTGTTTCTTACCATCTTTCTACACTAAAATTATCCGGCGAATAAAAATTACTTTTCCCTTATACTAATACTATTCACAGAATTTAAAATTGTTACTGAATTTTACAATTTAACCGCTTCTACAGCTTTTTTATTTATTTCTGTGTAAGATAATTTTTCATAGATTTTAGTGCATTTTTTTCTAGTCTGCTGACCTGTGCCTGTGATATGCCGATTTCATTCGCAACCTCCATCTGGGTGGAACCCTTAAAAAATCTCATTTCTATGATATTTCTTTCTCTTTCATTCAGTCTTTTTAATGCATCGGAAAGAACAAGTTTTTCCACCCATGCATCTTCCTTATTATTTTTATCGCTAATCTGATCCATTACATAAAGTGTATCTCCACCTTCAGAATATACAGGCTCATATAATGAAACCGGGCTTTGTATCGCATCAAGTGCGTACACAATCTCTTCTTTTTCAATCCCAAGTTCATTTGCAATATCTGCAACTGTCGGCTCTTTATGTCCCGATTTGATTAACATTTCCTTTGTATATATCGCTTTGTATGCAATATCTTTCAATGAACGACTTACTCTGATTGAATTATTGTCTCTTAAAAATCTCCTTATCTCTCCCATTATCATCGGAACTGCATATGTTGAAAATTTGACTCCCACACTTCTATCAAAATTGTCTATCGCCTTAATAAGACCAATACAGCCAATCTGAAATAAATCATCAATGTTTTCATTATTGCCCGCAAATCTCTTTGTAATACTTAACACAAGTCTTAAATTTCCCTGTATAAATTTTTCTCTTGCCTCTTTGTCTCCCTTTTCTATTTTATCCCATAGTTCTTCCTTTTCTTTCTCTGTAAGCAGCGGAAGTTTCGATGTGTTTACCCCACATATTTCGACCTTATAAAGAGACATATTCCCATTCCTCCATCATCTTAAATTTATATCCATTTAAAATGATTAACGAAATGGGAATATTTTATACTTTTTACAATATGATTTATATGGAAATAGATACCACTTATCTCTTGTCTAAATCCACATTATGCCATAGAGGTCCACTGCCATTCCCAAGGTTCAGCCCTGCACTGATAGCACTTAAGACATACCTTTTTGCAGCTCTGACAGCTTCACTAAGTTCTTTTCCACCTGCCAGCTCACATGCGATTGCTGACGATAGCGTGCATCCTGTTCCATGTGTATTATCATTGTCGACTCTTTTGGCTTTGAACCAATAATTTTGATTGTGAACCCGTAGCAAATCATTTGCCTGTTCTCCTATATGCCCGCCTTTTAATAACACCGCCTTGTTATTTTTTGAAATTATTTCAACTGCATTTAACATATCATTTTCTGTTCGAATCTCTATACCGCTTAATACCTCTGCTTCAGGGACATTAGGTGTGATAATATCTGCTATCGGAAACAGTTCTTCTATAAGCTCTCTCATCGCCTCTTCTTTAATAAGCATACATCCGCTTGTCGATACCATCACCGTATCAGCAACTATGATATCAGGCTTGTATTCTTTTAATTTTTTTACTATCACCTTAATGATGTCTTTATTAGAAACCATTCCAATTTTAACTGCATCCGGCCTTATATCCCGAAATACAGCATCTATCTGTTTTTCTACAAATTCCGGTGGCACATCATATATTCCATATACGCCTGTTGTATTCTGTGCTGTGACAGATGTTATCACACTCATTCCATACATATTATGTGCCTGTATCGTCTTTAAATCAGCCTGTATTCCCGCTCCACCACTTGAATCCGAGCCTGCAATAGTTAAAACCTTTTTTATCTCTGATATTTCATTTCTGCTGTCCATCATTATCTCCATTATTTTATTATTTTTTCATGTATATCTTAATGAGTTTTACAACATATGGATTTGTCTCATATGAGGTAATGGTTTCTTTTGCAAGTACAGGATCGTCTGTAATAATCATATCAGCGCCCCGCTTAAGCATCTCATAAATCAAATCTGATGAATTTACTGTCCATACATAAACTTTTTTCCCTGAACTGTGTATACTGTTAATAAAAGCCGCACTTGCAAAAGTATATTTCACACTAAGAGCATCTGCATACATTAAACCTGAAAAATCTCCATATGCAACCTTTAAGATATATCCTGTTTTTATATTTTCATTGTATCTTTTAACATTCTTAAGTGCCTTTGACTGAAATGATGTAACTACGCACGCTTCTTCCATTTCATATTCTTCTATCATTCTTACGACAGACTCTTCAAGATTTTTTTCGTGCCCGGTCAGTTTAATCTCAATATTTAACCGAAGTCTGTCTTTTGACATCTCAAGAACTTCTTTTAGTGTTGGTATCCGCGTTCCTTCAAACTCATCCGAATACCATTTGCCAACATCATAATCTTGTATTTCATCATAGGTAACTTCCCACACATTCTTATCTATTCCCGCAACCCTTTTGAAATTGGAATCATGCATAACAATCACTTCTCCATCCTTTGTCTCTTGCACATCCAGTTCAGCATAATCCGAAAAATGGTCAATGGCAGCCTCAAATGCAGGAATCGTATTTTCAGGTGCTTCTGCCGAATATCCTCTATGGGCTGCTACTACTGGTTTGTTAAACAACTGTACATTATATATTCCGGAAATTCCTATATCAAAACTGACATATAAAATATTTAAAAATGCTGATATAATCACAACTACAGAGATTGTTTTTTTCAATTTCAAAAAGGCATTTTTCTCAACTGCTGTCTTTTTTTCTTTGATAACAGGAATCACTATCTGTTCATTTGTTTTTTTCTTTCTTGAATAATAGCAGCCACCGAGAATTGAAAGTGAAATTGGTGTAATCATACATGAATATAGTGTTTGCGCGACTTCATAAATTCTTTTTGCCACATATAATGAAATCGTATATGCTAATTTACTTTTGAGAAAGATCATCAATATTCTTGTAATAACAAAAGTCAGAACTATATATACAAAAACCAACACAGCTGCAAAGAAAATCTGCCAGATCATATATGACATTACCAGTTGCGGATACCTCTTTTTATTTAATGAAATACTTGCCCGTCTTGCATTTCTAAAATTCATCTTTTCCACACAGTAATAATAAATGCTGCTAATCCATACTATTGCGATGACTGCAAAAAATGCATAACAAATAATAATATTTCTTATTACATTATGCTGTAATTTCATAAATTCTATCAGAAATTCCACAACCTGAACAGACGAAATGTATTTTACAATTGTTCCAAGATGTGTTATAGGCATAATAATAATCACAAAAAATAACATCAGAAAATTCTTATTTCCAAGCAGTCTTAAGCCTGCTCTGATTCCTTCTCTTATCATATCTGTCACATTGGTATCATATCCATGATATGACATATTATAACAGTAACATATGGCTCCTATTTCCATAAAACTAAAAATCGCCACAAACACAATTGTCAGAAACAAAATGGCTATTGTGGTAGGCTTAGAAAGAAAATCCATCACTCTCGAATTAGTAAGGTAATTAATACCCGCAAGATGTAATGCCAGCCTTACCATCTGCGCTATTAACGGGGTAAATATTGCTGTTGTAAATAATTGATAGACAGCCTCAAAAATCACTATACTTTTTAAATTTTTTTTCAACATCTTAATTGCAATACCAAATTGATTCATAAGCACTTCCTTCCAAAATGTACCACGATTTACAACTCCTTATGTAAAAATAAAGCTCTGCGTATATATTTGAAAGTTTCCTCCTCTCCTTTTTCCTCTAACATTCTTAGAAGTCTTTCAAGCTGTTCTCCTGACTTCTGGTGAATTTTTCTTTTTTTCTTTCCCTTCAAGAAATAATTAAGAGGTGCAGAATCATCATAATTTTCACCTAGATAAATTTTGCTTGCGGCAACTCTGTCACAAAACATTTCTACGACATATCTTTTAGGAATCTCCACCGGCTCAAGTTCTCTTGTCTGTGTACTGTAATCTGTCCAATATTCAAAATGATGCTTATTTCTCCCCTTGTGATGCATCCATGCCTTTGAATATCCATATTTTTCTCTTTCTCCTTCATTAGGACTTCTATCGCCTTGAAAGTTTATGACACTTGGCACAAGTTCTGACGGAGAAAACTTAGACAAATCATGTATCATTCCCTGAATAATCAATCCACATTTAAAACAGTTAAACATTACTTCTTTTTTATGTTTCAACACAGTCTGTAAATGACCTTTCAAATTACTAACAAGTTTTTTCATTTCCATCTCAATTCCTCCATCAATATACACTCTCTGTAATGCATTCTCTATATATAAGTAAAATCAGACAGCCAATAAAGCCCATTCTTCATTAGCTGTCTGTATATATGTTAATCATAAACTGACATCTTACTGTTTACTATCTGATTATTCATCTTCATCTGATTCTTCATCATCTGATGCTTCATTATCATCTAATTACTCATCTTCTGATGTTTCATTATCATCTAATTGTTCATCTTCCGATGTTTCAATATCTTCTGAATCAACATCTGATATTACCACATCATCTGATGATACTTCATTTGATACCATCACCTGATTTACATTATTATTTTCATAAATGTACTCTATTGCTACATCTCTTCTCATATCAAATAATAATTCTTCACGCGAAAATGCTTTTAAAACATCATCTGTTGAATTAAAACTGTCGTATTTTTCCACATACTCATTCAGTTTTTCATCAAACTGTTCATCTGTTATATCAATTCCTGCATCTTTCACAATCGCTTCTATCACTAATGTCTGCTTTGTCATTTCAACCGCATCATTCTTTAAATCATCCATTGTCTTTCCCGCATAGCCAAGATATGTTTCAAGGTCTGCACCGAAATGAGAACCATAGAGTGCGTATGACTGTACTACGGAATTGTAATTCATATTATAGATAAATGCAGGGCAACCGGATACTTGTGATCCTTCAATAATCATATTTAAAAGTTCTGCCTGTGTCGTACTCTTGGCATTACTTGCATTCTCCTCTTCAAGTTCTTTTTTCTTTGCTTCTTTATATGCCTCAACTGTATCATAATCTGTATTTTCAGCAATGAATGCATCTGTCACTTCCGGCACAACTGCCTGCTGTATCTCTTTGACAGTCACATTATATGTTGCCTGAATTGTTCCCTCTTCTCCTGTTTCACTATCATATGAAGTCTCATCAAGAGTAAATGTGATATTAGCACCACTTGCCACATCAAGAAGCTTTTCATCAAATTCTTCTCCAAGACTCTGATTACCTACTGTCAACTCAAAATCTGCCTGAACCACATCATCCTGACCTTCTGCTGTTCTTGTATAATCGATAATAACTTTATCTCCCAGAACAACATTTCTACCAGCTACAGTTTCGTATGTGGTATGTTCTTTAATAATACTATCAAGTGTGCTCTGTACATCCGCATCTGTCACTGTCTCAATCTTTTCATTAATATCAAGACCTGTGTATTGACCTAATGTCACATAATCATTAATATCATAATCTACAACTTTTCTTGCAGAAGCATTTTCTTCGTCTTTCTTGCTGCCACATCCTGTAAACGTTGTCATTGCCACAACAGCGGCAACTGATAATACTGCTGCTCGTTTCACTATATGTTTCTTCATTGTATTGTTTCCTTTCAAATTGTTAAATTATCAAAAAATACTAAATTCGGTAGCCATAAAACCATTCTTTACTATATCACAATTCACAATTACTGTCAAAGCAATTTGAAGAAATTTCATGTTACTATTCACAGGGCGGGATACATAGGCTGATACGTCGTATCTGTACATAAAAAGATGAACTATTTATGAAACAGCAGACGTTACATCTGCCTTACCGGTTACTGCTTACAACAGCTTTTACCATTCAGATATAACGCCTGCTCCCTAATAGCTTTTTACTATTTCTTTTTTCAGCCTTCCAATAATCTTTTTTTCCAGCCTTGATATATATGACTGGGATATTCCCAGCATGTCTGCAACTTCTTTTTGTGTGAGTTCCTCTCCATTTTCATTATTAAGACCAAACCGGAGCTCCACAATTGTCCTTTCCCTTTTATTCAGTTTTGAAACCGCTTTTATGAGAATTTTTCGTTCCACCTCATCTTCGATGTTTTTCGAAATCACATCTTCTTCTGTTCCCAATACATCTGACAGAAGAAGCTCGTTTCCATCCCAGTCCACATTCAGTGGTTCATCTATCGAAACTTCCATTTTTGTTTTACTTGTTCTTCTCAAATACATTAATATCTCGTTTTCGATACACCTTGATGCATATGTGGCAAGTTTAATATTTTTTTCCGGATCAAATGTATTGATTGACTTTATCAATCCGATTGTTCCAATCGATATCAAATCTTCTACACCGATTCCCGTATTATCAAATTTTTTCGCTATATATACGACAAGCCTCAGATTCCTTTCTATGAGTATCTTCTTTGCCTCTATCTCCTCCTCTGTATTCAGCCTGCATATGATATCCTGCTCTTCTTCTGCCTCAAGCGGCGGCGGAAGTATATCTGCTCCGCCTATGTAATGAATCTCCCCTTTTTTGCCAAACAGAATATTTTTAATATTTGGAATCACCTTAAACTGCATTCTGTTCGGAACAGAAACCTTTATTAACATATTTTACACCTCTGTCAAACTATTTATACTCTCTGTTTTAAACTCCCTCTAGTGTATCCCTGTTCAGTATCATAGAATATTTCTCTGATTTTGACAATTGTCCATGATACACCGCAATAACCGGTTTAGGAACAAACTTTGGTGTTCCATCAACCACAACCACCATTTCGTCTATTCTCAAACCATACATCATACCATTTTCCTCCCCTACTGAATGAAATGGTATCACATAGATATTTCCTTCTGCTCTTTCATCTCCTTCCAACATGGGTTTTATAATTTTATACTCTGCGATATGTACCATCTCTCCGCTTAAAGGTTCTGTCAGACTATTCCCTGTATCCAAAAGAGCCCTTGCAACTACTGATTTACCATTATAACTTAACATCACATCAAAAATCAGGTTCATATCTTTTTTATGTGCTGTCACAAATCTTGTAACAAACACCATAATAAAATATGCTATCACCGTTACGGTAACAAATTTTCTGGCATTCATACTTTTATTAGATGTTCCATGAATCGTCTCATTGATGATGGAACCCATCTGTGTCGAGTAATAAATATAGTTCATCACCCCGCTAAACAAAAAAGATACAATTGTCAAAAATATTACATTCTTTAAATATGTAGTCAGATCCTGATAGCCAAATGCAATGAATATCATAATTAATGCAATGAATATACTAATCAGTGTCAGACCTGATAAGTGGTTGGAAAGTGGCTTTAGAATCACGACACTGTACATTGCTCCAAACATGGCAGCAGAACATATCCTTATACGCCTGCACTTTTGTCTCATCACCATTGATGTCAGTTTTATCACAATATAATCCATGATAAAATTAATCAAAAAAAACACATCTACATATATAACATAGCTTTCACCATTCATTTGTCCCTCCCCGTTTCGGCAATACGCATTATATAATAAACATTATGCATTGTCTGTCGTTTTCTGTCTGCCATCTATTAAAACTTTATGCTAAAATCTGACAAAAATTTCCTAATAAACAAAAAAAAGCAACAGTATAACTTAGCATACTGTTGCTTTGATTAATATTTGATATACGATAAGCTTCATTCAGCTTTCCTTACTAATTTTCATTTCTGTTTTTCTTAAGAAACTCCGGAACATTAATCGGTCTCTCATCGATGTTTCGTGGTGATGCAACCGGTCTTGTATATGAAGATGTTCTCTGTGATGACTGTTGCACAGTTCTCTGGTTTGAACTTGCAAACGGTCTTAAATCTTTATTTGGTCTGTTTACCGGTTTTACCAATGGTTTTACACCTGTACTCTTTGCTGCAGCATTAAACGCCGGGTTCTTTGTTGTCTCGTCATCAAGCCCTGTAGCGATAACTGTTACTGTACACTCGTCTGGGTATGTATCATCATATCTTGCACCGAAGATTACCTCAATATCTTCACCTGTCAGTTCCTCCACATAGCTTGCTGCATCATTCGCATCTGCAAGACTGATGTCTCCTGAGATATTAATAATCACATGTGTAGCACCCTGGATAGTTGTCTCAAGAAGTGGAGAAGCTACAGCTGTCTGAACTGCTTCAATTGCTTTGTCTTCACCCTTTGATACACCAATACCGATATGAGCAACACCCTTGTCCTTCATAACTGTCTGGACATCTGCAAAGTCAAGATTAATCAATGCCGGAACATTAATCAAATCTGTAATTCCCTGTACAGCCTGCTGTAATACTTCATCCGCTTTTTTCAATGCTTCCGGAATTGTTGTTCTTCTGTCAACTATCTCCAAAAGTTTATCATTTGGTATCACAATCAATGTATCCACATTCTGTTTTAACTTTTCAATACCGCCAAGTGCATTGTTCATTCTCGCTCTTGCCTCAAATCTGAAAGGCTTTGTCACAACACCTACAGTAAGTATTCCCTGCTCTTTGGCAATTCTTGCAACAACAGGAGCTGCACCGGTTCCTGTTCCGCCACCCATACCACATGTGACAAATACCATATCTGCACCTGAAATAGCTTCTGCAATATCATCAATATTTTCTTCAGCTGCTTTCTCTCCAATCTCAGGAACAGCTCCGCATCCAAGTCCTTTTGTGAGTTTTTCGCCTACCTGAAGTACCGTAGGAGCTTTACAATCTGCAAGTGCCTGCTTATCTGTATTAATTCCAATAAATTCAACGCCACCTATACTCTCATCTATCATTCTGTTAACGGCATTGTTTCCGGCTCCACCTACACCTACCACAATAATCTTAGCTGCTGCCTCTGCCTCATTTGTCATAATCTCTAACAAGGGTTTGTCCTCCTTTTATTAATTTCTATTTATTCTTCTCATTGCATAATGCATTTTATTATACTGAGTTAAATAAAACACCTTATTTTATAATATAATTAATTAAGAAAATAATCAATATTTATTTCAAATTTTTTTTAAATTTTTTTAATCTTTTGCAATTTTTACTGAATACACCATTTTATTTGTCGTTTTTTACGCAATATGACTTTACTCTCCTAGTTATCCATATCTTTTTTAAATGTGTATCCGTTTTTACTTTCACTATACTCTTTGATATCCAATACACCCTTTAATCCTGCAAGATTTGGAAGAATATCCGAAACGGTTCTTATCTTGTCATCCATATCCTCCCCGCCGCCAAGTTGTGCCTGTATGTTGTCCAGGTACAAAGTCACTTCTTTATCTTTGGAAATATAGATTTTATCTGCAAAAACCTCATATTTTGATAATGCCTGCGTAGTATCAAGTATGAGCGAGAATATCTGTTCATCCTCTACAGGCAGCTTTTTACCAAGAATGATATTTTCAAATTCAAGCCCTGTGACAGGCGGTATTCCTTCAATAATTTCTGTTGAACTTTCAACAACAGTTCCATCTTTGTCAAAATACATATTATTTCCCATATAATTGACATAACCTATGATTTTTTTCTCATAGACCGTAATGGTAACATTGTTAAATCCTGTAATATTCACATCATACTTATCAACAAAAGGAATCTGTTTTGTCTTTCCTCTTCTTGTTTTGATATAAAGAACATACGGATTTTTATCCCATTTTGAATCGAAAATAAAATCTATCATTTCTTCTTTTGTATATTTTTGATTTCCTACGACTACAATATCATCATCATCAATTCTTTGTAGCAAAAAAATCATTCCTGCTATGATAAATACTGCCACTAAAATAAGAAGCACCTTTATTTTTGTTTTTCCTGAATTTGAAATCATATTTTTTCCTCTCATATTCAAATGACACCGTTACTGCACCAGCGATTGTGACGACTTATCACTTATCCTCTTTGAAACCGACAACACCAGACCAATCTCAAACATAAGACAGAGAATAGAGGAACCTCCATAACTCATAAACGGAAGTGTCACACCTGTATTCGGCATGGAATTCGTAACAACAGCAATATTGATGATTGTTTGCACTGAAATATGTGTCATCACTCCTATCACAAGCATGGAACCAAACAAATCATTTGCATTTTCTGCAATCACCATAAAACGCCATATCATAAATATGAACATAAGAATAACTGCAATACCACCAATAACACCAAGTTCTTCACAGATAACGGTAAATATCATATCATTCTGTGCTTCCGGAACATATCCGAGTTTTTGTATTCCTTTTCCGAGTCCCTTTCCGAATATTCCTCCGGAACCAAGTGAATAAAGTGACTGCAAAATCTGATATCCTCCATCATACTTCTCCGGATGCAGCCATGCCCTCACTCTGTCTAATCGATAAGGCTGTGCGATGATGGCACCCAGCACTCCCACAATTCCAAGTATACCAAGTATGATAAAATGCGATAATTTCGGGCTGGCAATAAAAAGCATCACCACACCGATTGCCATAATTACTATCGCCGAACTCAAATCTGATGTGATACCAGCGATAATTCCTCCGGGAATTACAACAAAAATGACACCTATAATAAACACATTGCATTTCTTTAGGTTTCTTGCATATTTTTCAACATAGTATGCCATGAAAATAATCATACCTATTTTCATAACCTCACACACCTGTATTGACATTCCAATTTTTACCCATCTTTTGGCTCCGTTTGCATCTACTCCTAATGGAGAAAGTACCGCAAGACTAAGAATTACAGACCCACCATATACCAGCAACGCAACAGCTTTCAATTTAAACCAGTTATAATCAATTATATATACCATCACTGCTGTGATAACAATGCCGAAACCAACCGCAATAAGCTGACCATTAAGGAAAAATCTCGAATTTCCATTATGATGCATATAGCCTTCATATGCACTTGCGCTATACAAAACTACAAGCCCAAAACATATCATAAAAATTGTAATGAAAAGCAGACTGTAATCAAAGTACATGCCTTTTGAATAAAACTTCAGCTTATTTTTATCTGATTCGTTGGAATATCCTTTTTTATCATTTGTACTGCTTTGATCATAATTAGAACCATCATTGACATAGATATTACTGCTTCTTCTCCTCACAGTCCTCACCGGCTGTTCCGAACCCGGAGCCGTATCATTATCTGTTTTAATACTGATATTTCTTGAGGTATTCTGTTTTGTCTCTCCCACTTTGCTAATATAACCTGTATTTCTTATACTCTGTCTTCTTTTATCATCTCTATCTGCAATTCTGGGGACAGTTCTATTTATTCCGGTATTATATGCACTTCTTCCATTTGTACTGCTATACGAACCACTTCTGTTACTGCTAAACTTTGCATTATATCCTGTTTTATTATTCTTATCCAAGTTAATCTCTCCTTACAAAATGCCATGCAGCATATCTTAAAGATTATTTACATATTCCTTAAATAACCTGCCTCTTTCCTCATAACTTTTAAACATATCCCAGCTTGCACATGCCGGAGATAATAAAACTACCTCTCCTTCACTTGCAAGCTCTGCAGATTTCTTTACCGCTTCTAAAAGAGTATCAGCAAATACATAATCATGATATCCATGTTTTTCTGCCGTATCGGCAATCTTTGACTTTGTAGCCCCCAATAATACAAGATTTTTGATTTTTCCCCTAAAACTATCAATCCACTCATCATATTCAGAACCCTTGTCATAACCTCCTGCTATCAATACAGTTGGTTTTGTCATCGCATCAATCGCCTTGATGGATGCATCTGTATTTGTTCCCTTAGAATCATTATAATATGTCACACCATTTTTTGTAACCACAAATTCAATTCTATGTTCAACCGCTTTAAATTCTTTAATTGTCTGTCTTATAATATCAACCGGAACTTCCATCTGTATCGCAATCGCAGTGGCAGCCATGACATTTTCGACATTATGTATTCCGACAAGATTCATCTCATCAACCTTACAAATGACTGTCTGCTCTTTATTTTCCCGATATACTATCGTATCATTATCCAAACAGACTCCATTATCCAGAAAAGTTTTGCTGCTGAAAAATACCACTTTATTTTTTAGTTTTTCTGCTTCGTTTCTTAATCTTTCATCTTCATAGTTTAACACACATGCTTCGTTTTCTAACTGATTTTTCGTGATACTCATCTTGACATCTGTATAATTCTCCATCGTATAATGTCTGTTTAAATGATCCGGTGTGATATTGAGTACTGCAGTAACTGTAGGATGAAATGTATCTATTGTCTCTAACTGGAAACTGCTGATTTCTGCAACTGTCACCGTATCATCATCTGTATCGGCTGCAATACTAGTATATGGGATTCCTATATTTCCGACAACAAATGTCTTTTTAAAATAATTTTTCATTATTTCACCTGTCAACGCTGTTGTTGTCGTCTTTCCGTTGGTACCGGTAATCCCTATTACCCTTCCTTTAGAATATCTGTACGCAAGCTCTATCTCTCCCCATATCGTGATGCCATAGTCTCTTACCTGATTAACAAAAGGGGCATCAATGGCGATTCCTGGACTTAATACCATGATTTCTGTTTCATCTAGAATCTGGTGAGTTAATTCTCCAAGTTCAACTTTAACATTATTTTTGATAACATTTTCATCAATTGAGTCATCTAGTTTTGCAATAATCTCTTCTTTTTTTAATTTATCGTTTCCATCATAAAGTGTGATTTTTTCTCCCATTTTCAAAAGAAGATTTGCTGCTCCTATTCCGCTTATTCCGGTACCTGCTACTAAATATCTCTTATCTGCCATTTTAGTATTTCCTTTCAAAATAAAATTGTATGTTTATAATGCAAGATATGCCATTAAACACATTACCGCTGTCACTGCTGTGAACACAGTCACAACTCTTGTCTCTGACCATCCACATAATTCAAAATGATGGTGAAGTGGTGCCATCTTAAAAATTCTCTTTCCGTTTGTTATTTTATAATATGTTACCTGTAAAATCACTGAAATTACTTCTATCAGATATATAAATGCTATGATAACTATAAAAAGTTCAAGTCTCAACATATATGCTGTGGATACAACAAATCCTCCAAGTGCCAGTGAACCTGTATCTCCCATAAACACCCTCGCCGGATAAACATTAAATAGTAAGAATCCAAGCAGGCTGCCTGCAACCGCCCCTGAAATAATCTCTATCTCTCCACCTGTCATATATGAAACCATCGTGAAAAATACTGCAATAATAATGGTAACACCCGTCACAAGACCGTCTAAACCATCTGTGAAATTTGCTCCATTGACAGTCCCTAGAACCGCCAAAAACATAAGAGGGATAAAATATATTCCGATATTCAGATATATTCCTTCTTCAAACCCGCCTGTAAACGGAATCAGCATATCCGCTCCGACATCTGCACCATTCACAAAATAGTGCGCAAATACTGCTGTCACTACTATCTGCAATGCCATTTTCTTTATCGGACTAAGCCCCATAGACCTCTTCATAACAATTTTGATATAATCATCAAGAAATCCAATCATCCCAAATCCTAGCGTCGTAAATAATATCGGTATTATACGGCTACTCTGTCTCAAATAAATCAGCGATGTGATAACAATTGATACGATAATAATGAGTCCTCCCATTGTAGGTGTACCCATTTTCTTTAAATGTCCTTTCGGTCCTTCTTCCCTTATATTCTGACCAAATTTTAATCTCTTTAAAAACGGAATGATAATCGGACATAAAATTACACTGATTCCAAAAGAAATTAAAACAGATAAAATCATCCTTGTCTGCATCTATTCATACCCCAAATCAAACTATAGTATAATATTATTCCCTGTAATAATCAACAATTTTTTACCCTATTTTACTGTTCTTCACAGTCATCCATAGGTATTCCTTATCTGTAACTCATGCCATGTTTCAGTCATCAAGCAGGTATGGCAGTATATTTTCGTACAGTTCACTAATCACCGGAGCTGCTATTGTCCCTCCATAATAGACGCCTGTCGGTTCATCTATGATACACATCGCAATCACCTGTGGATTATCTGCCGGTGCAAATCCTATAAATGAACCTATATACTTGTGCGCACTTCTCGGAAGCTTTTGTGATGTTGCTGTTTTTCCACCTATGCGGTATCCTTCCACCTGTCCATACTTGCCGCCCCCCTCAGCTACCACACTCTCTAAGACCATTTTCATTGTCTCGCTTGTTTCTTTTGATACTGCACCTTCAATTACCGGATACTCAAATGTTTTTACCACTTCTCCGTTTTCATCTGAGGCACTGACACCAAAATGCGGTGTTATCAAAGTACCTCCATTGATAATGGCAGAGGCCGCTCTTAAAAGCTGTAATGGAGTAATCTGAAAGGACTGGCCAAACGACATTGTTGCCAGCTCTACCTGACCAACATTTTCAATTTTATGAATGATTGTTCCTGCCTCTCCCGGCAAATCAACTCCGGTCTTGTTCATCAATCCTAATTTATTCATGTAAGAATAGAATTTTTCCACTCCCACTCTCATTCCTATCTCGATAAAAGCAGGATTGCATGAATTCTGTGTTGCCGTCACAAAAGTTTCTGCCCCATGTCCGGTGGTTTTATGGCATCTTATCCTTCTGTCTTCAACAATCTTAAATCCCGGACAGTTAAATGTAGAATTGACATTGACAACATTTTCTTCGAGTGCTGCTGTTGCCGTCACCATTTTAAATGTTGAACCCGGTTCATAAGTATCATTAATGCAAGGATTTCTCCACATTTTATTTAAAGAATTCTGGTACTCATCAGTTCCTTTTTGTATATCTGTTTCATAACTTAATGTAAATGGTTCGTTGAGATTATATTCCGGTACATTTACCATCGCATAGATTTCTCCATTATTCGGATTCATCACTATAATAGATACGTGGTCTGCTTCTTTTTCCTTGAGTGCCTTAAGTGCTGCCTGTTCGGCATATTTCTGTATATTGATATCCAGACTTGTATGAAGCGTATTTCCGGCTATTCCCTCTTCTCTTAATTCTGCCATTCCATCAAGTTCAAGTCCCTTCGCATCTGTTTTGGTAAGTATCTTTCCCGTAGTTCCGGTAAGATATTCATCATATTGTGTTTCAAGCCCCACTATTCCCTGATTATCAGCTCCGGTAAATCCCAAAACCTTTGAGGCAAGACTGTCATATGGATAATATCTTTTGTAGTCTTCGTCAACCTTTACCCCTGCAAGATGATAGTTTCTTATCTTATCACCAACATCTTTTTCTACGTTTGATTTTATTTTTTCTCTCACACTTACTTTTTTTACTTTTTTACTCACTGTTTCTTTGTCAAGTCCCAGCTCATCTGCAAGAAATTCTATGACTTTCTCTTCATCTTCTATCTGACTGTGAATGACAGAAATGGTACATACTGTTTTATTGGTTGCTATCACTTTACCATTTCTGTCAACAATTTCACCTCTTGGCGCTTTTATCTCTCTTTCTCTCTCGTGCAAATCTTTTATAGCCTTGGCATATCTGTCTGAATCAAATATCATGATATACACCAAATGTATCGTTACATATACAATGATAAGAAGAAACATCAAGACATACAGCACGAGGCGTTTCTTCTGCATGGAATTAAGCCCATCCATCCTATTATCTATGTCCTTATTATCTTTTATTCTTATTGTATTGTCGTTGCTTTCAAGATATTACACATTTCTTTATGCATATTCCTCGATTAGTATCTGAGACATCATTTCAATTTTGTTCTAATTAGTACTGTCATTCTCATTACCGTCCTCGCCTGTCACGGTATCATTGTCTTCACTGCCTCAATCACTATTTGCACCGCCCTCCAAACCAATTATTTTCTCGATATCTTCCTGGTCAATCGCTGGATTTTCCGGTTCGTAATTCTCATCTTCGCTAGGACTGTATGTACTACCTGTTGCACCCTCATCCGAGTTATCACCATTTTCATTACTGTTATCAGAAGCATCCGTACTATCCTGATTGTCTGTGCTATTCTGGGCATCTGAATTATCTATATTTTGAGCATCTGAATTTTGTATATTATCTGTATTCTGTCCATCCGGATTCTGATTATCATCAGTACCAGCTTCTGTATCCGGGAAAATATTCATATATGGAAGAACCTCTGTCATAACAGCACTAAAGAGTTTACATGCATATGAGCTGCTTCCACCATCTTCCACATCAGGACTGTCTACTATTGCATAACATACAACCTGTGGCTTGTCATATGGGGCGAATCCCAAAAACGAAAGAAGGTATGAGTCATCTGTCTTATCAAGATGCTGCGCTGTACCTGTCTTTCCGCCAACCTGATAACCTTCTACTGCTGCTGTCTTACCTGTACCTGCGACTACTGTATCGTATAATGCTTGTCTTAAAAAATCTGATGTATCTTTTGTCACTGTCTGCTTAATAAGCTGTTTGTCAAAATTTTGAATAATTCCACCTTTTTCATTCACAATTTGCTTGACAACATGTGGCTTATAATAATTTCCACCATTGATAAGTGCAGAAAATCCGGCTATCATCTGCATCGTATTGACATTAAAATTCTGACCAAACGAGTTTGTCGCAAGAGCCTCCATCGTCATATTATCAACTGTGTATAAAAGTCCTTCACAACTTGCTTCACCGGGAAGATCAATCCCACTTCTCATTCCAAATCCAAATAGTGACTGGTATTTACAAAATGTCTCTATTCCTTCCAACCTCGATATCTGCATTAATGAATCATTACATGAATTCATAATAGCCTGCTCCACATTTAACAGTCCATGTCCTGCTCTCTTATGACAATGTATAGGTCTTGAATACATTTCATATCCATCGCACAAAAATGTCATATCTGTTGTGATTTTTCCATCTTCAAGTGCTCCTGCAACTGTAAATGGCTTGATTGTAGAACCCGCTTCATAGGTATCACTGACACAGAAGTTTCTCCACATCTTATTGTTATTATTCATTTTTTCTTCATCTGACATTGCAGCTATTTCTTCTTCTGTATAGTACCCCGATAAATCATACGGATTATTTAAATCAAATATACTCTCACTGTCAGCCATTGCAAGAATTTCTCCTGTATTCGGATTTGCAAGTATGATAGTAACCCTTTGCGGATTATATTCTTCTTTCCATTTATCAATATATTTTTCACAAATCTTCTGAAGATTAATATCAATTGTAGACACAAGGTTATATCCGTCTGTCGCCTCTCTTACAACACCCTCCATCGCATTATCTTCATTTACATATCCATAGCTTCTTCCATCTGTGCCATTGAGATAGTCATTATAATATTGTTCAATCCCGGTCACACCAACATTTCCTGAAGCACTAAATCCTATTGTTGCACTTGCAAGTGAGCTGTATGGATAGACTCTTTTATACTCTTCTTCAAACCAGATTCCTTGAATATTATTATCTTCAGCCATCATTTCTTCCAGTTCTTCGATTTCTTCATAGGTAAGTTTTTTTAATCTGTCATCAACAATATATCTGCTCTCATTATTATCAATAATCATCTTTCTTATCTCATCAGCAGATAACTGTGAAAAACATTTGTCAAGTGCCTCTATGGTAGGCTCAATATATTGTCCGTCCTGCTCACTTGTAATAATCTTTGGATCAATGACTACATTATACACTTTGATACTTGTCGCAAGAATATTTCCATTTCTGTCCGTTATCTCACCCCGTTTATACGGAATTACCTTGTTTGTGTATGACTGCTGACCCATTACAATTTCTTCATATTTTGCACCATTCTGTCTGTTGATATAGATAAGACGTCCCACTAATAAAAACAAAGCTCCCACGGCTATTATAAATAGCCATGCCAGCTTTCTTTCCATTCTGATTGTGAGTGACTTTATTCTTCTCTTTTTCTTCTTTTTCTTTTCTGAATTTTCATTAGAACTGCTACTCATTTTATTCCTCCATACTACCCGACATATATTTAGTTAGTTGGGATTTTTTTGTACTGCTTCATATACTCACTCTCTGAGCTGTCATAAAATGATATCTGTTCTTTTCCTGCCTGAACCATTCCAAGTTCTTCTGTTGCCACCTTTGAGATATATTCGATATCCTTATAACTGTTAATAGTATAATCAATATAATCATTCTGTGATTTTAACGCTTCCGTCTTTACTTCAAGCTTATTAAGCTTTGCATTTTTATTCTTAATATCCTCCTTAAGCGTAAGATATTTTGCACATACCACACACATTATAACACTACAGACTGCAAGAATCAAAACATATCCTGCATTCATATGAAGTGCTTTCTGTCTGTTTCTTAATGTTCTTCTTGAAACACCTTCAAGCCTCTCATTATTATAGTATATTCTCTCTGTACGCTGTGGTACCTGATATGCCTTTTCTTTTCTTACTGTATTTCCGTCAATATACTCATTATGCATTTTTGTGTTGTGATTTCTGTTTTTTTCATATGATGTTCTCTCAGCCATTTTTGTTCTCCTTCTATCTCCTCTTTATTATAATGTTGTATGATATGATGCTTAAACAGCTCTTTCAAATACTCTCAATTTTGAACTTTTTGCTCTGCTATTATCCTCAAGTTCCTCTTCTTTTGGTATGATTGGTTTTCTTGTGATGACTTTTCCCTTTGTTTTTTTACCACATACACATACCGGAAAATCTGCCGGACATGTACATGGATTTTCATTATTTTTAAATCTGTTCTTTACAATCCGGTCTTCAAGCGAATGAAATGTAATAATACTAAGTCGTCCTTTATCTGCAAGTAAATCAATCATTTTGTCGATTGAATCATCAAGTACCTCTAATTCCTTATTCAACTCAATCCTTATGGCCTGAAATGTCCTTTTAGCAGGATGCCCGCCATTCATTCGCACTTTCGCCGGTATAGCTGCTTTTATAATCTCTGTCAATTCATTTGTCGTATTGATTGGCTTCTTCTGTCTTTCTCTGATGATATGCTTCGCAATATTTTTCGCAAATCGATCCTCACCATAATCTCTGATAATCCTGTAAAGTTCCATCTCATCATAAGTATTGACAATATCTCTTGCTGTCAGCTCATTTCTGACATCCATTCTCATATCAAGAGGTGCATCTGCCTTATAGCTGAAGCCACGATTCAATGTATCTAACTGATGTGAAGATACACCAAGATCAAGCATGATTCCATTAACCCTTTCAACACCCAAATCCTTTAGAATCTCTTCAATTGATACATAATTACTTCGAACAACTGTAACCATGTCACCAAATTCCTCCAGTCTTTTGGACGCCGCTTTTATCGCTTCATCATCCTGGTCAATTCCTATCAGTCTTCCCTGACCTTTTAGTCTTTTGCACACTTCATATGCATGTCCGCCTCCGCCAAGAGTTCCATCCACATAAATTCCACCCGGGTGTACATTCAGACTATCAACGGTCTCTTTCAATAATACTGATTTATGTTCGAATTCCACTTTTTTCACCTCCATGTTGCCAATATCCGACTTTAGAAAAAAGTAAACTTCCATTCTCATTATCCAAAGATATCTGCAAATGCATTAGATATATCTGTTGCTTCTTCATCGTCAATAGAGATTGCCTCCCAATTTTCTACGCTCCAGACTCCTACTTTGTTGTCTTCACCACTAAGAACAACTTCCTTGTCAATTTTAGCATAATCCCTGTGTGTCGTTGGAATCAGTATTCTTCCTTGTTTGTCTACTTCCACTTCAAATGCTGATGAAAGATAAAAACGAACAAGTTTTCTTGCATTTGCATTACCTTCAGGTAATTTTCTGAGCTTTGCAACAAATTTCTCCCACTCTTCATTTGTATATAGGTTAAGACACTTGTCCACACCTTTTACAATAAAAAACTTGTCACCTAAACTCTCTCTAAGCTTCGCCGGTACAATAAGTCGTCCCTTTGTATCTATTGAGTGATGATATTCACCTGTAAACACTCATTGCACCTCCACTTCATACCACTAGGTTACACCTAAAAGCCACTTTCTACCACTTGGGTACAATTTTACATCAATAATGACCAAATTTCAAGTACAAATATCAAAGTTTATAAAAGTTAAAAAAAATGTAACTTTTATATTTTCTCCCCCCAAAAATGATAATGACTTCTCTGATTTTTATGCAAAAAAATAAGACTGCATGTATCACAGTCTATCTACAATAATATTGTGTTTATTACACTATATTGTATCTAAACAATTTAACACAACAATCTATATTTTTCTTAGAATTTTGCTTTTAGTTTTAACGATAAAATGATTAACTTTTTTACCAGTTCTATTCAATTAATTCAATCATTTATTGTACCTGTTCACTATTTTGAATATTTTTCATACGGTTATATACTATGATAATGATACCTGCTGCTACAATTATAGCTGATACTACCTGAGAGACTGCTACATTAAGAACTGGTATCTTTAACTGGTCTGTCCGAAGTCCTTCTATCATAAACCTTCCTATACCATATAACACCATATATATACATATAATTTCTCCATGAAACTTCTTATTTTTCCTATATAACATAATAACAGCTAACACTAAAAGATTCCATATTGATTCATACAGAAAAGTAGGATGAACCTGTATATATTGTATACCATCTACCACTTTTATATGATTTCTCACACTTTGAGAAATAACACCTCCCACTTCATCAAGCTTTATCTGCATGGCAAGCAGGTTATTTGTATATCCTCCAAAGGCTTCTCTGTTAAAAAAATTCCCCCATCTTCCGATAATCTGTCCCACTAAAAGTCCCAATACTCCTGTGTCCAACATCTGTGGAAAAGATAATTTTTTCATTTTCGAAAAGACATAACATGACAATACGCCTGCAATCACGCCTCCATAAATTGCCAGTCCCCCATTTCTTATATAAAATATAGAAATAAGATTGTTCTTATATTCGTTCCACTGAAATATTACATAATACAGTCTTGCTCCTATTACTCCACAAATAATCACAACAATTGCCAAATCATAATAATCATCAACATTCTGGCCCGTTCTCTTTGCTTCTCTGAATACCAGACATAATGCAAGCATCATTCCAATTGCTATTATAATTCCATAATAGGCTACCTCAAATCCAAATATGGATATATTTTTCCCAAGATTTTCTATCTCTACTCCAATATTAACAAATCTGATACTGACATCTGCAAGCATAACTCCTCATTTCTGCGCCGCCTCTTTTCTATGATTTTGTTTACCTTTTATTACTGTTTACGTTGATTCTGCATGCGGCACAGAGCAGAATCAAACTGATTTTAAATATTTGTACCTTCTAAATGTATCCATAAAACCTGATACAAATTATTAACATCCTATCATATTTTTATAATTAATACAATGCCTAATCTTCTTGTGTTTTATCCAAGTTATGTTATAATATTACTATTCTTGTTTTTGGTAATTCCAAAAGCAGACATGAAAAAGTAACACATTATGATAACCAGATTTCAGGTTATTTTAATTACAGAAAGGTTTGGTATTAAAAATGAAATTAGGTATTGTCGGGCTTCCAAATGTCGGAAAAAGCACTCTTTTTAACTCTCTTACAAAAGCAGGGGCAGAGTCAGCGAATTATCCGTTTTGTACAATAGATCCCAATGTAGGTGTTGTTGCCGTACCGGATGAAAGACTTGATAAACTTGCAGCATTATATGATTCAGACAAGATAACACCAGCAGTAATTGAATTCGTAGATATCGCCGGTCTTGTAAAAGGTGCCTCAAAAGGCGAAGGACTAGGAAACCAGTTTTTATCAAATATACGTGAGGTTGACGCTATCGTTCATGTTGTCAGATGTTTCGAAGATACAAATGTGATACATGTTGATGGTAATGTGAATCCAATGCGTGACATAGAAACAATTAATTTTGAACTTATCTTTTCAGATATCGAAATTTTGGAACGAAGAATTGCAAAGACCTCTAAAGGAGCCAGAAATGATAAAGCTCTTGCAAAAGAACTAGAACTTTTAAACAAAATCAAAACACACCTTGAGGAAGGTCGCCTTGCAAAGAGTTTTGAACCTGCTGATGAAGATGAGCTAGAACTTTTAAACTCTTATAATCTTCTCACTTATAAACCTGTCATATTTGCTGCAAATGTTGCAGAATCTGATCTTGCAGATGATGGTGCTTCGAATGAACATGTCAGAGAAGTGCGTGAATTTGCTTCTAAAGAAGGGTTTGAAGTATTTGTCATCTCTGCCCAGATAGAACAGGAGATTTCAGAGCTTGACGATGACGATAAAGCAATGTTTTTAGAAGAACTCGGACTCTCAGAATCCGGACTTGATAAACTGATAAAAGCAAGCTACAAACTTCTCGGTTTGATAAGTTATTTAACTTCCGGAAAACAGGAGACAAGAGCATGGACCATCAAAAACGGAACAAAAGCTCCGGGAGCTGCCGGCAAAATACATAGTGACTTTGAACGTGGTTTTATCCGTGCTGAAGTTGTCAATTATCAGGATTTACTCGACTGCGGTTCGTATTCAGCTGCAAAGGACAAAGGTCTTGTAAGATTGGAAGGAAAAGAATATGTCGTTAAAGATGGCGATGTTATATTGTTTAGGTTTAATGTTTAAACTCCATATATAAAAAGATTTACAAAAAACAGACTTTCATTTTATAAAAATCATAAAATGAAAGTCTGTTTTTGATTACAAATTTTTGCACTTTAATCATTTGATTCAATAAGCAGAAGTTCGCCTGATGCAATATGAATCTCTGCCTCATCATTTTTCAACTCATTACTCACACCCATGCTTATATTTTTATCAATATAAAAATCAAAATTTTTAACATTATATTTCATCCCGGTAGTTGTTACTGATTTCACACTTTCTGATATAGGAACCAAAGAGATATATTTATAAGGAGTTTCTTCTCTTCGCAAAATAATACTTCTACGCTTGTCCCCTAACAGTCGTACTCTGTTTTTCGGACTGACAAGCACTGCCTCTATTCCCTTATGTAAAGCATACTGCAACAACTGTATATTGGCAAGAGTATGGTCAAACCTGCCTCCCATGCCTCCTAAGATATGGATACTGAAGCTATTCTCTTCTATCGCCTTCTGCATTGCAATATATGTGTCTGTAAAATCTTTCTCCGGCCTGTATCTAATAATTTCAACATTTTCCATGTTTTCATATTTGTAAAGTAAAAGAGGACTTACTGTATCAAAATCTCCAACTATATAGTCAGGAATAACTGCTAACTTGTCTGCTGCGTGAAGTCCTCCATCTACTGCTATTATTTTCGTAAATTCATTTTCATTCAAGTATTTTTTTGCAAATTCAATATTGATAGTTCCGCCTGTGATAATAAGTGTATTATTCATTTTCAAATACCCTCTTAAACTCATTTATATGTTTTTTCTTATCACCGTTAAAAACTGCTGAACCCGCGACAAGAATATCTGCTCCAGCATCTATGATTTCTCTTGCATTTTCAAGATTAATGCCTCCATCAACCTCTATTTTCACATCAAGATTTCTCTCATCAATAATTTTCCTTAGTTCTCTTATCTTACCTGTCGTATTGGGAATATATTTCTGTCCTCCAAAGCCGGGATTAACACTCATCAACAATATCATATCGACATATTCAAGCACATATTCAACTGCACTCAAAGATGTTGACGGATTAAGCACAACTCCTGCTTTTTTGCCATATTCTTTTATTGTCTGAATCGTTCTGTTAAGATGTCTGCAGCTCTCTACATGTACAGAAATAATATCAGCCCCTGCCTGTGCAAATTCCTTGATATATCTTACTGGTTCATCTATCATTAAATGTACATCAAATATCTTGTCAGTTGTCTTCCTTATCGATGATATCACAGGAATGCCAAAGGAGATACTTGGAACAAATATCCCATCCATAACATCTATATGAATATAATCTGCTCCTGCCTCGTCAACTGCACGCACTTCTTCTCCGAGTATACTAAAATCTGCCGACAAAATCGAAGGTGCCAGCTTAATCACTCTTTTACTGTCCATACTTTTTTACCACTCACTTTTATTTTTATTATCGTTCATATACATCACTACAATCATCAAACAAAGTTTTTTCAAACTTATGCCTGACTGCATATTTTTGTTTATATTATCAATACTTCTTTTTGTCTTTCATTTCATTATATAGCAAAAGATAATTTTCATATCTCAATCTGCTGATTTGACCATTTTCTACAGCTTCCTTCACTGCACAGTCAGGTTCATTTTCATGTGCACACAATACAAACCGGCACTGTCCGAAATAATTGTCAAATTCCCTAAAAAAATGCTGTAAATCTTCTTTTTCAAAATCATTTACATACAGCGAACTAAAACCGGGTGTATCCATAATATACGTATCTTCACAGAGATGAAATATCTCCGTATGTCTTGTCGTGTGTTTTCCACGCTGTATCTTTTCACTAATCTCACCTGTTCTTGAATTTGCCTCTGGCATGAGTACATTTAAAAGTGATGATTTTCCTACACCTGATGGTCCTGCAAATGCTGTCGTTTTTCCCTCAAGCATCCGCCTTACTTCCTCAACGCCTGTACCTGCATTCGCAGATGTAAACATCACCTGATAGCCGGCTTTTACATAGATATCACGCAATTTTATCATTTCTTCTTCACTGACAAGATCTACCTTGTTAAAACAAATGATCGTTTCAATATCATTTTTCTCCATCATAACAAGAAATCTGTCAAGCAGATTCAGATTTGGCATGGGTTTTGCTATTGCAAAGACAACCATCGCCTGACTGATATTTGCTACAGCCGGTCTGATAAGCTCATTCGTCCTTGTTTTGATGTCTGTGATATTACCCAGTTTATTTCTTTCATCAAGGACTTCTATATTTACATTATCTCCGACAAGAGGTTTTACATTTTTATTTCTGAATATACCTTTTGCCTTACATTCATAGATTCCACTATGTACCACATGTACATAGTAGAATCCTGCTATTCCTTTTATAATTTTACCCTGCATTCATACCTCCATATGAGGATAATTCTTCATCACTTTCATACTTTCCAATTCATATTTGTATAAAAGAAATATTTTTATTTAACAGTAGATGTTCCTCTGTATAAATTCACATCTCCTACATAAATGATGACTTCTGCCTCTGTTCCCGGTGGATACTTTCCATCTTCATCCTCAAATGTAAACACTGCATCATAACGCTCTGCCATTTCACTGTATGGACCAATTGATGAAGATGCTACTGTTTCTCCATCTATTTTGATTGAGACAAAAACTGTGCCCTGTGGATTTTCTGCTAATGCTGCCACATCATTATAATCTGATTTTTTAACACTTACTGACACACTTCTCTTTGTTGACTGCTTTGTTGTTGTCTCCTGTTGCTTTGATGTTGTTTCCTGCTGCTTTGTTGTAGTCTCTTCCGGTGTTGTGGTCTCCTGCGGTCCACTGCTGATTGTAAAGTCAAGTTTTGAGCCTTTTGTAACTTTTTCACCTGCTGATGTATTCTGTCTGATGACATGTCCTTTAGAAACTGTTTCGCTATGCTCTGTTGCAATACTTCCAAGTGTTAATCCGGCATCTTCAATTGCCTGTTTTGCCTCATTTTCTGTCATTCCCACAATATACGGAACTTGAGCCTTATCTTCAGGACCTTTACTGATTACAACATCAATTGAAGTACCTGCTGTTGTCTTATCTCCTGCCTCAACAGATTGAGAGCATACCTTACCTTTTTCTACAGTATCACTATATTCTTCCGTAACATCCCCAAGTTTCAGATTCTGGCTTTCAAGTGTTGCCTTTGCCGCATCTTGAGAAAGATTGGTCAATTTTGGAACTGTCACAAATGCTGCATCTGTACCTGAACTGATGTAAAGAGTAATCGTATCACCATATTTTAACTGTGTAGGCGGCTCCGGATCTGTTCTCATTACTTCATCTATATCCACCGTGTCATTCGCCTCATATTTAAACTCAACCTTAAGTCCAAGTTTCTTTAATATCTCTTTTGCCTCTTCCTTCTTCTTTCCTACTACCTCCGGAATATCAAACGACTCTCCACCAAGACTTATCACAAGTGTGATTGTTGTATTTTTCTCAACAACCTCTCCTGCATCTCTTGATGCACTGATAACGTATCCCTCTTCAACTTTATTATCATATTCCTGCTCAATCTTGTAACCTAAAGTTGCCTCCTTTAATTTCTGGATAGCATCCTGCTGAGAAAGTCCTTCGAGTTCAGGAACTTTTGTATGGTTGGCATCTAAGGTTTCATCTTCTAATACATTACTGCCCCTTTTGTTTCCTGAACATCCTTTTCCTGCAAATGTGATAACAACAAATGCTACCACTATTAAAATAACAACTGCCATGACGATACCACCTATCGCCATTACCTTGTCAAGTTTAGGATTATCATTCTCTCCATAATATTCAAGGTCGTCTTCTATATCATCATCGTCTTCCTCTACTATTTCATTATCTTTATCAATAATAGGCTGCTTTTCAAATCCTGATTCTTTTCTGATAATAGAAACCTCTTCATTTGAAATCATTTTTGTTGCTGCTGTCTCGTCTACACCTGTTACTATCTTGACAAAATCCTCATCCGGTGCAACAAGTGCATGTTTCAAATCAGTAATCAGCGATGATACTTTCAGATACCTTCTATCTGACTTTTTCTGTGTACATTTTTCTATTATTTTCTCAACACTTATCGGTAAATCCAGCACATATGCTTTTGGAGAAGGCATCTCGTTTTGTACATGCTGCAATGCAATTGATACAGTTGAATCTCCATCAAAAGGAACATTTCCTGTCAGCATCTCATAAAGAGTAATTCCAAGTGAATAGATATCACTCTTTTCATCTATGAAACCTCCCTTTGCCTGTTCAGGAGAAATGTAATGTACTGAGCCCATTGCATTAGAACTGATTGTATTCGCTGATGCCGCTCTTGCTATACCGAAGTCTGTCACTTTTACCTTACCTTCCTTCGATATAATAATATTCTGGGGCTTAATATCCCTGTGGATAATATGGTTGTTATGTGCAGCTTCGATACCTTGTGAAACCTGTATCAAAATACTGACCGCTTCTTTCACAGGCAGCTTTCCTTTTCTCTCAATATATTTTTTGAGTGTGATTCCTTCTATCAATTCCATCACAATATAGTGAACACCTTTGTCCTCACCTACATCAAATACATTGACAATATTCGGATGAGAAAGACCTGCTGCGGACTGCGCCTCAACCTTAAATTTGGTAACAAAATTTTTGTCCTCACTAAACTCCGGTTTAAGAACCTTAAGAGCCACAAATCTGTTAAGCTTGTGATCTTTTGATTTATAAACGTCAGACATTCCGCCTGAACCAATTTTGTCAATAACCTCATAACGGTCACTGATAAACATACCTTTTCTTAACATGTTTTCACCTCGTCATAATCCGGCTGTACCAGAATAACTGATATATTATCCTTACCACCGTTTCTATTTGCTGTGTCAATAAGACTCTGTGCTATATCTGACAGTTCATTTCCCTGATTAATGATATCTTTCATATCATCATCATCTATCATGTTGGAAAGACCATCCGAACACATCATAATGATATCTCCCGGCTCATAGTCAACCTCAAAAAAATCTGCTTCAATCTCTGTGTCAACGCCTATTGCCCTTGTGATAATATTCTTCTTTTCATGTGTTCTTGCATTTTTTCTGTCAATCTCTCCAAGATTAATCATTTCCTCCACAAGAGAGTGATCTCTTGTTATCTGCTGTATTTCATTGTTGACAAGATATAATCTGCTGTCACCTACATTTGCGATATACAGCTCTTTCTCTACAATGGTTGAAACGACTAGTGTCGTACCCATTCCATCATAATCAATACTTTCTTTCGCTTTTTTTATCAGTGCAGTATTGGCTTCCCGCACTGCCTGCTCAATAACCGTAATCGGATTATTCTCTTTAGAATTTCTGACTATCTCCAAAAACGTTTCGACAGTATACCTTGAAGCTAAGTCTCCTGCCTTATGTCCTCCCATTCCATCCGCGACAATGAAAAGATTGGGTAGACTGCCTACAGGCTGCATCGAGCAAAAAACATAATCCTGATTAGTATTTCTCTTAGCACCTATATCTGTTTTTCCATATGCTTTCAAGATGGTACCTCCTTGTAAAATATGTAATGCCCGGTAGTCATTACTATTCCACCGACACCTATGAATAGTAACAGCAACCAATGTTTAAGTCTCATCCTCTATGAAGCTTTTGCGGAGCTGTCCGCAGGCTCCCTGTATATCAGAACCCATTTCCCTTCTTATAGTAACATTTATTCCTTTTTTTTCAAGATAATTTTTAAATTCTGCTATACTTGCTGCTGATGACTTTCTGTAATTTCTTTCCTTTATGGGATTCACCGGAATAAGGTTAACGTGACAGTTCATGCCCTTGATACGTTCTGCCAGTTTCCTTGCTTCAGCAATATTATCATTAACTCCGGCAACCAAGCTATACTCAAATGTAATCCGCCTTTTAGTCTTTTCAAAATAATACCGGCACGCTTCTAATTCCTGGTCTATTGTATATCTCTTTGCAATAGGCATCAACTCTTTTCTCGTTTCATCATCAGAAGCATGAAGTGACAGGGCAAGTGTCACTTGAAATCCCATATCAGCAAATTTTTTCATATTGTCGACCAGACCGCATGTTGATATTGTAATATTTCTTTGGCTAATATGCAAGCCATTTTCATCAGTTATCTTATTTAAAAACAATATCACATTATCAAAATTATCCATCGGTTCTCCGCTTCCCATCAGGACAATGTTAGAAACTCTCTCATTTGTACACTTTTGTATGGTATAAATTTCTTTTAACATCTCGGATGCTGTTAAGTTTCTGACAAGCCCATCGAGCGTTGATGCACAGAACCTGCATCCCATGCGACAACCTACCTGTGTAGAAATGCACACTGAATTTCCATGTTTGTATCTCATCAGCACACTCTCAACAACATTTCCGTCTCTGAGCTTCAAAAGATATTTTTGTGTTCCGTCAATTTTTGAAGTTAATACTTTCGCCACTTCCAGTCTCTCAATCAAAAAACTTTCATCAAGCTTCTTTTTCAGTTTATCAGAAATATTGCTCATTTCATCAAAACTGTCAGCCAGTTTAACATGAAGCCATTCATATACCTGTTTTGCACGAAACGGCTTTTCTCCAATATTAATAAAATACTCTTTTAAATCTTCTAACGAATACAGTATTATATCCTCTTTTGGTATCTTACTCATTTCCTTATACATCCTATATATTATTTTCTATCTAAATATTCTTTTTTACCTGTCAAACCTTTTCATCAACTCCAATGCACTGTGTAACATAATACACACAGCCTTACATTTTCTGAAACTTGGAAATGAAAAAACCATCTGTTTGTTCTGTAATTAAAAGGCTTAGATAACCATCTTTGGCTGTTTTGGGATTATCTGAATACTTTAATAGCTCATCGGATAAATCCATCCTTATATCCACCGGCTTTAAAGGGAAGTTATCCATCATCCACTGCCTGTTATCCTCATTTTCTTCTTTTGTCAGGGTACATGTACTAAATATCAGATATCCTCCTGTTTTAAGATATGTAGCTGCACATCTTAAAATACTTTTTGATATTTCTGATAATGCCTTTATATCTTCCTTTTTGAGGCGGTATTTGATATCTGATTTTCTTCCTATTACTCCAAGCCCCGAACATGGCGCATCCACAATCACTACATCTGCCATACCGACATATCTTTCATCTAATATCGATGAATCATACACTTCCGTAATGACGTTATCAAATCCACATCTTTTTACATTCTCATTTATATATTTAATCTTGTTTTCTGTCAAGTCTCTTGCTATGATTTTACCATTTCCTTTCAGCAAATCAGCAAGGTGCATAGTCTTTCCACCGGGGGCAGCACACAAATCCATACAAAAATCCCCCTCTTTTGCACCACTTATCAAGACAGCCAATACCGAACTTGGATCCTGAACCTGTACAAAACCTTTCTTAAAAACAGAAAGCTTTCCAATAAATCCAAAATCATTTATCCTTATCATATTGTCTACAAGATTGATATCACAAACCTTGACATTCTCTTTTTGAAGACTTTCCACCACTTCTTTTTTGCAGGTTTTAGAGGTATTAATTCTTAAACTTACTCCGTCTTCTTTTTGATACAGACATGAAAGCATATGAAATGTCTTTTCTTTTCCATATTTTTCCATCATAAGACGAATAATCCATTCTGGAACAGAAAATTCAACTTCTAATGCTTTTAACAAATCTTTTTCCCTGCTTGGATATCGGATGTTTTCTTTTTCTCTCGAAATTGTTCTTAACACTCCATTAACAAAAGGAGCAAGCTGATGGAACCGATGTCTTTTTGCAAGTTTTACAGCTTCATTGCATGCTGCACTGTCCGGCACCTGCTCCATATACAAAATCTGATAAACACTCATCCGCAAAAGTGTGCGTATCAACGGTTTCATTTTCGCTGTCTTTGTCTTTGAAAAACTGTCTATCACATAATCAAGCGTGATTTTTCTTTCTATTGTACCTAACACAAGACGTGAAATAAATGACTTATCCATATTATCCTGTTGCGAATTTCCAAAGACAGCAAGTCCCTCTCTCATCACTATATGACTCAATTCACCATTTTCCAAAACCCGGCTTATCATATCAAACGAAATCTCTCTTGTATTGCGGGTTTTATTAGTGGCGGATTTTTCTTTCATGACAGAACTCATTTGTTCCTCTCTCCAAGTATTTGTTTCTTTCTTTGTATTCGATTTTTTTATCGTTTCCATATCCACTTTCATCCAAGAACTATTCCCTTTTCAAGTTTATATCCAAGTAGAAACTGTTCTGCCATCATTCTTTTCTTTCCTTCCAGCTGAAGCTCATTCACAATCAGAGAACCCTGACCTGTTTTTATCACAAAATGTTTCTTGTCAACAGATACTATCTCTCCGTTTTTTCCCTCATATTCTTCATCTGATACATCTGCATCCCAAATTTTAAGATTCTTTCCATTCAGCTTTGTATATGCACTCGGCCATGGATTCAATCCCCGTATAAGTCGCTCTATTTCTTCTGCTGTCTTGTTAAAATCAATATTTCCAAGCTCTTTCTTTAAAATTTTCGCATAATTCGACTTAGAATCATCCTGCTTTACAGGTGTAATCTTTCCCTCTTTTAAATCCTCTAATGTCTTTACTATCAATTTTGCACCTTCATGTGAAAGTTTTTCAAACAGACTCCCCCCTGTTTCTTTTTTATCTACGACAACCTCAGTGGTTTCTAAAATATCACCTGTATCAATACCTTCATTCATCTGCATGGTGGTAACACCTGTCTTTTCCTCACCATCAATGACTGCCCATTGAATTGGTGCTGCTCCTCTGTACTTCGGCAACAGTGAAGCGTGAACATTAATGCAACCATAAGGTGCAATCTCTAATATTTCTTTTGGAAGTATCTGCCCAAATGCAATGACAATAATGACATCAGGCGAATATCCCCTTAATATCTCTATAAAATCTTTATCTCTGGCTTTTTCGGGCTGGTAAACGATAAGACCTGCTTCAAGTGCCGCCTGCTTAACCGGTGAATATACTATTTTTTCACCTCTGCCCTTTTTCTTGTCCGGCTGTGTCACTACTGCCTGTATATGATGTCCTGCTTCTATCAGCGCATTTAATGCACTCACTGAAAAATCAGGCGTTCCCATAAATATAATATTCAAATATAATTCCTCCTTCATTCTGTTCTATCCACAGATATCTTTCATCTGTACCTCATGCCTTCGTTTCAGTCGGAAGACATCTGAAGCAATAAAACTATATTTCTATTAATATTATCCTTAATAATAATCACTGTCGAAATATTAACCTTCCTCTTCTTCCACAGCTGTCACATCCATCAGTTCGCCCATGACTAGGTCAACATACAATTTTCCGTCAAGATGGTCACATTCATGGCAGATGGCTCTTGCCAAAAGTTCTGTTCCCTCAAGCTCGAACTCCTGCATCTCCTCATCAAAAGCCTTTACTTTTACATAATTTGGTCTTTCAACCTCTCCTGCTTTTCCCGGAACACTAAGGCAGCCCTCATTGCCAATCTGTGAACCATCTGTCTGTATAATTTCAGGATTAACTAACACAATCGGTCCTTCTCCGACATCTATTACAACAATTCTCTTTAAAATTCCTACCTGTGGTGCCGCAAGACCGACTCCGTCTGATTCATACATTGTTTCAAACATATCGTCTATGAGCTGCCTTGTTCTTTCGTTGATTTCCTTTACTTCCTTACATTTTTTTGTAAGTACAGGATCTCCCATTGTTCTGATATTTCTTATTGCCATATGTCTGTTTCCTTTCTGTATGCCAGTAAGCATCTCTAACACTCTTCTTTTACTTATATTTTTTACCACTAAAATGTGATATTGTCAAAATGTATTACATAGGATTTAAGTCAAACTGAATTGACAAATCTTTATATTCCTGAACCATATCAATATATTTTAAAATGGCGTTTTTCACTTTAATCAATATATCTTCATCCTCGTGCTTTAAATAAATCATATTTCTATAGATATCATTTATTTTTGCAATTGCTGCCTTTGAAGGTCCAATGATGACAAGTCCCTCAATTCTTGTTTTTTCGATTCTTTTCGCAATATCATCTGCCACTCTGTCAGCAAAATCTTTTCTTTTATCAGAAATAAGGATAGCCATCATACCACCTGCCGGAGGATATGACATGAGTATTCTGTAGCCAATCTCATTTTGATAAAATTCTTCATAATTCTGACTTGCTGCCGTCCGAATACTCACTGCATCCGGATTATATGTCTGTATGACTACACTTCCTGCTATATCACCTCTACCAGCCCTGCCTGCTGCCTGCGTAAGAAGTTCAAATGTCCTCTCACCTGCCATATAATCAGCGGCAAAAAGAGAGAGATCGGCAGCGATGATACCTACCAGAGTAACATTCGAGAAATCATGTCCTTTGACTATCATCTGTGTTCCCACTAAAATATCCGCCTCTCCATCACAAAATGAGGATAATATTTTTTCATAATCCCCCTTTGCTCTTGTCGTATCCATATCCATTCGAAGCGTTTTTGCCTTCGGAAATAACTGTGATATTTTTTCTTCTATCTGTTCTGTTCCCATCCCAAATCTTCCGATATATCTTGATTCACATTTCGGACAGAACTTCGGCATCTCTATCGAATATCCACAATAGTGGCATATCAGTCTGTCACCTGCTCTTTTTTTGTGAAGCGTAAGTGACACATCACAGTGTGGACATTTTACCGTCTCTCCACATTTTCTGCAGGATACAAATGAAGAATATCCTCTCCTGTTCATAAACAGCATCACCTGTTCTTTTTTTGAAAGACGGTCCGCAATCATCATTTTAAGACGGTCACTGAATATATCTCTGTTTCCGTTTTCCAATTCTTCGCGCATATCCACAATATCGACATGTGGAAGGCTCATATTGTTTGCCCTTTTGCTTAATTTATGAAGTATATATTCCCCCTTTAATGCCTTATAATATGTTGCCACCGCAGGTGTGGCTGATCCTAATATAACATTTGCTTTCGCAAGCCTTGCTCTTTCAATCGCCACATCTCTTGCGTGATATTTAGGAACCATATCACTTTTGTAAGCTCCTTCATGTTCCTCATCAATGATAATCAGTCCAAGATTTCTAAATGGTGTAAAAAGTGCTGACCTCGGACCAATCATGATTTTCACCTCACCATTTTTCGCTCTCTCAAACTGATCGTATTTTTCACCTTGTGAAAGTTTTGAATTAATAATTGACACAATATCACCAAAACGTCTGTAAAATCTTTTAATTGTCTGATATGTCAGGGAGATTTCCGGAATTAGGACTATAACCTCTTTTCCTTTTGACAGTACATGGTGAATAATCTCCATATACACTTCTGTCTTTCCACTTCCTGTGACTCCAAATATCAGATGTGTATTTCCTTTCTCACTGTCAATATCTGCGATAATATCCTCTGTGACCCTCTTCTGTTCGTCATTTAAACAGACTCTGTCCTCTTCTGTTCCATAATCCCCCACCGGATTTCTGTATACTGCAGTTCTGTCTATCTCTATAATATTCTGTTTTTCAAGTCCTTTTATAATCTGATCACTGATTGCAAGTTTTGCTATTACAAGCTCGTACTCTATACTTTCTGTATTGATAAGCTCATTTAGCAATTCTGCTCTTCCCTTTGTATTTTTTCTTTTTTTATAATTTTCATAGAGAATCTGTGCTTCTTCTTTTGTGACTTTTAACTTCAGATATTTCTTTTCTTTTCCCTTGATACTCTGCTTAATCGGTATGACAGTCTTTAATGCCTTATTCATAGTAGAACCATATCTTTCTTTGATAAAGCCTGCAAGCGCAATAAGTTGTGATTCTATCATAAGACTTTTTTTACTCAGTCCCTTGATTTCTTTCAATCTTGACACATCCATACACGGCTTATCTTCAATTTCAATCACATAACCGCTAATTTGTCTGTCGCCTCTGCCAAACGGAATATCCACCTGACATCCTGCCATCACCTTGTTTTCTAATTCCTTCGGTATAATATATTGAAATGTCTTATCGAGTTTTTCATGTGAAATATCTACAATTACATTGGCAAACAGCACAGTAGTCCTCCTTGTCTTTCTGATTCAATTTCCGGTATATCCTTTATCAGATGATTGTTGATACTGTTCTAAGCTTTCATTTATTTTTGTATCTCAACTGCATTGACACAATTTTTCATAAGCATTGCGATTGTCATCGGACCTACTCCGCCCGGAACAGGTGTGATGGCACTTGCATGTGGAAATACATCATCATAATCTACATCTCCACACAGCTTGTTATCCTCATTTCTATGGATACCGACATCAATTACTACGGCGCCTTCTTTTACATATTCTGAATTGATGAACCCCGGCTTACCTATCGCTACAATTAATATATCGGCTCTCTTGCATACTTCCTTTAAATTCTTTGTATGTGAATGTGCTGTTGTAACTGTCGCATTCTCTCTTAAAAGAAGCATTGACATTGGTTTTCCGACAATATTACTTCTTCCGATTACCACACATTCCTTTCCGTCTATCTCAATACCTGACCTCTTTAACAGCTCAATAATACCATATGGTGTACATGAGATAAATCCTTTCTTTCCAATGGATAAAGCACCAACACTCATTGGATGAAAACCGTCTACATCTTTTTTGGCATCGATTGTTTCAATTACCATATCCTCATCAATGTGTTTTGGAAGCGGAAGCTGTACAAGTATGCCATTGACATCTTCTTTCTCATTTAATTCTTTGATAATTGATAAAAGTTCTTCTTGTGTTGTACTTTCAGGCAGTTCATAAGAAAGCGAGTTAATACCAATAAACTCACATGCTTTTTTCTTATTGTTGACATAGGTGCTGCTCGCTTTGTCATCTCCCACCTGAATCACTGCCAACGTAATCTCTATGCCCTCTTCTTTATATCTTGCCACTTTGTCTTTCAGTTCAAGTTTCAATTCTGTTGAAATCTTTTTTCCATCAATAATCTGTGCCATATTCTACCTCTTTTCCGTCTATATACACTTTTATATCTGTTTTTTTTCACCAATCTCATCTAATATCTCTTTGATGATAACTCTTTCATCAAATGGCCTCTTCACTCCCTCAATCTCCTGATAATCTTCGTGGCCTTTACCAAGCAGAAGAATAATATCTCCCTCTCTTGCATTTTCGATACTATATTTGATTGCTTCTTTTCTGTCAGGAATAACCACATATTCTCCATCTGTCTTATTGATTCCTACTTTGATGTCTTCTATAATATCCAACACATTTTCAAATCTTGAATTGTCTGCTGTAATAATTGATAAATCTGCCAATTTCCCTGATATTTCACCCATCTCATATCTTCTGAGTTTTGAACGGTTTCCTCCACATCCAAACAGACTCACGATTCTTTTTGGCTTATAATTTCTTATCGTTGTAAGCAGGCTTTCCATACTCATCGCATTGTGGGCATAATCAATCAGAAGAGTAAACTTATCTGATATTTTGACAGCTTCCACTCTTCCCTTTACAAATGTGTTTGAAAGAGCCTCTTTGATATCACTGATATCTACTCCTATCAATTCTGCTGTCATGATTGCCGCCATTGCATTATAAGCAGAAAACTTTCCCGGTGTACTTATCTCTACATGCTCTTCTACGGTGCCATGCAAATCGATTCCTATTCCGATAAACCCCGGTCTTACAATATACTCTATATTGTCGGCATACAAGTCTGCGATACTGTTAAATCCATATGTATGAATACTGCATACTGCACCATTCACCATCTTAGATGTCTCTTCGTCATCAATATTAAAAATACCATGTACACACTGCTTAAACAAAAGACTCTTACAATATACATATTCATCATAATCGGCATGTTCATTTTCTCCAATATGGTCAGGAGCCAGATTTGTAAAGATTCCGTAATCAAACATAATCTGATATGTTCTGTCTAACTTCAATGCCTGTGAAGAAACCTCCATGACACAAGTATCACAGCCTTCCTGTAACATCATGCTAAAATATTTATGTATCTCATAGGACTGCGGTGTCGTATTTGGATTATCAATAAATTTCTCCCCCATATAGATACCTGTTGTACCGATGATACCAACTTTCCTTCCATGTTTTTCAAGTATATCTCTTATCATAAAAGTTGTGGTTGTCTTTCCCTTTGTCCCAGTAACAGCGATTGTCGTGAGTTTTTTATCCGGATAATCATAGATTGCCGCAGCCATGACAGCTAGTGCTTTCTTTGTGTTTTCTGTCTTGATGACAGTGACATCCTGATACTCTTCAAATACAGGCAGTTCTTCAATTTCTCTTTCTATCACAATCACTCTGCATCCCTGTTTCAAAGTATTCTCTATATATTTATGTCCATCTGTCACGGCCCCGATAATACAAACAAATGCATTATCCTTATTTGCCTTTCTCGAATCATACACAACATCATTAACCTGTATATTCACATCACCTTTTACAACGGTATACTCTATATTTTCCAATACCTCTGATAGATTTTTATGATTCATATCTTACCTGCCCTTTCTGAAACCTTTTACTCTTATATCTTAATTATCAATCTCTATTTCACCATCAAATACATGTGTTGCCAGACCTTTCATAATCACAGTTCCGTCTTCATAATAGGTATCTTTTAAAATACCGCCTCTGATATGGATATTCAATTCTTCACCATACTTTGCATATCCATTTAATACTGCTGCCACCGTTACAGCACATGTTCCTGTTCCACATGACATTGTCTCGCCTGTTCCTCTCTCAAACACACGCATTTTAAAATTATGTTCATCGATAACTTCAACAAATTCCGTATTGACTTTTTCAGGAAACCATTCATGGTTTTCAAAGTCAGGGCCTATTTTTTCAAGATCTAATTCGTCAATGCCCTTCATAAATATTACCATATGAGGATTTCCCATCGATACTGCTGTTGCTGTATATTCTTTTCCTGCCACAAGAATCTTCTGAGAAATAAAATTTTCCCCCTGCACACTCATCGGAATATCTTGTGGTTTTAGTATTGCCTTTCCCATATCGACCTTTGCATCACTTACTTTGTCATTTTCATCTACTGTCACCTCTATTGTTTTGATTCCTGATGCCGTCTCTATTGTCATGACTTTTTTGTCTGTGAGTTTGTGGTCATATGCATATTTTGCAACGCACCTGATTCCGTTTCCACACATTTTCCCCTCGGAACCATCTGAATTGTACATAATCATTCTGACATCTGCCGTCTCTGACGGTGCAACAATAATAAGTCCGTCTGAGCCGATGGAAAAATGATATTTACTCAGCTCAATCGCCGTCTTTGACGGATTATTTAATTTCTGCGTAAATCCGTTCACATAAATATAATCATTTCCCGTACCATGCATTTTAGAAAATTTAAGATTCATGCTTTACCTCTTTTCTACATTTTATTTATAATTGATATCCGGTCAGCTATCCATTCAAAACACGACTTTTTACAAAAATACTAAAAAAGTCCCGTTATCACTCCATTATCATTGACATTGATACCAAATGCTGCCGGTGTTTTTGGAAGTCCCGGCATTGTCATTATCGTTCCTGTAACCGCAACGACAAATCCGGCTCCTGCACTGACATATACTTCTCTGATATCTATATTAAATCCTGTCGGTCTTCCAAGCTTAGACGCATCATCAGAAAGAGAATACTGGTTCTTTGCCATACAAATTGGAAGATGAGAAAATCCAAGTTCTGTGATTTTCTGTAATGACCTTTTGGCTGCTGCTGAGTAAGTGACATCATCTGCCCCATATATCTTTTGTGCAATTGTCTTTATCTTTTCTTCAAGCGACAGCTCATCCGGATAGAGCGGTTCAAAGTCACTCGTTTGTGTCTCTAATATCTCTAATACCTTATTAGCAAGCTCTATGCCGCCATCTCCTCCAAATTCCCATACCTTTGAAAGTGCAAACTGGCAGCCTCTCTCTTCACAGAAGTTTTTGATAAACTCATATTCTGCCTGCGTATCTGTTACAAATGAATTCAAAGTCACTACAATAGGTACTTTGTACATCTGAAGATTTTCAATATGTTTTTCAAGATTGGCGATTCCTTTTTTCAACGCATCAAGATTTTCATGATTTAACTCTGACTTAGGAACACCACCGTTATACTTTAATGCCCTTACTGTTGCCACAAGTACAACTGCGTCAGGTTTCAGTCCAGCCTTACGGCATTTGATATCAAAAAACTTCTCTGCACCCAGGTCTGCACCAAATCCTGCTTCTGTCACGACAATATCTGCCATCTTTAGTGCCAATTTGGTTGCACGTACAGAATTACAGCCATGTGCTATATTGGCAAAAGGTCCTCCATGCACCAGTGCCGGTGTATGTTCCAGTGTCTGTATCAGATTCGGCTTAATGGCATCTTTTAAAAGTGCTGCCATCGCACCAACAGCCTTCAAATCTTTTGCTGTCACAGGCTCGCCGTCGTAATTGTATGCAACTATAATATTGCCCAGTCTTTCCTTTAAATCATTCATATCTTCTGCAAGGCAGAGAATTGCCATAATTTCTGACGCAACTGTAATAACAAAATGATCTTCTCTTACAAAGCCATCTGCCTTTGCACCTAATCCGACAATAACATTTCTCAGCACCCTGTCATTCATATCAACACATCGTTTCCATATAATCTGTCTTGTGTCAATATTTAACTCATTACCCTGTTGGATATGATTGTCAAGCATTGCTGCAAGCAGATTGTTTGCCGATGTGATAGCATGAAAATCTCCTGTGAAATGAAGATTTAAATCCTCCATCGGAACAACCTGTGCATATCCGCCACCTGCTGCTCCTCCCTTGATACCAAAACATGGTCCAAGAGATGGCTCTCTAAGTGCTATAATTGCCTTTTTGTTTAATTTTCCAAGTGCCTGCCCCAATCCTACCGTTGTTGTTGTCTTTCCTTCTCCTGCCGGTGTAGGATTGATTGCAGTCACGAGTACCAATTTTCCATCTTGATTATTTTTGATTTTCTCTGCATATTCGTCTGATAATTTTGCCTTGTACTTACCATACTGTTCAAGGTCATCTTCTTGTATATTCAATGTTTTCGCTACCTCTTTGATTGGTAACATCACTGCTTCCTGTGCTATTTCGATATCTGATTTATATTCTTTTGTCATTATTTGTCATTCCTTTCATAATTAATTGTAATTTTGTGGTTAAATCATTTTTGTAATCCGATTGACAGATTATCAATATTTTTTTATTTTTATATATACCTTACAACATTTGTTCGAATTCTTCAAGTGTCATGAGGACTTTTCTTGGTTTTGTTCCCTCATCACTTCCAACAACACCTGCTTTTTCCAGCTGGTCAATGATTCTCGCTGCCCTGTTAAATCCTATCTTAAACATTCTCTGTAACATACTTGTTGAACCTTTCTCTTTTTCAATCACAAATCTTGCCGCCTGCTCAAAAAGTATATCTTTGTCGTCTCCGTCCCCCGTACTCTGTCCTTCACCTGAATCCGACTGCAGGTCTGCATTTGCAATTGATTCATTATATGTAGCAGCCTGGTTATTCTCTATCAAAAAGTTCACTACTTTTTGTACTTCCTCATCTGAGACAAACGCTCCCTGAAGTCGTACCGGTTTGATATAACCTGATGGATAAAACAGCATATCACCATTTCCAAGTAGTTTTTCTCCACCATTACAGTCGATGATTGTTCTTGAGTCTGTTCCTGACGAAACCAAAAGTGCAACCCTTGAAGGAATATTGGCTTTGATAAGACCAGTCACAACATCTACCGATGGTCTCTGTGTAGCGATAATAAGATGTATTCCTGCTGCCCTTGCAAGCTGTGCAAGCCGGCATATTGTTCCTTCCACCTCTTTTGCCGCAACCATCATCAAATCTGCCAACTCATCTATGATGATCACAATCTGTGGTTTTGCCTCTAATATTCTGTCACCGTCTTTATAATTCATCTGCTTTATTTTATCGTTATATCCCTTTAAATCTCTGACATTATATTCAGCAAACAGTTTATATCTCTCACTCATCTCAGTGACTGCCCAGTTTAGTGCGCCTGCAGCCTTTCTCGGATCCGTAACCACTGGTGTTAAAAGGTGTGGTATACCATTATATACTCCAAACTCAACAACTTTTGGATCGACAATAATAAGTTTCACTTCCGAAGGCTTTGCTCTGTATAAAATACTCATAATAATAGAGTTTGTAAATACAGATTTTCCCGAACCTGTCGTTCCTGCTATCAACATATGTGGCATCTTTGCAATATCTGCGACAATCACTTTTCCCGCAATATCCATCCCAGCTGCAAATGCTAACTTTGACGGATGCTTTGAAAGCTCTTTCGACTCAATCAAATCTCTTAAAAATACTGATTCTCTTTTTGCATTTGGCACTTCTATACCAACTGCCGCCTTACCCGGTATCGGTGCCTCAATTCTGATATCAGCAGCAGCAAGATTCAGTTTGATATCATCTGTCAGTGCTGTAATTTTACTTACTTTCGTTCCTGTCTCCGGTTGCAATTCATATCTTGTAACAGATGGTCCACGGCTCTCGTTGATAACAGTCGCCTTTACACCAAATGCATCTAAAGTCTGCTGCAATTTTAATGCCGTTTCACTGATTTTTCCGTTCTTACCACCTGATGAATTTCTAAATCCATTCCCTTTCCTTAAAAGTTCAATAGGTGGCATCACATATTTCTTTGTTTTTAGTGCCTGCGCTGTCGGCTTTACTAATTCCTGCCTGTCTTTTATGTTACTGCTGACATCCGGTGCAGGAATGTCATTTGGAATTTCCTTTGCCTGCCTTTTGGCATTTCTGTCAATATTTTCATTTCCACTCATGTTACTGCCGAAAAAGGCATCTCTTTTCATAATCTCTTTTGCTGCTTTACTTACTTCTATCTTTTCTTTAGGTTTAAATTCCCCATTTCTTACATCTTCATCACTTTGTTTTTCCAGAGCATCATTTATCGTATCTCGCATTTCATTCTGTGACACACAACTATATGCATTTGAATATATTCCGTCAGCTTCACTCTGTGATATATTCTGTGATTCACGATAATAGTCACTGTTACTCCATATTTTTTCAATATCCGGTACAATATACTCCGTTTCCACTTCATATTGTTCATCAAATTTCATTTCCAAATCTGCATCATATGCAGTTTTACCTTCTGATTCTGCATAATTTTCTTCACTTTTACTTTCAGTGATATTATCATTTTCATATGTATTATACGTATTTTGTTCTTCAACATAGCAGTTTCCTGACTTTTCTTCGTCTTCTACCTCTATAGGTCCCCTGTAAAGAGCTCCGTTGTTTACCAGTTCATGAACATCTGCATCCATGTCATTTTCATCTGTAACCCTGCTTAAATTCACACCTCTTGCCGGGCGCTTCGCTCTTACAAGCCTCCTGTCTCTTTCTTTTTTCTCTCTTTTTACTGCTCTTTGTCTATTATTTGGTTTTACCTTCCGGTCATTTTCATCTTTTCTACGCCGCATGTCTTCTTTCGCTGAATGATATGCATTTTTGCTGTGTTTCTTAACACTTCCGACAAACGACTTCTCAGAAATGATAACAATACACACAATTGCGACTGCAAATATGACAATATATGTACCAAACATGCCAATCATTTCATGAAGAAGTGCTGCAAATATTCCACCAAGCAAACCTCCTCCATTTCTTACTTTGGCACATTCTGTATAGATTCCTCCAAGTTTAAAATTTGAGTCTGCTGACGAATAAATTAGTTGTAATAACGATGAAAGCATCACATATAATACCACCGAAGCAGTAAATTTTCTTCTCGCCATATCATTTTCCATATTGGCAATATAAAAACATACTGCGATAAAAATAAGTACAGGTATTATGTATGCAAAAAGCCCGAACATCCCAAACATAAAATAGCTGATATAATCTCCCACAACACCAACTACATGAAAATTACTAAAGAGAAGCAGAATCATGACAACAAATCCCGATATAATCTTTACATCATCTGCAACACTAAATTCTTTATTTCCCTTTGAATTAGAAGTACCGGCAGATGTATCTTCTCTGCCGGATTCTTTATTCTCTGTTTCTTTATTTTTCTTTTTTTTAGAACTTTCTTTTTTATTTTCTGAAGCCATAATTACCTCCATATATGCCCGTCTATGCTACAAAGTTAGCTATAATGGCAATTATTCCAACTGTAAAACAATAATATGAAAAATATTTCATTTTTTTATTTTTATATAATTTCAAAAGCACATTGATACTGATATATCCAACCACTGCTGCTACCACTGCACCTGTGATATAATACATAAGCTGCGTATTTGATATAGCATTTTCCGGTGCAAACATATCTTTAATATCAAGCACACATGCTCCAAGAATTGCCGGTATTGACATAATAAACGAATATTCTATTGCATATTCTCTGTCAAGTCCATTCAAAACTCCAACTGTAAGCGTTGTTCCTGAACGTGATACACCCGGAAGTGTAGCAAATCCCTGCGATATGCCTATAATAAGTGCATTTTTATACGACATCTGCTTAGCTGTCTTTTTTCCTGATGGCAGTTCATCCACCACATATAATATCAAACCTGTAATAAGCAGGCCAATTCCGGGAATAATAACTGATGGATTGTCAAGATTAAATACTTTTTTAAATACCAGTCCGATAATTCCGGTTGGAATCGTCGAAACAATGACAAGCATAACAAACTTTCTGTAAGATGTTCTGACAATTTTTATGTATTTCTTATTTTTTTTGCTGCCAAGGTTTCTGACAAAAAATATTCCTATATTTCTAAAAAAATCTGCTATTATCCCAAAACCTTCCTTAATAAGCTTCCATATATCACTCCAGTAAACAATGAATACCGCAACAAGTGTTCCCGCATGAAGAAGTATATCATATGTAAGTCCTACATCGCTAAGTCCGAATATCTTTTTGAAAAGAGAAAGATGACCGGAACTGCTGATAGGAAGAAACTCTGCAATTCCCTGTACGATTCCCAATATAATAGATTCAATTAAACTCATAAACTAATTCCTTTCACAATTCATGATTATAGATTCTTTAGTATTTTACTATCTTTTTATCTTTTATTCAATCATTTATTTATTTTTTATCAATTGATGCAGTTTTATCAGCGCTTTATCAATCCCGCCTAGTTCATCTATAATGCCTTCATTTACAGCTTCCTTGCCGACAAGTATTGTTCCTAAATCTTTTGTAAGTACCCCTTTATTTAACATCATCTCCTCAAATCTTGTGCCATCTACATTGCAGTGTGATGTCACAAAACTGACAATTCTATCCTGTATAATTTTAAAATACTCATATGTCTGTGGTGCTCCTATAAATTGCCCGTTCATTCTCACAGGATGTATGACCATTGTACCTGACGGAACAATAAATGAATAATCTGTAGAGACAGCAAGCGGTACTCCTATGGAATGACTTCCTCCAAGTACAAGCGAAACCTTTGGTTTACTTAATGAAGCAATCATCTCCGCTATGGCAAGTCCCGATTCCACATCTCCTCCTACTGTATTAATTAGCACAAGCACTCCCGTATATTCATTACTCTCCTCAATTTCGGCCAATCTTGGAAGTACATGCTCATATTTCGTTGTCTTTGAATTTGCCGGCAACGTATCATGACCTTCAACCTCACCAATGATTGACAGCAGATAAATCTTTCCCTTTTCTTTATTGTTTCTAATCTCAAGCTGTCCCGACGCATCTATGACCTCATCTTTTATCTGTTGTTTTTCAAAATCTTTCTGCTCTTTATTTTCTTTTAGTTCATCATTTTTCCCCCTGTTTTCCTCACTTTGCTCTCTGCAATTCTCACCATTGTTTTTCATTTCACTTTCTAAATTTACTATATTTTCTGTATTTCTAAATTTAATATTTTCATTTATACTATTTTGCATAAAAAAATCACACTCCCTTCTTCTAGTTTACCATCAGGAGTGCGATTTTATTCCTATATCACTATATTTTAAAATATTCGATACCAGCCTCAAAAAGTCAAAATACTTTTTGGCCCCAACTTACATCCATCTTTTCAATTTCTGAAATAATTTCGTCATATATCTTTATCTTGTTTTCTTTATCAGAAGATTGTTCAATAATAGTACTATACTCTTTTCTGATGTCTGCAAGAAGTGTAGAAGAAAAGGTGATTTTCAATTCATGTATCACATCTTCAAATCTCATAACTTCATGTTCCAGTTTTTTGCATATACCTTCTCTCACATCATAGATTGTATCTGATAATACTTTTTTGAAATTTGACTTCATCGAATTACTCTTTATCTCTCCGGAGAAATTCGCAGTAATCATCTCTTCAAACTGAGTTGTCGAAAAATCAATAACAGGTGTCTTAATTTCCTGCAGCGTTTTCTCTACCAGAATTCTGTAATAAGCCGCGTCAAATCCTTCACCTAAAGAATTAAGATTCTCAACAATAATAGTGAGTAATTTATGTTTAAGTTCCACCATATCAAGCGCTTTATTAAACGCCTGCTCGATACTCTCTTTTCCATCCTCAACAAAGTTTCTGATATTTTCAATTGCATCATATGCATCAATATATTGATACTTTTCATCATAGCTGTAGATAACTCTTGAATTTGTTCCCCATGTCCATGGCTTAAACCATACTGATGAGGATTCCTTTTTTATCTCAAAATGTGTTGTCACACCTTCTTTTTCCGCAACCTGAAGATACTCACGATTATATGCCCTTATCTCGCTGATTGCCTGAAGTTTCTGCTCCTCTATTTTCTTTATCACATCATTAAATATAATTTCAAGACCGGCATTCATTTGATTGATGTGTGATGATATCAGCTTCTTTTGTTCTGTCAGCTTTTCTTTGTCATATTCTAGAAGCTGCTCCCTTCTCTTTTTTGCCAGATTTGATATTCTTGAAAGTTTATCACTTAGTTCTTCCATTGCCACAGGAATAAATGTCTTTGCTTTCTGTTCAAGCATCTCTTCCTTTTCTCTTACAATTTCATCAAACACTTTCTTTAACTCATCTATATTGCCGATTTCTTTTAACTGTTCTTTCGTAATTTCACCCTTGATGCTCAAATCATCATATACCCTTTTCTCTCTTGCATCAAATTCGGTTACCGGCTTTTTAGACATATTGTCTGCAACAGATGATATAAATACCGGCTGTTTAAACTGTTCTATAATATCATTATTGACATACATGTTTGTATTTCTATAATTGATAAATGCCTGTTCTGCATAATTTGTGAGCTTTCTCTTTGTTTCCTCTATGGCTTCTTCTAATGATTCACTTCTCCAGAGAGTATCTCTCAAGCCATCGTCAAACCGGCTACACACAAGTATCACTTTTTTGACACCTTTTTTCGGAAGCTGTGATGCCATTAAATCAATATCATTTTTATCGAGAAATGATGTCGATTTACTGAGAAAAAATACAACATCACAAAGCTCCATAAACTGCTTCGTCTTATCCACTCGTGAAAGCACAGGATCATATAGTCCCGGTGTATCGACAATAGAAATTCCATCCAACTCTTCTTTGTCAATAAATATACTGACTGCCTTGACAATCGGTGTATATTTTCCATTCTCACCTACATATTCGTTCAATTCGCTCATCAATTCCTCATAAGAGTCATATCTTATGGTTTCATGCCCCCGGATAATGTAGTCCTGCGGTTCTATATCTCTTTCCTTTAACATTGAAATGATTTCTTTAGCGACAATGTATTCATCTGCATCAATATCATCCTCTGATTTTGATACAATAATTCTCCACTCATCTCTTGTAAAGTAATCGATTTCTATCCTGTTTTCATCATCATATTCAATTCTTGTAAGTGCTGCTGTCTTTGGTGTAACTGCTGTCGGAAGAATATTTCTGCCATCAAACAAAAGATTATTTAAAAATGTAGATTTTCCAACTTTTACACGACCGATAATACCAACATTGAACTTTCTGTCCTCTCTAAAAAAATCATTGGTTTTCGTAATAAAATTCTTCTTTATTGATGAAATATCAAATAAATCTATCTCATTTTCATAGTTTCTGAGATTATTGTAAACATTATCCACCTTTTCTGTAAATCTGTTAAACTCTATCTCATCTTCTCTCGATCTTATGTAAAATTCCATATCAGACTAACCTCCTATGCTAAGTTATCATTTCGAAATGTTTTGATAACAGACAAATCTCTTTCCAAATCTTCAATATCTTTTGAACGATTATTTTCCTCGATACTTATATCTATCTTAATATCTGCAAGAGATTTCTCAAGGATTGCTTTCTGTTTTAATACATCTTTTTCAATTTTCTGATTGATATTTTCTATATATCTTGTTATCTCATTTTCTATACTGGCTATCGTCTGTTTTGTTACCTCAGTAATAATCGCTTTCGCTGCTTTATCCACTTCTTTCTGTCTTTTCTTGTTATTAGAGATATTGTGAATAATATCTGCTGCAACACCGACCATACCGCCTACTACTGCCGCTAATGGGGCAAGTGTAAAACCTATTCCTGCCAAAACGACCGGCAAAGCAGTCTTCGCCACACCATCCACCACATTTGGCTTAAGTACATCTCCCAGATTGCTGACAATAAGCTCATTCTTCGGAAATTCTATCACAATCATTTCAGATATATGTTCCACATATTTTTTCAGTTTTGGTTCAAATTCTGTATTAATTCCAATTCTTACCGAACGCCTTACAACAGTATTAATCTTCTCTGTAATGTCATTGCCATTTTCTAGCATTGCACTGATTGTCGGGAGTGTTGCTTCCAGATCAAGTTTTATTCTGTCGCGTATTGTATTAATACATACCTTTGCCTGCCTGTCAAAATTCGTCTTCTCTTTATCTATGTCAACTGATAATGCCTGCATTTTTTTCTCGACTTTTTCTTGTTCCTGTTCAAGTCTTGATGTTGAAAGACATGCTTTATCGATTCTCTCAACAAGATATACCTCTGTAAGCATAGACGCAGCTCTTAATGCTTTTGAATATTTGTTCACAAAAATTCGTCCTGTCTGGCTCTGTATCTCCCTTAAAATTTCTTTTAAATCATCAACTTTCACATTTCCATAGGAATCAACACATGCTACCTTTACATCATCTCTCTCAATGATCTTTCCGACAAGTTTTTTCAAAAGCTGTTTACATTCTTCCAATTCCTCATCATCAAGTCTGTTACATTTTGTAATAACAACATAAACAGGCATATTATATACTTTCAATTCTTTTAAAAATTCAGAAATACTTTCTTTAAGGACAGGTTCATCGGATGATACAACGAGAAGATAGGCAAGACTGTTCGGAAGATATTGGTCTATTGCCCTGTTATGAAGTTCAAAATTTGTATCAAATCCCGGCAAATCCACAATATTAACTGTCTTAATTTCTTCTAAAAATTCGTTATCATATTCTATTTTGACAAGATCTGTAGTCTGTATAGTAAGTCCTTTTAGTGGCAGTTCTTCTATCTTTCTCTCCGCTACTCCATTTTTGTCATATTGATATACCTTGTTATTCCCATAATAAATTTCTGTCGGCACAGCAGTTTCAGGCGTAATTTCAACACTTAGCAGTGGTTTTCCTATGATTGCATTAATCATGGAACTCTTACCTGTACTGAAATTACCCACTACCGGTGTATTGACTCTGTACGAATCAATACTTTCCAGTAATTCCACAGATTCTTTTGAGTCAATACCATATTTTTCCTGAATTTCAACCAGACATCTAAATTTCTCTTTATATTCAGCTACATATCCCATGTTCTGAAAAACCTCCTAGTTCTTAACATCTTTCATAAATTTTTGTCAACTCAGCCACCCTATCAAGAAGTTCTTCATTTATATCACCTTGTAATAATCTCCATTTCCAATTCGTTCCAAGAGTAGACGGAACATTTATTCTGGCTTCCGAACCAAATCCTAAATAATCTTGGATTGGAATGATTGCCAAATTAGCAACAGAAGCTAATGTTGCCCTTATATAATCGAAATGGATATCTTTTCTTTTAGTTCCCGCATTGTTCAGATATTTCTTTGAAAAATCACGATCCGCTTTCGATATTGTCGAATACCAACCCTGAATAGTATCATTATCGTGTGTTCCTGTATATACCACACAGTTTTTATCATAAGTATGAGGCAGGTAATTACTCTCTTCTCTTGAATCAAATGCAAACTGCATAATCTTCATGCCCGGATATCCTGTATCTTTAACAAGTTTAACAACACTGTCAGTCAGATATCCCAAATCCTCCGCAATAATATCAAGCTTGCCTAACTCATTTGTAAGTGAATTAAATAAATCTATTCCCGGTCCTTTTTCCCAATGACCATTCTCTGCTGTCTCATCCCCATAAGGTATTGAGTAATATTCATCAAATCCTCTGAAATGGTCAATTCTTACTACATCATACAGTTTAAAACTATATGCAACCCTTTTTTTCCACCATTCATAATTAGTTTTTTTGTGATATTCCCAGTCATATAACGGATTACCCCAAAGCTGTCCTGTTGCTGCAAACGCATCAGGCGGACAACCTGCAACTGCTTTGGGCTGATTTTTATCATCAAACTGGAATAATTCCGGTGACGACCAACAGTCTGCACTGTCAAATGCCACATAGATTGGAATATCTCCGATGATCTTAATTCCATTTTGGTTTGCATATTCCTTTAGCTCTTTCCATTGAATATAAAACTCATATTGGATAAATCGATAAAATTCAATGTCTTCCGACAGTTCTTCTGAATATCTCTCGATTGCTTCTTTCTGTCTTAATTTTATATCTTCATCCCATTTGGTCCACATAAGACCTTCATACGAATCTTTCACTGCCATATACAATGCATAGTCTTCAAGCCACTCTTTATTATCTTTTACAAACTTCCTGTAGTCTTCATTTTCCAAATCAAAGTTTTCAAATGCAATCCACAAAACTCCAAATCTTGAATGATATATTTTTTCATAATCTACATATCTGTCATTATCTCCAAAATCGCATTCATCACATTCTTCTTTTGTAATCAATCCTTCTTCAATCAACCTCTCTAAATCAATAAAATAAGGATTTCCTGCAAAAGTTGAAAATGACTGGTACGGTGAATCTCCAAAACTCGTAGGTCCCAAAGGTAAAATCTGCCAATATGACTGACGGGCTTTTTTTAGTTCATCAATCAACTCATACGCCTCTTTAGAAAAACAACCTATTCCATATTTTGACGGAAGACTGGCAACAGGTAATAAAACACCGGCACTTCTCATTCTTGATACCCTACATATTTTCCTCATTATAACAAAGAACAAAGTGCATTTGGTTAATAATATATCAACACACTTTAATGCCACTTTGTTCTTTTATCATTTATTTATAAATTTAACATCTGCAAAAACGCATTGATAAGTCCTAATAAATGTAAAAGGAAATATGTATTTGTCCTTTCTTTATTTTTCATATCTGTATTGCTCAATGTAAAATTCATTTATTCCATATATTGTTCAATTATCCTTTAACCGCACCTGCTGCAACACCTCTGATAATATGCTTCTGGCAAGCCAGATAGAATATTACGATAGGGATGATTGCAATAACAAGCATTGCCATCAGCCATCCAATCTCTGTAACACCATGCGATCCGGTACATGCTTCAATTGCAATTGGGATTGTTTTGATATCAGTTGGTAATGTAAGCTTCGGAAGAAGGTAATCGTTCCAAATCCACATAGTCTCAAGTATGGCAACTGTTACCATAATTGGCTTTAACATCGGAAGCACAACTCTGAAATATGTCTGTATAGGGTTACAACCGTCAATCATCGCTGCCTCTTCAATTTCTAAAGGTATCGACTTGACAAATCCACTAAACATGAACACACACATTCCGGCTCCGAAACCAACATAAAGTAAAACAAGTCCCTCAATTGTTGCCAGACCTAAATTGTAGGAAAGTAATGACATAGAACACATGACCATCTGGAACGGCACTATCATAGAAAATACAAATCCATAATAGATAACACTAGTCATTTTTGTTTTTACTCTTACAAGATACCAAGCCGTCATGGATGTAAGGAATATAAGTACAATAACAGCTATAATTGTAATCAGGAATGAATTCTTAATCGCAGATGTCATTCCAACTGCCTTCATACCATCTTTATAGTTATTTAACCCATTGTAAGTATCTTTATTAATCAGTTCAAACGCCTTTCCTTTTCCGGCAGGCAGTGCAGATTTCGTTTTAAAAGAGTTCATCACAACTGCTGCAATCGGTATCATAAATGCTACTGCTAATAATGTAAGAATGATAACTGCTACGGAGTCTGCTATCAGCTTTGATGCACGTGCACCAAATCTTTTCTCTACAATTTCTCCAACTTCTCTTTTTCCTTCATATTGACTTTCTTCTGCCTTTAATTTTTCAATCTGTTCTCTTTCATTATCATTCATTATGACTCTACCTCCTTAGACCTTGTTAATCTAAGCTGTACAAACGTAATCAACGCAACAATCAAAAAGAATATGACCGCTTTCGCCTGTCCACGCCCTTCAGAATATGTACTGGAATTTCCGCCAAAAATAGTTTCATAAATATCAAGTGCTAAAAGTCTTGTATCTTTAGAATTACCATTTAATGCATAGTTCTGATCATATAACTTAAATGAGTTCGACATTGTAAGGAACAAGCATATTGTGATTGACGGCATAACAAGTGGAATTGTGATTTTGAAAAGAATCTGGGCAGGTGTCGCTCCATCTATTCGTGCCGCTTCCACAACGTCCTCCGGTATATTTTGAATTCCGGCTATATAAATTATCATCATATACCCCATCAATTGCCACGTCACCACTACCAAAAGCCCCCAGAACCCATAGTTCTTTCCTGAATACGTAAATGCATATCCAAATAATTTTCTTGTAATTGTATCAAGAGTCTCTTTCCAGATATAACCTAATACAATACCACCTATCAAGTTAGGCATAAAGAATATTGTTCTAAAAATATTTGTTCCATGTAATTTCTTTGTTAATAATAAAGCAAGTGCAAATGCGCCCAGATTAATAATAATAACCGAGAGAATTGTAAATTTTACAGTTCTTTTCATTGCCATAAAGAATACTTCATCCTGCTTAAAAATATAAATATAGTTTTTTACTCCTACCCACTCTGCATCTGTTATCGTAGTAAATTTGCAAAATGACAAATAGATTCCCATAAAAAATGGAATAACAAAAGCAATTATAAAAGCAATTAAAGTTGGCAGAACAAATATCGGAAAGTATTTTTTTAACGTTTTATTATTCATGATCCATCTCCTAATCAACCTCTAAAAAAATAGTGAGAAAAGGCTAATAGAACCTCTCTCACCTCTTAGTTGCCTTTATTACTGTTCTGCCACTGTAATGCAATAAAGATACAGTGACAGAACATTTTAATGCATTTATTGTTTTCTTTCAGAAATATTACTGAAAATTACTCTTCACTTGCTGCTGCTTTCTCAGAAGCCCATTTTGCTGTTGCATCACTGACTAATTTATCCCATTCAATGCTTCCTTCAGCATATTTCTTTAAATTATCACCCAACTCATCTTTCCAAACCTGGCTAGGTGTTGTTGTTGTTACCCAAGTGATTGTATATGTATCTGGGTTCTCTGCATCTTCAATTGCTAATTTAACAAGTGGATTAGCATCTGCTGCTGCTGAGTTATCAAATCCTTCAAATCCTGCTACACCATAGTTTTCAGTAACAAACTTTGTTCCTGTCTCTGATGTATATAACCATTTAAGGAATTCTGCTGAAGCTGCCTGATCTTCTTCTGAAGCTGTAGAATTGATACATACGAAGTTCTCTGTACCTGTACATAATCCCTGTTTCTCTTCACCTTCTGCACCGATATAGATTGGCATGTAGTAAATGTCATCCTCTTCAATGATATTACCATCTGTACCTGTAATCTGTCCCCAAGCCCATGTACCATTCTGTGCAATAGCTGCTTGACCTTTTGCGAATTCAACCATAGAGTCATCAACTTTACCCTGACCTGCATCAGCCTTTGGTACAGTAGCATTATTGATATATAAATCAAAGATATTCTTGTACTGCTCATTATATGAGAACTCAAGCTCTTCTGCATCTGAAATGCCTCTGTCTTTGTATTCATAGTACAATGGTAAACAGAATAAGTGGTTTGTCATTCTCCAATCTTCACCTGAACCAACTGTTGCTTCTGAAAATACACCGTTAATTTCAAGGTCATCTTTATGTGCCTGCATATCTTCTACAACTGCCTTTAATTTTTCAAAAGTGTTGATATCCTCAATTGAAGAGCATCCTGTATCAGCAATTCCGTCCAACTCAAAATATTTAGCAAAAATCTTCTTGTTACAGATAAGTCCATATGTTTCCTGCATAAGTGGAATACCATATACACCATCACCTTCAGCTATAACACTGTCTTTGTCCAAAAGCATGTCATAGAATTCTGTATCTGACATATCAGCACAGTAATCTTTCCATGTATTATATCCAACAGGACCATTCACTGTGAAAAGTGTAGGTGCATCAGACTTAGCCATCTCAACTTTAAGAGTTGTCTCATACTGGTTTGCTGCTGCTGTTACAACTTTTGCTTCAATACCTGTCTCCTCTGTAAATGCTTTCATCAATGTTTCATAAGCATCACTTATCTCAGGTTTGAAGTTAAGGAAATATACCTTTCCTGATGATGCATCAGCACTTTTGTCTGACGAACTTCCTTTTGAACTGTCACTATCACTACTTGTATCATCCTTAGATCCACATCCTACCAATGCTGTTGCGGCCATAGCCACACAAAGTGCAACACTCAATATTTTTTTTCTCATGTTATGTCATCTCTCCTTCTTATAAAAAAAATAATAAATGTAAATTGTATAGAAACCGGATATGTCGTTTCACGCACAACAAACTCCAATAACTGTTTAGATATTATCACAAATATTCATTTTTTGCAAGATTTAATAACATCTTATTAAATTGTTTGTGCATTTTGCATAATTTAGATAGCTGTTTATTGGTAAATATTTATACTTTTAGTCAATTCCTCTTCACTCTTTCTTTCTTTTTTCTTGTTTATTTTGTATAATTCGACATTTTTTTTACCATCTCAATGCAATTTGCTCAAAACTTAAATTTCCACCAAAAATATCAAGTGCACTTCCAATCGTAAAATCAATCTTCGAATTACTGTACTTCATCAATTTTTTGATATCATTTTCAGAGCTGATTCCCCCTGCATATGTTAGAGGAATTTTTGCCCATGCCCCTAATATTCTTACAAGTTCCTCATCAATACCGGAATTTTTCCCCTCAACATCAACTGCATGTATCAGAAACTCATCACAATATTTTTCAAGTTTATCCAAAATGTCAAAATCAACCACCTCATTTGTAAAGTTCTGCCATCTGTCTGTGACTACATAATATTTACCATCTTTCTTTCTACAGCTCAGATCCAAAACGAGTTTCTCTTTTCCAACAACATCACTTATTTTCGCCAGATTATCATAGTTGATGATTCCATTCTTAAACACATAGGATGTCACAATGACATGTGAAGCTCCTGCCTCAATAAATTCCATCGCATTTTCATCATTGATACCGCCTCCGACCTGCATGCCGCCTTTGTAGGTTTCAAGCGCCAAAATTGCCTGCCTTTTTGTCTGTTCATAAAATTCTGAATTGACGGAATTAAGCATTATGATATGCCCACCTTTCAAATGATATTTCTTATATAGGTTTGCATAATAAGTACTATCCTTTTCTGAAACAAAGTTTTCCGCAGCAAAATTTTTTTTATCTTTTAATGATGATCCAACTATCTGTTTTATTTTTCCATTATGTATATCAATGCATGGTCTGAATCGCATAGTAATCCTCCTCAAAATTGCCTATTTAAAATTTTAAAAGTGATTTTAATCCTGTATCGGATTAAAATCACTTTCACTTAAAGTAATCAAGAATCAATCTGTTACTGACTGATGTTTTCACCAATCATCAGGTGACCCTTTTGCTTTTTTCTGACTATCTTACACCTTTCATTGCAAAGCTGATTCTTCCCATCTTATCTTTTCCAAGGCATACAACCTTTACCTTATCTCCGAGTGTAAGAACATCTTCTATTCTGTTAATTCTCTCTTTAGAAATCTTTGAGATATGAACCATTCCTTCTTTTCCCGGAGCAAACTCAATAAATGCGCCAAATTCTTTAATGCTTACAACTGTTCCTTCGTAAGTCTTTCCTTCCTCAAAATCTGATGCTATGATTTGTATCATATTGACTGCTTCATCCATGCCCTCTTTATCGACTCCGCAAACTGATACTGCACCTTCATCCGTGATGTCAATCTTAACACCTGTTCTCTCGATAATAGTGTTAATTACCTTACCTCTCTGTCCAACAACATCACCAATTTTCGCAGGATCAATCTGGATCTGAATAATCTTCGGTGCATATTTTCCAACTTCTTTTCTAGGTTCTGCTATGGCTGACTTCATACATGTATCCATGATGAATAATCTTGCTTCCCTACATCTTGCGATTGCGCCTTCCACGATAGGTCTTGTAAGACCATGAATCTTGATATCCATCTGAATAGCCGTAATACCCTCTGTTGTACCTGTTACCTTGAAATCCATATCTCCAAAGAAATCTTCAAGTCCCTGAATATCTGTAAGGAGTATAAACTCATCATCTGTATCACCTGTCACAAGACCACACGAAATACCGGCAACCATTCTCTTAATTGGAACACCTGCTGCCATCAGGGACATACATGATGAACATGTAGATGCCATTGATGTAGAACCATTTGATTCAAATGTTTCTGAAACTGTACGGATTGCATACGGAAATTCTTCTATTGAAGGAAGTACAGGAACAAGTGCTCTTTCTGCCAAAGCTCCATGACCTATTTCTCTACGTCCCGGACCTCTTGAAACCTTTGTCTCACCTACAGAATACGCCGGGAAGTTATAGTGATGCATATATCTCTTTGAAACCTCATTTTCATCTAATCCATCAATCTTCTGAGCTTCTGATAATGGTGCAAGTGTACAAACATTACAAATCTGTGTCTGTCCTCTTGTAAACATGGCACTTCCATGTACTCTAGGAATAATATCAACCTCTGCCGCTAATGGTCTTATCTGTGTTATCTCACGGCCGTCAGGACGTTTATGATCTTTTAATATCATCTTTCTTACTGTCTTTTTCTCATACTGGTATAATGCTTCGCCGATTAATCCAAGCCACTCTTCATTATCTGCAAACGCCTCTTCCAATTTTTCCTGAATCACTTTGATATTTTCTTCTCTGACTTGTTTTTCATCTGTAAAAACTGCCACTTCCATTTCCTGCGGAGTCACAATCTTTTTCATTTCATCAAATAATTCCTGTGGTATGGCACAGCTTGTATACTCATGTTTCGGTTTTCCAACCTCTGAAACAATCTGATTGATAAATTCAATAATCTTCTGGTTCTCATCATGTGCAAGATAAATTGCCTCTATCATTTTACTTTCAGGAATCTCATTTGCGCCCGCCTCTATCATGATAACTTTTTCGCTTGTAGATGCAACCGTAAGGTTCAAATCACTATTCTTCCACTGTTCCTGAGAAGGGTTGATAACAAATTCTCCGTCAATCAATCCAACCTGTGTAGAAGCACATGGTCCATCAAAAGGAATATCTGATATACTTGTCGCTATTGCTGCACCAAGCATGGCAACAAGTTCCGGTCGACACTGTGGATCTACTGCCATTACCATATTATTAAGTGTAACATCATTTCTGTAATCTTTCGGGAACAATGGTCTCATAGGTCTGTCAATAACACGCGATGTTAAAATCGCATTTTCGGACGCCTTACCTTCTCTCTTATTAAATCCTCCCGGAATTTTACCTACTGCATACAATTTTTCTTCATATTCAACACTAAGTGGGAAGAAATCTATACCATCTCTCGGTTTATCCGAAGCTGTCGCTGTTGAAAGCACTGTTGTTTCTCCATATTGTATCAATACTGCACCATTTGCCTGTGCTGCAACTTTACCTATGATAACATTCAAGGTCTTTCCGGCAATTTCCATACTATAAGTCTTATACATCTCTCTACCTTTGCAAATTCCAATTTGCTTCCTTTCATTTTGTTCTCTTTGCTCTGCAGATTATAGCTCAAACTTTTATCTTTTCCATTTCATTGATACCATTTAGGTTCTCAAGCATATTAAAAATAACAATATGCATTTAGGATATATTATGAATTTGGCCGAAAGCACTGAAAAAACTATATCCTCTGTTATAATCTTTTCAGTGACCTCGGCAATTTGATGATTTCAAAAATATATCTTTATAGGATATATGTTTTATAATCTGCACTGCATATTGGTTATCCGGTTACAATTTCAGAAACATAATCTCAAAAATAGGGTGGCTCCTGCCACCCCGAAATTACATGATTAATTAATCGTAATATTACTTTCTTATACCTAACTGCTCAATTAACTTACGGTATCCTTCAAGATCAGTTTTATTTAAATATGCAAGAAGTCCTCTTCTCTTACCAACAAGCTTTAAAAGTCCTCTTCTTGAATGATGATCCTTCTGGTGCACCTTAAGATGCTCTGTCAGTTCTCTGATTCTTTCTGTAAGAATAGCAATCTGTACCTCAGGCGAACCTGTATCTCCAGGCTGTCTGCCATACTTTTCGATAATCTCTGTCTTCTTTTCCTTTGAAATCATGATAATTCCTCCTAATATTTTAATCGCTATACGCTTAGTAACAGGTCGGAGTTTCCTATAACCAAGAGTACGCTTAAGTTATGGTATAAACCTTACCTATTGTAGCATATTTCATGTATTCTGTCTACCACTAATTTATGATTCGCGTTGCACATGTAGGTGTTGTATAGAACGCATTTCCTATAATAATTCCGGTTCTCTCTGTGCTTGCATGAATAATCTGTCCATCACCTATATAGATAGCCACGTGTCCGATTGTTCCACCATGGCTATAGAACAATAAATCTCCCGGCTGTATCTCTGAAAGTGAAACTCTTGTTCCATTATATGCCTGTTCTCTAGATGTTCTGCTGAGACTATAACCAAAATGCTCAAATACTCTCATTGTAAATCCTGAACAGTCAGTTCCATTTGTAAGGCTGGTACCTCCATACACATAAGGATTACCAAGGAACTGCTTTGCATATTCAATCAAATCAACGGCTGTATTTGATATACCTTCCCCATAAGAAAGTTCTTTCAATGTTACTCCCTTTGGCAGTGTCTGATATATCGTCACATAATCCGCACATACATATCCTGTAACATCATCTATATTCACTTTTACCCATCCGTCTAATTCTTCTACAACTTCTAATTCTTCGTCCTCTGCTACACATGTCAAAATCTTACATTCAGTATTCATTTCTTCACGAACCATCAGCATATCAGCATCAACATGCGCTACTTTTGCAATTTCCTGCAATGCTCTCTCATTTGCTTCCTTGCCTGTCAGCAGAAATTCCGAACTTACATAGCCTTCTACGCTTCCTGAGCTTATCTTATACCATCCGTCTAATGTCTCAAGAATTTCACAGCCTGCATTCATTGGCAGCTTTCCAAGCAATTCTCCCTCTGTATCCGGAGTCTCTCTTACATTAAGGTAATTTGTTACATTAGCCACACCAAGATTAGTATACCCATCCACAACTGATGTAATCTCTTCAGTCTGATTTTCTTCCTGCTCTTTATCTGAAGAAATATTTTCATCATTGGCAGTTTCGGATTTTTCTTTATCAACAGCCGCATCTACTAGTTTTTCTTCCTTTGTCTGCTCCGGCAGATACTTCATTATTTTTTCAATATTTTCTATTGTAAGACTGTCAACATCACTTTCAATATAATATTCTTTTAATACATTATTAATTCCTGCTGAAAATTCATCAGACCTCTCCACCATTTTGGTACCACTGTGACTGCTTCCGTCAAACAGAACCGCAATCCCTGCACTTGGCATTGTCACATTACTCACAACATCTGTATTGCTATAATTTTGATGGTTTTCTTTTTTCGATTCTCCACCGGAAGCCAAACCGGCAATAAGAAGAATTCCTGCTGTACCTAACGCAATATATTTTGTATAAACTTTATTAATACTATTTTTCATAAGTGTACCTTCCAATCAATTGTTACAAAATTGTTAAATTTATTACAACCATATTATAATCATACTATTTATTCTTGTCAACCCAATTTTTACCTTTTGCTACTACCATACTCCATATTATAAAAATAAACAAGTTGCATTTTATATAAAATTTCAAAGTAATATCATATTTTTTTATTAAATATGTTGATACCAGGGTCAAAAGGTCATACGTTTCATACAAGAATGAAAAAAAGACCACATTTAAAAAAAGCTGTCTGTATTCTTTATTCATCTGAATACAAACAGCTTACTTCTAAATTTACATTTTACTTATCATTTTTTGACATAATCCCCAATACTGCAATTATAATAATGGCGACCACACACACACAACCTATTATAATATATTTTGTCATTCCCCCTCCATCACCTGTATTAACTGCACTATCTAAAATTATATTATATGACATATCACACACTTCCACATTTCTTTATTTTATCATTAATGCAATGCCTAATCATGCACCCTGAATTCTAATATTTCACCTGCTATCTCAATCTGCATTCCATTACGCAAAAGCTCATCATCCTCTGGGAATAACGAAAGGTGATCTAAAACCGTACCTTCTCTTGTATCATTATCAGATAAATAATACTCATTTTCCTTTTTGATAATAAATGCATGATTTGGTTCAACCTTAGGATTTCCCTTAATACAATAATCTGAACTTTCTTTATCAGAACCTATTACAAATCTTTCTTTTTTGATAAAAACTTTCTCATCCCTTTTTTGGCTATAGAGAAAGGGAAAGTTTTTATCTGCCTCCTGTTCCGGCTTACCTGTAGTTTCACTGTTATTGTCTGCCTTTGTTGCCTGGTCATCAGTTGCATCATCTTTAAATTTCATTTCAAATTTATTTACTGTTTCAGTCTTAACTTCTTCTGCTTTTTCTTCTACTTTTGCAGTTTCAGTCTTAACCTCTTCTGCTTTTTCTTCTACTTTTGCAGTTTCAGTCTTAACCTCTTCTGCTTTTTCTTCTACTTTTGCAGCCTCTGTCTTAACTTCTTCTGCTTTTTCTTCTACTTTTGCAGCCTCTGTCTTAACCTCTTCTGCCTTTTCTTCTACTTTTGCAGCTTCTGTCTTAACTTCTTCTGCCTTTTCTTGTACTTTTGCAGCTTCTGTCTTATCTTCTTCTGCTTTTTCATCAGCCTTAGATTCTTTTGCAGTCTCTTCTAAAACTTCCTCATCCTCTTCTTCCTCGTTATATGTTTCAAATACTCTGTGTTCAATTCCCATCATATCTTCAAGTTCACATATAAACTTATCAATTGTATAGGTCTTCGGATTCAAAATAGTAAGTAACTTTCCAACATAATCATTGTTTTCTTCTTCATCTAACTGCACTGTGAACAACACATTTTTAAAGAAATTACATGTATTACCATCATTAATGACTTGAAGCAGTGGTAAACATATGATTCTTGTCTTCTCTGCATCTTTGTCAACATAAATATTATCTTCATCAAGCACAAACGAAGTCCAGTTAATCATATAATCTGTAGCAAGTTTCATTGAAACTGAAATCCCATAAAATGCTTTTAATAATTTTTCTTTCTTTACAGATTCACCAAAATATTCTTTTAAAGTGACCAGATTTGTAATATCATACTTAAATACTCTGTCACTTCCAATCTTAACAGGAGTCACCGGATTGATGCCTTCAATATTGTTGTTTACTAACATACCTAGTGTCAAACTGTCAATTCTATCATCACTCTGAAGAAAATACTCTGCAAAACGCTTTTCCCCATCATTTCTTTTACTAATATTAACCATGATGTTCCTCCAATCATTCATTATCAATTAATGCAATATTATTGTGCTTTTATTCAGGAAATTTAATAATATTTTTTAAAACATCCTGCTTAAGCATAGCTTCCAATACCTTTGCCTCTGTTCCCTTCAATACCTGAATAGTTCCCAAGACAGTCACATTTTCAATATTAAGCTGTGTACTCTTCCTGTCATATCTGTTATACAGGATATTCACATTATTGACAGCCTGTGTTCCATTAGCCTTATCATAGCTTCCTACTGCATCAATTTTTCTTTGAAGATAACTGTTAGAATCATGTTGCCCACTTCCAACAAATATTGTTTTTGTAGAATGTGCTATTGCCGCATATGTCATTGTTGACATTGACTCCTCAAGATTCAGTACAACAATATCATACTTTTCCATTTCACCAATTGCCTTCATCAGATTTTCAAAACCTTCTCTGCCAAGTGCACCAATCTCATACACACATTCACTGTTGTATATGTAATTTATACCTGTTTTTGCCTCTGTCAAGACTGCCTTTTCTACATCCGTACCTTTGAGTTCACCTTTGATTGCTTTGCCAAGAATCTCTTTATAATTTAGCTCTGTTGCATTAGGTGTAAAAAACCTGTCCATTTTTCCAAACTGCATCAAGTCAAGATACAGAATATTATATTCATCATTCTGTGCATTTATTGTACATGCAATACTTGCTATAGAACTTCCTTCATCTTTTTGTGCTGAAATAAAAGCATATATCTTCGGATTTCTTCTTCTTGCTTTAATTTTCTCTTCAATAGCTCTCTTTCTTTCCAGTTCTATACGCTTTTCTTCTTCTTCTCTTGCTTTCTGCTGTGCGATTCTTGCTTCTTCTTCTCTGCGCTCTTTCTCAAGACGCTCCGCTTCAAGGCGCTTTCTTTCTTCCTCCTCTTCTTTTTCCCGCTTCAAGCGTTCTTCTTCTTCCTTACGCTCTCTTTCGAGTCTTGCTTCAAGTTCTTTTCGTTCTTTCTCTTTCTTGATTGCCATGAGCTTGTCATGATTCTTTCCAACCTTATATAACTGTCCGCCTATATCATAGATTCTCTGATATTTGCATATCGTTATATAGTCTTCGATTTTTTCATCTTTCATCTCTGTAAAAATAACAACTGCGCATTCTTCAGGAATAGAATTAAGATTAACGTTAATCATCTGATTTATTGCAAATACCTTGACTTCCTGTTCCTCAATCACCTTTAATACATCATCATTAGGAGCACATCTGATAACCTCCAGTTTATCCGGAAATTTTTCTCTTAATGCTACCATTAATCTGTTCTGGTAGTTCTGATCCTGTTCTAAAATTGCCACCTTAATCTTCATAGAAATTACCTTTTACATACTGCTTTTTTTGAATGAAAGAATAATTAAGCAGCGTCCCTTCCTTTACTAGTATTTTCTTTCACTTTCGCATAAAATCTCGTAATTATATTTTATAAATTAGCTGACAATATGTCAAGTGCTATCTGACTTTTTAATTCATCAATATTATTAAATTTTTTTTCTTTCCGTATGAATTTTTCAAACTCAACTTTCACTGTTCTGCCATATATATTTTCTTCAAAATCAAATATATGCGTTTCAATTGTAATTTCCTCACTATTTCGAACTGTAGGACATAATCCTATATTCGTGATGCTCTTATATTTTTTTTCATTTACATATATCGCTGTCTTATATACACCATTAACCGGTACAATCTTATTCTCATTAGGAATAAGATTGGCTGTTCTGGTATTGATTGTTCTGCCAATCTGCTGCCCTTTTTCCACTTCACCAATAATAAAATATTGATATCCCAGCATCTTGCTGGCATTTTCAACATCTCCATTTTTGAGATATTCTTTTATATTAGTGCTGCTCGCCCTTATATTATCCACTTTAACACTCTTTTCTATCGAAAGCTCATATCCGTATATTTCCGAATATCTTCTAAGCATCTCTATATCTCCCCTTCGATTTTTTCCAAACCTGAAATCATCTCCTGTGACCACAAGTCTGGCATCGAGTTTTCCCACAAGAATATTTTCAATAAACTCTTCCGGCTCCATCGACATAGTTTCACTGTTGACCGGGTAGTGGATTATATTATCGATTTCACATTGTTCACATATCAAATTTCTTTCATTTTTTGTCGTAATCGACTTTATACCTGTCATTTTTGATGTATCAAAAGAAAACAGTATTGTCTCATAACCATACTGTTTTCCTGCTTCTAATATTCTTGATATCAGTTTCTTATGTCCTATATGTATACCATCAAATTTTCCAAGTGTCACTGCCGTATCTTTAAATTTAAAATCTGTCGTCTCATCAAAAATATTCATATTTTATCCTGTGCCTCTCCAACCATATATCATACCACTTTTCAGTTCCAACGATTAAAACATTTTTTCAGTTTTAAACAGATTATCCTTTTTCATAAAACGATATACTGCTTTAAAATGATTATTTGCATCATATATTTTAAACATTTTTCCATCTTTAATCTCAACCATATCACAACATCGAAACATCCTCTTTTCTAATGGATTTCCATTCATAAGCAGTTTTGTGAATTTTTCATCAACCACAAGACTTTCAAATTCCTCTAATATTTCATCAGTCGGTATGAGAATCTTTTGCAATGTATGATTTTCCATATAATTTTCTATTTCCTGAATTTTTACACTTTCTTCGATGGCAAATTTTCCGGACTTTGTCCGTACAAGTTCCCCCATACAGCCATATGTTGATAGTTTATCACCTATATCATTACATAAAGTCCTTATATAAGTTCCTCTGCTACATTTGACTTTTATCTTCACTACCGGCAGATTAAAAGACAAGATTTCTATTGAATAAATATTCACTTTTCTTGCCTTTCGTTCAATTTCAATTCCCTGCCTTGCAAGTTCATACAGTTTTTTGCCATTTACTTTTATAGCGGAATACATAGGCGGTATCTGATCATATTCCCCAATAAATCCTAAAATACAATCCTTCATCTCTTTTTCTGAAAGACAGATATAATTATCTGATTCGTTTAAAATTTTTCCTGAAACATCCTGTGTATCTGTCTTTTTTCCAAGAATAAGCTCTGCGATATATTCTTTGTTCTTTTCCATGATAAAATCACAAAGCTTTGTAGCATTACCTATACATACCGGAAGCACACCCTCCGCATCCGGATCAAGCGTGCCTGTATGACCAATCTTCTTTATTTTCAGAATACCTCTCAGTTTTGCAACCACATCATGTGATGTATATCCCTTTTCCTTATAGACATTGATAACACCATCTATATCCTTTTTATCCTTATGGTCTGTACTCATCTTAACCTCCGTATAGAACATTTTAGCCCAATTGAAGTGCTATACGCTCCGAGATATTGTTGATAACATCATATATTGTGCCTTTCATATTAAATCCGGCAGCCCTAATATGCCCGCCTCCACCAAAATATGTAGCGATTGCACTTACATCTAAAACATTTTTAGATCTTAAACTTACTTTGTATTCAAGCTCTGCCGTTTCATATAAAAAGATTGCACATTCAACTCCTTTTGTAAGTCTTAACTGTTCAACAATTCCATCTAAATCATTTGATGTAATGTGATAAAATTCAAATTCTTCTTTCTTTACAACTGAAAATACACATTTTCCATCATAGAACATGACACTCTCAAGAAGTGCCCGCCCAAGAATCTGATTTTGTACATATGTTTTCTCATAAAATGTATTATCTATGATATCTGTAAATGGAATTCCTTTCTCCATTAATCTGCCTGCAATATTCATGGTGAGTGCAGAAGTATTGGAATACTTAAACACTCCTGAATCATGAACAATTCCAAGATACAATGAACATGCAATATCATAATCTATCTTTTTTTCATCAATTATCGTATATAATACTTCACACGCTGAACTTGCCTTAGGAAATACAATATTATCATCTGCAAAAGAAGTGTTGCTTATGTGATGGTCAATACATAATGTTTTTTTGGCATTTTCAAAATGTAGCTGAAAATCTCCCAGTCTTTTTTTATCACTGGCATCAAGCACAATAAATAAATCATATACTTTTTCTTTACCAGCCTCATTTTTGATTTCATCCGTATATTTTAAAAATTTAAATCTGTCAGGTATTGGCTCAAGATACAGATCAACATCTATCTGATTGTAATAACGTTTCAAATATGTGTATAGACCAATACATGAACCGATACAGTCACCATCAGGTCTCACATGCCCACACATACCTATCGTTTTAACACCATCTAGATACTCTTCTATATTGTAATTGTTATAATCATACATCCTTATACCCTTGCATATCGTGATTTTATCACGAAACTGCCCATGGCCGGATTATCAGAACCACTTTGTGAATCTGATAATGCTATTGTTAGTTAAATTATCTCATATAATGGGCAGCAAACATTATCCTTTCTTTGCTTTAAACTATATAAATCATCAATTTTTTCTAAACGTCATCTGACTTTGGAACTTCGCTACCACTTTTGCAGGTATCACTATCTTCTTTGTTATGATGGTCATTTTTGTTTACCTCATCAATCAGATGAGACATATTCACTCCATACTCAATTGACTGATCCAGGATAAACTTTATCTCCGGCGTATTTCTCAAATTAATTGTAGTGGCAAGCTGTTTTCTGATATAGCCTTCTGCACTCTTTAATCCCTCAATAGTGCTTTTCTGCGATTCCTCATCTCCCAGTACGCTAATATATGCTTTACAGATTTTCAAATCTGGTGCAACTTCTACCGACACGACACTTGTCATCGGATTAATTCGCGGATCTTTTATTTCTCCCCGTATTATATTGCTGAGTTCTTTTTGAACTTCCATATTAATACGTGTATTTTTTATACTGTTTTTTCTCATATTTTATTATCCTTCTATTATTCTATACTTTCTATTTTAATTCTATCAATCTCTTTTTCATTAATTACATAAATTAAAAAACAATCTTTAGCGAGGTACCTCTTCCATTACATATGCTTCTACCAAATCGCCTTCTTTGATATCATTAAACTTTTCAAAAACAAGGCCACATTCGTAATTTGATTTAACCTCTTTTACATCATCCTTAAAACGTTTAAGAGATGCCAGTGCGCCTTCAAATATCAGCTCACCTTCTCTGGTAATACGCACACTACAGCCTCTTCTGAATACACCATCAAGTACATAAGAACCGGCAATTGTTCCAACTCCTGATGCTTTGAATAACTGTCTGATTTCAGCATGACCGATAACTTTTTCTTCATATACCGGATCAAGAAGTCCTTTCATTGCGGCTTCCACATCTGCAATTGCCTGATAGATAACCCTGTAAAGTCTCAAATCGACCTTTTCTCTGTCTGCTATATCTTTTGCCATATTATCCGGTCTTACATTAAAGCCTATGATAATCGCATTAGACGCTGATGCAAGTATTACGTCTGATTCATTGATTGCACCTACACCTGCATGAATTACTTTGACAACTACTTCATCATTTGATAATTTCACAAGACTCTGCTTCACAGCTTCCACTGAACCCTGCACATCCGCCTTGACAATAATATCTAATTCTTTTAACTCCCCTTCCTGAATCTGGCTGAACAAGTCATCAAGCGACATTTTTGCTTTTGCCTTGGAACCTTCTAACAACTTTTCTCTTCCGTCTTTGATAAATGTCTCTGCAAAATTTCTTGCCTCTTTATCATTAACTGTAGATACAAATACCTCACCTGCATTTGGAACTCCGTCAAGTCCGAGTATCTCAACCGGTGTAGAAGGACCGGCACTTGTGACTCTTTCACCCTTGTCATTAATCATCGCTCTTACTTTTCCATAGTTAGAACCCGCTGCAATTGGATCTCCCACACGAAGTGTACCTTTTTGTACAAGTACTGTAGCTACAGGACCTCTTCCCTTATCAAGCTGTGCTTCAATGACAAGTCCTCTTGCTCTTCTGTTAGGATTCGCTTTCAGTTCGCATACCTCTGCTTCAAGAAGTATCATCTCAAGAAGTGAATCGATACCCTCTTTTGTATGCGCTGATACAGGTACAAAAATCGTATTACCGCCCCAATCTTCCGCAACCAATTCATATTCAGCAAGTTCCTGTTTTACTTTATCAATGTTTGCACTAGGTTTATCAATCTTATTAACTGCAACAATAATACTGATTCCTGCAGCTTTTGCATGGTTGATAGCTTCAACTGTCTGAGGCATCACGCCATCATCTGCCGCAACAACAAGGATTGCTATATCTGTGGACTGTGCGCCTCTCATTCTCATCGCTGTAAACGCTTCATGGCCCGGTGTATCAAGAAATGTAATCTGCTCACCATTTACCTCAACTGTATAAGCACCTATATGCTGGGTAATACCGCCTGCTTCCCTTGCAATCACATTTGTCTCTCTTATCGCATCAAGAAGAGATGTCTTACCATGATCAACGTGTCCCATAACACATACAACCGGAGGACGTTTCACAAGCTTCTTTTCGTCTTCATCATCTTCTCTAAGAAGCTCTTCAATAATGTCAACTTTTTCTTCCATCTCAGCTATGATATCATATTCAAGTGCGATCTCCTGTGCTGTCTCAAACTCGATTTCCTGATTGATTGTCACAACCTGGCCCTGTAAGAAAAGTTTCTTTACAAGTGCAGAAGGCTGTATTTTCATCTTATCAGCCAATTCTTTAATGGTAAGTGATTCCGGAATTACAATTTCCTTAATCTCCTCTTCAACCTTTGCCGGAGCCGGTGCCTCTTTCACAAAATTATTATTGTGACCATTCTTTTTATTTTTCTTTCCGTTTTGCTGTCCATTATCATTAAACTGTCTGTTATTCGCATTATTATTAGAGTTTGTATTCTTATTTTTATTTTTATTCTTCTTTCCCTGTTCAGAATTATTGTTATTATTCTGTCCATTTACATTTTTATTACTATGATTATCCACTTTCCGTCCACTCTGTTCATTATTTGTATGTTTATCACTCTGCATATTATTCACATTTCCACTCTGCACCTTAGCATGTTTTTCATTATTATCAGCATTTTTTTTCTTATGCCCATTATCGCTTGCGTTTTTATTCGTAAACTGGTTATTCTTTTGTTTGTTCTGTTTTTTATTTGAACTGCTATTTTGAGGATTATATACCTGGGTTATATGTGACTTTTCATTTTTGTCTTTATTATCCGGTTTTGAAACTTCTTTTTGTGCATTTTTATCTTGATTTATCGTCTGGTTGTTTTCCTTCATAGTCTCATTCCTATCACTGTTACTCGCATGTACATTTTCTTTGCTCTTATTTTGCTCATTTTTCTTATCATTCGCTTCAAGAACATTTTTTACTGTCTGTGCTGCCTCTGCTGAAATGGAACTCATATGATTTTTTACTTCGACACCATTATCAGCCAATATCTTTTTTACTACTTTACTATCTACATTATACTGTTTTGCAAGCTCATATACTCTTAAATTTGCCATCCTTATCCTCCATTTCATTTTTTCAATCTAATTTTTACGCCTAATCATTATCCAATTTCTTTATAATCGCATCAGCAAATCCGGTGTCTGTTATCCCTATGGATGCTCTCATCTCTTTTCCAATCGCTCTTCCAATTCTTTCTTTATCAGCATAGAAATATATCGGCACCTTATAAAACGTGCACATATTGGTAAACATTTTCTTTGTATTATCTGAGGCGTCATCTGCCACAATTACCATATATGCTTTCTTCTCTTTCACTGCCTTTTCCACTGAAAATTCTCCGCTCACTACCTTACCTGCTTTCGTCGCAAGTCCAATCATTGACAATACTCTGTCTTGCATTTTACCAACAACACATCCTCTCTGCATCTTTGCCTGAAATATATTTATATCCATATTTAACTAAAATATTTATATGCTGTCTTTTAACATATCATATACATCCTCGGAAATTTTCATTTTAAAAGAACTTTCAAGTCCGTGATTTTTAATTGCTTTTTCAAGGCATTCCTCAGACGAACATATATATGCACCTCTTCCGTTTTTCTTGCCTGTCTTATCAATGATAATTCCTTCTTCAGCAGTCTTAAGCACTCTTATCAGTTCTTTTTTAGGTTTCATTTCCCTACAGCCCACACATTGGCGCATTGGAATTTTTTTTGTTATACTCATCTAAACACCTGTTTCTCTGCAATTTATATTTTCGAATCTATTATCGTTTTTTTACTTGCTTATTCGTTATCAAGTTCAATTGTTTCTTCCTGTCTGCCATCTTCTTCTTTTATATTATAGTCTTCTGTATCATATTCTTCCTTTGAATTTGGCAAATCACTTCCAAAATCATCTCCAAACTCTGCCTTTGCCTGTGATTCACTCTTAATATCTATCTTAAAACCTGTCAATTTAGCAGCAAGTCTCGCATTAATTCCTTCTTTTCCTATTGCAAGTGAGAGCTGGTAATCAGGTACTACAACCTTCGCTGTCTTTGCCTCATCATCTGCAATAACTGAAACTACTTTTGCAGGACTTAAAGCATTTTCAACAAATATTGCCGCATTCTCGCTATAAGGAACAATATCTATTTTTTCTCCACGGAGCTCATTTACAATCGCATTTACTCTTGAACCATTAATTCCTACACATGCTCCAAGCGGATCAACATCTTTATTATTTGATTTCACTGTAATTTTACTTCTGACTCCTGCCTCTCTTGCTACATTAACAATCTCAACCGTTCCGTCTCTTACTTCTGCCACTTCAGCTTCAAATAATCTCCTTACAAGTTCCGGATGTGACCTTGATACACTAATCTTTGGTCCCTTAGAAGTCTCTTTTACTTCTGTAACATATAATTTAATTCTCTCAGTCGGCATAAATACTTCATTCTTAACCTGTTCTGATTCAATCAGTACAGCATCTGCTTTGCCAAGATTAATGCTGATATTTTTACCATTGATTCTCTGCACAATTCCTGTAACAATATCCTTTTCCTTTGCATAATACTGCTCATATACTACTTTTCTTTCTTCTTCCCTTATCTTTTGCAGAATAATATTTTTAGCATTTTGTGTTGCAATTCTTCCAAATTCTTTTGACTTCACATCGACTTTTATCGTATCGCCTATGTCACTGTTCACATCAATTTCTTTTGCTTTCTCTACAGTAATCTGACATGATGGATCTTCAACAACATCAACTACAACCTTGTCTGCAATGATTTTGAAATCACCTGTCACTCTGTCAACAGTTGCCGTTACATTATCATTCTTTCCATAATGATTTTTGTATGCCATCAAAAGAGAGTTCTCTATCGCCTCAAACATAACCTCCTTGTTGATATCTTTTTCTTTTTCCAATACATTTAATGATTCAATTAATTCGCTGTTCATTTTTCTCCATTCTCCTTTTCAATTTATTTTCACTTACTTTTCAGATAATATCATCAGAGTTTTGAATTTTAAAAATCAAATGCAAGTCTTATCAGTGCTATCTCATTTCTTTCAAATGTAATCTCTGTATCTTCTTCAATTGTTACAGTATCTTTATCATATGCTTTTAAAATTCCTTTGTAATCCTTACTTCCATCTTTTGCTTTATATAATTTAATCTCAACCTCTTCCATAAGGCTTCTTTCAAAATCTTTATCCTTCTTGAGAGGACGTCCAAGTCCCGGCGAGCTCACTTCAAGAATATATGCATCATCTATAAAATCATATTCATCCAGTAAATCACTTAATGCTCTGCTGATAAGCTCACAGTCATCCACATTGATTCCATTTTCTTTATCAATATAAACTCTTAAATACCAGTTTGAACCTTCTTTTACATACTCTACGTCTACAAGTTCAAAATTGTTCTGTTCAACAAGAGGCATAACAAGTGCTTCTGTCTTTGACTCATACTCTTCTCTCTTTGACATGAAATATCCTCCATTTCCATTTTTCACTTTTCAACTAAATGAAAGAGTGGACTTACGTCCACTCTTTTAAATCAAAAAAATTATGTCATATGAAAGTATATCACCTTTTCATCAACAATGCAAGCCTTTTTTAATGTCCAGATTATACTCCGTTAAATAAAAGTTACTGCACGATATGAATAATTATTTTCTTTTAAGAAATACTAATGATTGATAATTTATGCTGTTTTTTCGTTTCTATCCTGCTCTTAACAGTAACTATGGACAAATGGAGGCTTTTTTTATGAAAGATTCACTCATCAAATATCAAAAAGATTTTTTTAAATGTGGTATAACCGGCTGGTGCTTAGAAGTCGTTTGGACAGGTCTTTGCAATATGGTTAATCATGACAAAAAACTTTCCTGTAATACATCTCTCATTATGTTCCCGATATACGGACTAGCCTGTTTTATCCGTCCTGTTTCTTGCGCCATCAGTAAACATAATTTTGTAGTCAGGGGAAGCATGTATACAATGTTAATATTTGCAACAGAGTATGCCAGTGGAAAATTCCTGAAAAAACATGACATGTGTCCTTGGGATTACAGCAAAAGTATGTTCAATGTCAATGGAATCATACGTCTAGACTATGCTCCGGCATGGTTTTCTGTCGGACTGATTTATGAAAAAATTTTAAATGCTTCCTAATGATGTCAATTCTAACCACATCACAATATTTAAGGAATCTGCATAAAGTTATCATTTAATAACTGATAAAAAGCTACTATAGAATAGGACATAACCCGTTACTATCTGGGCAATTAATATTAAAGGCATAACAACAAGAAATTGTATATGCTTTGTCTTGTGCCTAAATACCCACATTCCAAGATTAGCACCTATACTTCCAAATAACAATGCAGATATAAAAAGGTTTTTTTCCGGTATTCTCCACTTATGCTTTTTTGCTTTGTGTTTATCAATACCCATAAGCATAAATGCAATTATATTAATTATAATAAAATAAATTATAGCAATTTCCATTTTGAAAGACATCTGTTTTTCCTATCAACCTTTCTATTCGTTACTATTCACAGGTATCCTCCGGATGCATTACCAGATTACATCAACACACTTCTTAAAAAAATCCCGAAACCGCCTGATTATCAGTGTTTTCGGGATTTTGGTTTCTTATATAGCCTTATATGTGTTGTTTCTCACTTATGATTCGCCATCTTTTTCATCCGGTTCATATGTTGTGGCAATAAACAATTCATCAAGCTGTTTTTGCTCTACCACATTTGGTGCCTCTGACATCAGACATGAGGCATCTTTTACCTTCGGAAAGGCAATTACATCACGGATATTGTCCTCCCCAACCATATGCATTACCAGTCTGTCTAGTCCAAATGCAAGTCCTGCATGAGGCGGAACACCATACTTAAATGCATTAATCAGGAAACCAAATTTCTCATAAGCCTCTTCATCACTAAAGCCAAGTGCCCTAAACATCATTTCCTGAATGTCATCTTGATGGATTCTCACACTTCCTCCGCCAAGTTCTGTTCCATTAAGCACAATATCATATGCTTTTGCTCTCGCTTTTCCCGGCTCTGACTCAATCAAATCAATATCTTCTTCCATCGGCATGGTAAATGGATGGTGCATTGCCACATATCTCTCTTCCTCGTCAGAATATTCAAACAATGGAAATTCTGTAATCCAAAGGAAATTGTAAGTGTTTTTATCGAGAAGACCAAGCTTTTGTGCCATCTCGCATCTAAGTGCCCCAAGTACAGAATATACTATTTTGTGTCTGTCTGCCGCAAACAATAATAAGTCTCCCGGCTTTCCTTCAAGTCTTTCTACAATACTTTGAAGTTCCTCTTCTGTCATAAATTTTGCAAATGATGATTTGAGTGTACCATCTTCATTTATCGCAATATAAGCAAGCCCTTTTGCACCATAACCTTTTGCAAATTCTACTAACGCATCTATCTTCTTTCTAGGCATTGCACCCTGGCCTTCAATATTGATACCTCTGACAGTTCCACCATTTTCAAGTGCTCCTGTAAATACAGAAAATCCACAGTTCTTTACAATATCCGAGATATCTTTCAGTTCGAATCCAAAACGTGTATCAGGCTTGTCTGAACCAAATCTGTCCATTGCCTCCTGCCATGTCATTCTCGGAAATGGCACAGGTATCTCCACTCCCAAAATATCTTTCCAGAGCTTTGCAAGAAGTCTTTCATTGACATCTATGACATCATCTACATCAACAAATGACAGTTCCATATCTATCTGTGTAAATTCAGGCTGACGGTCAGCTCTTAAATCTTCATCTCTGAAACATTTTGCAATCTGGATATATCTGTCATAGCCTGCACACATAAGAAGCTGTTTAAATATCTGAGGTGACTGTGGCAGTGCATAGAAATTGCCCGGATGTACTCGGCTAGGCACGAGATAATCTCTCGCTCCCTCCGGTGTACTCTTTGTCAGAATCGGTGTCTCTATCTCAACAAATCCTTCCTCTGCCATGAATGAACGCACCAATGTTGTAATCTGGCTTCTGAGCATCAGATTTCTCTGTATATGTGGCTTTCTCAAATCCAAATATCTGTATTTGAGTCTTAACTCATCTTTTGTCTGTACCCCATCTTCAATCGGGAACGGTGGTGTCTGTGCCTCTGATAAAATGCGCAGCGACACTGCCCTGATTTCAATATCACCAGTTTTCAAATTTTCATTGACTGCACCGCCACGCTTTTCAACTCTTCCCTCTACAGCGATGACAAACTCATTTCTGATAGTCTCTGCCTTTTTGAAACCTTCTTTTGATACATCATTTTCATCAAATACAATCTGTAAAATTCCGGAACGATCTCTCAAATCAACAAAAATGAGGCTTCCGAGATTTCGTCTCTTTGCCACCCATCCCATCACTACAACATTTTCACCTATGTTCTTATTTGAAACTTCTGTACATCTGTGACTTCTTTTCAGTCCCTTCATTGACTCAGCCATTTTCACTAAACTTCCTTTCTCATCAATTCTCGTTTATAAATGATTTTTGATAAATCCCGCAATTTCATCAAGTGTAACTTCCGTCTGCTCACCTGTCTCCATATTCTTGATTCTTGCACTGTTTTCATTAATCTCATTCTCACCAATAATAACTGTATATCTTGCATTTAGTTTATTTGCATATTTCATTTGCGCCTTCACGCTTCTGTCCATATAATCCGTCTCTACAATGATTCCTTCATTTCTAAGCTCACTTACGATACCATAAGCTTTTGCCTTTGCCTCTTTTCCAAGGACACCGACATATAATGAAACAGGTTCTTCCTCTTCTAACTCAACTCCTTCTTTTTCAAGAAAATAAAGAATTCTCTCAATTCCCATTCCAAATCCTGCTGATGGGATATCCTGTTTTTCATCTATCTCATGCACAAGTCCGTCATATCGTCCACCACCACACAAAGTAAATCCTTCAGAATTAACAAACTCGAATACCGTCTTTGTATAATAGTCAAGCCCTCTGACAATTCCTGTATCAATTTCATATGGAATGTGAAGTTCATCTAAAATACTTCTCAATTCTTCAAAGTGCTCCCTACATTCATCATCGAGATACTCGATTGTTCTAGGCGCATTTTTCACAATCTCTTTACATGTTTCAACTTTACAGTCAATGACACGAAGTGGATTTTTTGCCATTCTCTCACGGCATGTCTCACAGAGACCATCCTCATGCTGTTTTAAATAAGCAAGCAAGGCTTCATTATATGTCTTTCTGCAATTAGCACATCCAATACTGTTGATATGAAGTTTTGCATCTTTTAGCCCCAATTCTCTTATAATTGTTGATATCAATGTAATTAATTCAACCTCTACCATAGGACTTTTTGAACCTACAATTTCGACACCGAACTGATGGTGTTGTCTGAGTCTTCCGCTTTGAGGTTTCTCATATCTGAATGCCGGTGTCACATAAAAAAGTTTTGTCGGAGCCGGCTCTGCATACATATTATGTTCAAGATAAGCTCTGATTGCTCCTGCTGTACCTTCCGGTTTTAATGTGATGCTTCTGTCACCTTTATCGACAAAGGTGTACATCTCTTTTTGAACCACATCTGTTGTCTCACCCACACCTCTCTGAAACAATACTGTGTGTTCAAATACCGGTGTGATAATTTCTTTGATATTATATCTTTTCGCTGCATTTCTGCATATTTTTTCTATTACTGTACGCTGGTGCATATTCCTGCCATACCAGTCCTGCGTACCTCTTGGTGCCTGTGTAATCATTGTTATATTTTCCTTTCTGATATCATTTTCTTATACATCATTCTCTATTTTGAATGAATCACTTTCCATCTGTTTTCTGATTATTTTCCCATAATCTTATCAATATCCACTTCATGAATCACTTTCATAAATGTGAGAAAAATCTTCATATCAAAATTCTTTACTTCATCTATCATCAATTCAATCGCAGTATCCACATCAAATGCATTTCTGTAAGTTCTGTCAGATGTAAGTGCGGCAAACACATCACAAACTCTTAAGATCCTTGCACTGAGCGGGATATTTTCACCTGACAGATTTTCGGGATATCCCGAACCGTCAAAATTCTCATGATGATACAGAACGGCTTTTAAAACTTCCTCATTAAAATCTTTCGCTGCAAGTATATCATAACCAAGCTCAGAATGCATCCTGATATATCGGATTTTTTGGATATTCATCTGTTGATCACTGCTCTCATTGTAAATATACCCATAAATTTTTACTTTACCAATATCATGAACAATTCCTGCCATCGCAATGTTCTGACAGAACTGTTCATCACAGCCAAGTTCTTTTGCAATCAGAAATGCCAGATTACTCACACATAATCCATGCATGATTAATTCTTCTATTCTGTATGTACGTGCCCCATCAAACAAATCTTTATTCTTCACTTTCTTTTTATTAGATTTTGTTTTCATTTAAATATCTTCTCTTTCTGTCAATCATTTCATCTATCTTTTCAATATACAAATCGACATCTTTTACATTTTCAATCCTATCTATCCTGTCTGTATTCTGCCACACCATTTTAGATGAGGAACCTGCTCCCAGCGCCAGAATTGTCTGCTTTTCCTCCATTATCAGTATATTATAAATTCCTTCTTTACTTTCCTTGGAATATCCGATATTTTCAAGATTTCCTGCCATGTTTTTCTGCCTGTACAGGTAATACGGTACAAGTCCCAGCTTTTCTGCTGTCTCTTTTGTCACCTGCATCATCTCTTCACTGTTATATATGTCAAATTTCTTTCCTGCTCTCTGCTCCATATTGAGCCTTGCCGCCCTCTTAATCGCAAGAGAATGAATCGTAAGACTGTCAGGCTTTAATTGATAAACCTGATCCATACTTTTTCTCACATCATCAATATCTTCACCCGGAAGTCCGAGAATAAAATCCATATTGATGTTATCAAAACCAAGCTCTCTCGCCATTTCATAAGCCTTCAAAAACTGATCCACACTGTGATGTCTGCCAATAATTTTAAGAGTGTCATCATTCATCGTCTGAGGATTGATGGATATTCTCGTCACGTCATACTGTCTGATAACCTTGAGCTTTTCAAAACTTAAACTGTCCGGTCTTCCTGCTTCAACAGTAAATTCATACAGGTTTTTCACTTCAAACGTATCATGAATCTTTTTTAAAAGTCTCTCTAACTGTCCGGCACTTAGAGAAGTCGGTGTTCCACCGCCCACATAGATACTACACAATTTTTTATCCTGAAATCTTTCAGCACAAAAATCAATTTCTTTGAATAAAGCATCAAGATAGTTATCAATCTTATCCTTAAATAATCCGACCGGATTCGATGTGAATGAGCAATACAGACATGTGCTAGGGCAAAATGGGATTCCTATATAGATGCTGTATCCGTTTTGATAATCAATTCTGTTCAAAATTGCTATCTCTCTTTTTGAAATATCAATACTCTCTTTCGCCTTTATATCCGAAAGATAGTATTCCTTTTTCATGTAGTCGTATACTTCTGCTTCACTTTTTCCTTCCACAAGAAGTGCAGAGGTAATCTTTGTCGGTCTGATTCCCGAAAGTGTTCCCCATGCAAGTTCTCTTCCAGTATACTGATGCATCAAATCATAAAGTTCTCTTTTCAGACAATTTTTTGTCTCTTTACGGTCATAACCATTTTGTGTATAAATACGCCTAAATTTTGATTTTAATCCACACTCATTCCCGTTTAAAATCAAAATTTCCATACTCTGTTCATCAAATATACACTGTAAGACAAACTCCACCGGAATTTGTTCATCTGCGATCTGTTTGCTTATCTCTTCATAATCGGCAAGTTCCTGCCTGTCACACAGTTTTCCTCTTACACTTTTTAACATGATTCCCGGATAAAAGGAACGGATAATTCCCTGTACATCATATTCAAAATCAAATTGTTTTTCAAATTTAATAACAATCATATATCATCTTCTCACTACCGATAGTAGTATCCTCCTCATGTCCCGGATATACGATAATATCATCATCAAGCACAAGCAGTTTATCCACAATAGAACGAATAATCGCACTCTGGCTTCCTGTCGGAAAATCTGTCCTGCCATGCGAATGATAAAATAAGGTATCGCCACTGAATAATATTTTCTCTTCCTCCATGAGATAACAACAGCTTCCTATGGTGTGTCCCGGTGTATGAATGACTTTAAAATGCATTCCGGCAATCTCTGTCACAAATCCGTCTGTCAGATACTTATCTGCTTCAACTGTGATACGCTCTCCCACCATTCTTCCAAGATTTTTATCCGTTGTCAGAATCTCTTTTTCATCACGAAAAGCATATACTTCTATTCCAAAATGTTCCTTAAGCGTATTCACTGCACCAATATGGTCAAAATGACCATGGGTGAGTAAAATCGCTACCGGCTTCACCTTTAAAGTGTTCATTCTGTATTCAATCTCAAACGCATCATCGCCCGGATCAATGATAACAGCCTTATCACTTCCCTCTTGATAAACAATATAACAATTTGTCCTCACAGGACCTACTATCATTTTGTTGACACAAACACTCATTTCTAACTGTCTAACCTTTCTTGTGATGTTAATTTTTCTTTATGTTAATTTCTCTCAATATCAATGATACTCTCAACATTTCTCATCTTCTCAATCAGTCTGTTAAGTTCTGCTACACTACCTATCTCAAAAGACATGGAAATTGTTGCCATCCCCTGCTTGTTCGTTCTTACATTCATGCTTGCCACATCTATCTGGCGTTCCGTGGTAATCTTGGACAAATCTGCAAGAATACCTGTTCTGTTATTAGCATATATGATAATTTCAACCATATATTTTTCGGCACTGCCCGCATCCGGCTGCTGCCATTCTGCTTCAATCAGTCTTCTTCGCTCTGCCTCCGGCATGCTCATAATATTGACGCAGTCTGTTCTATGGATGGAAATTCCTCTTCCTCTGGTAATAAAACCTACGATTTCATCTCCCGGAACAGGACTGCAGCACTTTGAAAATCTAACTGCAACATCGTGAATTCCCTTGACAGTGATTCCGCCTTTTGACTTTGATACAACAGGTCTTTCTTTATTCTCCCTTGCCTCATTGACAGCCTCTAAGATTTCCTCATCTGTCACTTCTTTTTTATGTTTCTTCTCATACTCTTCTATCAGTTTATTGATAATCTGTCCTTCTTTTAAACCTCCGCGTCCAACCGCTGCCATAACAGATTCCCAATCCCTGAAGCCGTACTTTCTCATTACTTTTTCAGTAAACTCCGCCTTTAACAAATCACTTAAAACAATAGACCTTGACTTGCAATATTTTTCAATTAATTCTTTGCCTTTGGCGATATTGTCATCTTTTAACTCTGAACGGAACCACTGGTTAATCTTATTTTTTGCCTGTGCACTTTTTACAATATTTAACCAGTCTCTGCTCGGTCCTTTTGAATTGTTAGAGGTGATGATTTCCACACGATCGCCATTCTGGATATGATAATCAATGTTGACCATTCTTCCATTGACTCTGGCACCTACCATCTTGTTTCCGACAGCACTGTGAATGGCATACGCAAAATCAATTGGTGTGGAGCCATATGGGAGGTTCTTTACATCACCGAGAGGTGTAAAACAAAAGATATTGTCTGAATAGAGGTCTAAATCACTCTTCAACATTGTCATAAACTCTTTATTATCAGACATTTCTCTCTGCCACTCTAAAATCTGACGAAGCCAGCTAAGCTTTGCTTCCTCTGTCTCCTCTGAATTCTTTCCTTCAGCATTTTCCTTATATTTCCAATGTGCAGCAATACCATATTCCGCAGTTTTGTGCATCTCAAATGTTCTAATCTGAATTTCAAAAGGCTGACCTTTCGGACCAATCAAAGTTGTATGAAGCGACTGGTACATATTCTGTTTCGGCATTGAAATATAATCTTTAAATCTGCCCGGTATCGGTTTGTACATCTCATGTATCACACCTAATGCCGCATAACAATCCTTGACAGTGTCCACAATAATTCTTATAGCAAATAAATCATAAATCTGCTCAAAAGTCTTGTTCTGATTGACCATCTTTCTGTAAATGCTGAAAAAATGTTTTACTCTTCCATCAATCTTCGCATCAATTCCGGCCTCATCTATATTCTCTTTCACTCCGGCGATGATTTCTGAAATAAACTGTTCTCTGATACTTTTCCTGCTCTCTAACTTTTCACTGAGTTCTTTATACACATCAGGCTTTAAATATTTTAAAGATAAATCATCAAGCTCTGTCTTAATCTTTGAAATACCAAGTCTGTCAGCAATAGGAGCATAAATCTCCATTGTTTCTCTCGACTTTTCTATCTGCTTATGAGGAGCCTGGTACTGCATCGTCCTCATATTATGCAGTCTGTCGGCAAGTTTTATCAGAATAACTCTGATATCTTTTGCCATTGCAAGAAACATTTTTCTTAAATTCTCTGCCTGAACTTCTACCTTATCCTGTTCATACGATAACTGTGTAAGTTTTGTGACACCATCTACAAGAAGTGCAACTTCCTCGCCGAACTCTCTGGTCACATCTTCATTTGTCATGACTGTATCTTCTACAACATCATGCAGAAGACCCGCAATAATCGTCTCTTTATCAAGTTCTAATTCAGCAAGTATAATCGCCACTGACACCGGATGAATAATATACGGTTCTCCTGATTTTCTTTTTTGACCTTCATGTGCGTTGTATGCTATCCTGTACGCTTTATCCACCATCTCTGTATCGGTAGACGGATGGTACTTGTGAATACAGTCTATCAGATGTCTGTATAACTTATCAGGATCATCAAAGGTTTCCTCTGCTTTGACAAGTTTTCCGTCAACCACTTTGTCACTCGCTTCTGCCCATAATGGTTCCTTTATCTCACTATTTTCATCATTTTTCAGTGTGTCTGTCGCTTCTTTTAACCCGGCACTTTCTCCGTTTTTACCCATGAAATCGCCTCTTTTCTACACTTTAATCTGTAAGAATTGGTCCCCCGCCACTTTTTCCTTCTATATGAACATTAATTATAATAATTTTTTCATCAAAAATCAACTAGTTTCATCCGACATTGGAACAAAACTTCTGCCTGCCGTATTTCCCAATTTAATTTCTTGATTTCTTGCCTGATTGCAAAAATATGCCTGTGAACCTAAAAGTATCTTTCCTCTTTTATCAACTTTTACGTAACTTTCACCGGTAAGCACATGCGCTTTTAATGTGTCAGCAAACTGAATATTGAGTATTTCTATCACTCTCTTCTTTGCCTTCTCATCCTCAACCGGAAACAGAATCTCAACTCGCTTGTCAAGGTTTCTCGGCATCCAGTCTGCACTTGCTAAATATACCTCCTCATTTCCTCCGTTTGCAAAATAGAAAATTCTACTATGTTCAAGAAATGTACCGACAATAGAATGTACAGTGATATTTTCACTCACTCCCGGTATGTCTGTCTTTAGACAGCAAATTCCACGTATCACAAGGTGAATTTTCACCCCTGCTGCTGATGCCTCATATAAGTTTTCTATAATTTCTTTATCGCAAAGAGAATTCATCTTTGCGTTAATAAATGCCTCTTTTCCTTCTCTTGCATATTTAATTTCACGGCGAATCATATAGAGGAATCTGTCTCTTAACCAATATGGTGCGATACTTAACTTGTTCCACTGTTTCGGCTCACTGTAGCCTGAAATCATATTAAATACTGCCGTCGCATCTTCTCCAATCGCACTATTACATGTAAGAAGTCCTAAGTCGGTATATAATTTTGCTGTGGCATCATTGTAATTTCCCGTTCCAAGATGCACATATCTTTTGATTCCGTCTTCTTCACGTCTCACAACAAGTGTAATCTTACTGTGTGTTTTCAGTCCCACAAGACCATAAATAACATGACAACCTGCCTTTTCAAGCTTTTTTGCCCACTGAATATTATTCTCCTCATCAAACCTTGCTTTTAGTTCGACAAGTACTGTCACTTGTTTTCCGTTGTCTGCCGCTTTTGCAAGTGAGGCAATAATAGGCGAATTACCACTTACTCTGTATAATGTCTGCTTTATTGCAAGTACGTTTTCGTCATTTGCAGCCTGTCTGATAAAATCTACTACCGGATCAAATGACTCGTATGGATGATGTAGCAAAATATCATGTTTTCCAATCTGTGTAAAGATGTCTTCCTCATCTGAAATAGCATAATGTGCAGGAATATATTTTTCTTCCTTTAACTCTTCAAATCCCTCAACAGCATACAGCTTCATTAAAAATGTCAAATCAAGCGGCCCGTTAATGTGATAGACGCTCTGTGATTCGATTTTCATCTCATCTTTTAAAAATTTAATAATTCGTTTATCTGCTTTTTCCTCAACCTCAAGTCGTATCACAGAACCCCATTTTCTCTTTTTTAACTGCTTTTCAATTTCCTCAAGCAAATCTGCCGCTTCATCTTCATCGATGCTAAGATCCGCATTTCTTGTGATTCTGTATGGATAGGCACATATTACCTGATGGCTGCTAAAAAGTTTCCCGATGTTTCGCTCAATAATCTGCTCAAGAAGAATGAAAGTACGCATTTTATTTGTTTCGTTGATATTTGATTCACTCTTATCTTTATTTTTACTCTTCTTTTTTGCTGACGGAATTTCTACCACTCTTCCCACAACATCTGGCACTTGTACTGTTGCGAAATCTTCTCCCTCTTTTCCTTTTAGAAGCACACATATATTTAACGATTTATTTCTGATAAGTGGAAACGGTCTTGATGAATCTACAGCCATCGGTGTGAGTACAGGGTATACAGTCTCATCAAAATAATGATCCACATATTTTCTCTGTCGCTCATCTAACCGCTCATGTTCTGTGATGATTTTTACATTTTTCTTTTCCAGAAGCCCAAGCAACGATCGGTTAAATGTATGATACTGCCTTATCATAAAATCCTGTGTCTCTTTTTCAATGGCTGTTAGCTGTTCCTTTGGCTTCATTCCTGCTATATCAGGTTTTACATACTTGGCATCTATCATATCTTTGATTGAGGCAACTCTTACCATGAAAAATTCATCAAGATTAGACGCAGTAATACTTAGAAATTTGAGTCTCTCAAATAATTTATTTGTCTTATCTTTCGCCTCAAGCAAAATTCTGTCATTAAACTTTAACCAGCTTAATTCTCTGTTCTGATAATACTCTGGATTTGAAAAATCTTTCGCATCATTGGTTGCTATCAGCTTATACGCCATACAAATCATCCCTTCCCAGCAAATATGTGATAAATTGCATTGCTGTCCTTCCTGAAAGTCCGCCGTGATTTAATTCCCATACATTTGCCTCATGATATAATTTTTCCTCATCCATCGTAATTTTATATTTCTGTGCCAGTACACTTACAATGGTATTAAACTGTTTTTTGTCTGGCGAACCATAATAAATCGATAATCCAAATCTTGATGCAAGAGAAAGCTTCTCCTGTACTGTATCGGACTTGTGAATATCCTGACCCACATCATCTTTATCCCTAAATGATTCTTTAATCAGATGCCTTCTGTTCGATGTTGCATAAATCAATACATTTTCCGGTTTCTTTCCAAGTCCCCCTTCAATCACCGCTTTTAAGTATTTGTATTCTATCTCGAAATCTTCAAATGACAAATCATCCATATAAATGATAAATTTATAATTTCTGTTTTTCACTGTCTCTATGATATCAGAAAGCCTGTCAAACTGGTGCTTATACACTTCAATCATCCTGAGTCCTTTTCCATAATATTCGTTGAGAATTGCTTTGATGCTTGAAGATTTTCCTGTACCCGCATCCCCATATAAAAGCACATTATTTGCCTGTTTGCCCGCAATAAAAGCCTCTGTATTTTCAATCAGTTTTTTCTTCTGCAGCTCATAACCTACCAAATCATTAAGGTATACATGGTCAATGCTTGTCACCGGAATAATCTGAGTTTCCTCTCCTTCGTGGCTGATAAGACGAAATGCCTTGTGCAGTCCAAAACTTCCCACTCCGTATGCTTTGTAGAAATCCGTCACATGTCTGTAGTATTCCGATACATCTGCCGCATTTTCCAAAAGTTTGGTCAGCTCACAAATCCTGTCTCTGACTCTTTTATTGAATACTTTACTTGTCTTTCCATCATTTTTGTAATCCGAAATCATTGAGATGGCATCAACATTGAGTGCTTTGTCTATTTCTCGCAAATCATAGTCCATAAGTTGCTTAAATATGGCAAAATCATGGATAGCAATCTGATTAACGGTTCCTTTCGGTGCTCCTGTAATCTCAGAGGATGTAGAAAATGCATTCTCATTATTGGCAAGTATGAATCCCAAAAAATTATGATAAAGATTTCCTTCAAATCCATACGAATCTGCTATCTCTAACAATTCATTCACGCACTCATACAATAATGCAACGATGTCATCCTGATTATAATAATCATTGTCTGCATTATTCATCAGCCACTCAAAATCATCAAATAATTCCTGATGTTTAAAATTTCTGTATAACATTAATTTTCTTGTGTTTACTCTGTCTTCTCTTCCACCTGTCATTTCATTCCACACCTTTCTGATAATCTGACCACACTAAAATGTTTCCACTGATCCTAATAATTTCCGACTATTTTGACAAAACTTGTCTCTTCTATCAACCCGTTAATCGCATTGATAACAGATAAATCCTTTAGATTGCCGTCAAGCTCCACAAAAAATCTGTACTCCCATTTTCTGCCTTTGATAGGGCGTGATTCTATACTGCTCATATTAATACCGTTATAGATAAAATGGGAAAGTGTATTATAGAGCGAACCGCTGGTATGCGAAATTTCAAAAAGTAAAAATACCTTTGAAGCATCTTTTTTATATACTTTTTCTTTACCAACTATGATAAATCTTGTGGTATTCTCACTGTTTCTGTTGATATTTTCCTTGAGTACTTTCAGTCCATAGATATCCGCTGCAATCGTGCTGGCTATCGCTGCATATTTTTTGTTATTTTTCTCCATGACTTTCTTAGCACTTCCTGCTGTATTGGCCTGTGATACCTGCTGCCAGTCTCTGTGTTCCTCTAAAAACTCATTGCACTGCATCAATCCCTGCGGATGTGAATATACAACTTCAATATCTTCAAGCTCTGCCTCTTTCGTTCCCAAAAGAGCATGTCTTACTATCACATCTGTGGTAGCCACAATATAATTATCAAACTCAAATAAAAGGTCATAGACATCATTAACTGTTCCCGCTGTCGAATTTTCTATTGGTAAAACTGCATAGTCAGCCACACCTTTGCTGACTGCCTCCATTGCTTCCCTGAATGTTGCAACATTATGATTCTCTACATCATTTCCAAAATAATTGAGCATCGCCTGATGACTGTAGGCTCCCGGAACTCCCTGATAGACAACTTTGATATTTTCCCGTTTAATATCATCTGTTTCCTTAAAATCTATTTTTGCTGACATTCCATTTTCTGTCAGTATCTGATATTGCAATTTTCTGCTAATCGCCATAATCTGTGTAAATAATTCCTTTACACTCTGTCTATTAAAGTCATTTTTTGCCAGTGATGCGACTTTTTCAATCTTCTGGATTTCTCTCTCTTTATCTAACACATTTTTCCCATTGTCTATTTTAAACTGTGCGACATCTTTGCAAAGCCTCATCCTCTTTTCAAATTCCTCTACAATTGTTGCATCAACTTCATCTATCTGATTTCTAATCTCACTCAAATCAAGCGACTTACTCTCATGCATTTCCTGCTTTTTATCTGTCTCTTCTTTTCTAGTACCATCTGATGTTTCATTTTCTGTCAATTCGTTCCAATCTGTTTTCACAATGTATCCTCTTTTCTGCACTCTTTTATAATTATTCTTAATTATTTGTCCGATTTTATAATAAATCTCTGATTCTCTTGTTAAGTAAAGGATGAACAACATTCGGTGCAATCTGGTTTAATGGTTCAAGAACAAATGACCTCTTGTGCATTTCAGGATGAGGTATAACAAGTTCCTCGTCTGTTGTGACCAAATCATCATACAAAAGTATATCCAAATCAAGTGTTCTCGGTCCCCAATGCTCTTCTCTGACTCTGTTGGCATCATTTTCCAATTTCTGTAAAAACCGAAGTAACTCCATCGGTGTGTAAAGTGTATCTAGCATCATGCATCCATTCATGAAATCATCCTGTTCAACCGGTCCATATGGCTCTGTGACAATGATATCCGAAACTCTTTTTAAACGACAGTTGACATCATTCTTGATTGCTGATACTGCACCTTCAAGGTATTTAAGCTTATCACCCATATTAGAACCGATAGCCACATAAGCCCTGTGCCATCTTCTTTCAATTGACACAGCAACATACTCTATCGGAAGTCCTATCGGAGCCCATGGCTTTTTGATTGTGAGCTTGATTCCCTTTAATTCATTGATTTTAGCAAATAATAAAAGCGCAAGATTTTCAGCCGCCGCTTCTATCAGACTATATGTATGTTCTTTTAAAAATGTACTGATAATTCTGCATACCATGGTATAATCCACTGATAATACCAAAGCATCTGATATTCCTGCTTTCCTTGTGCTAATTTCAAGTTCTGCACTGATAATAAATTTTTGTCCTAAAACATTTTCTTCCTCATATACTCCATGATTTGCGTATACTTCAAGATTTTCAATAATAATCTTATCCGTTGTTTTTTTCATAGGTTTATTTCCCTCCAATTCTGTTGTATTCTCATGTATCTGTGTGGTTATAACATTCAGCTTCCACTGGTAACTATTTTACCTGCTGCTAATAATCGCTCTTGCCATTAGTGCTGCCCGTCTGTTTTGTTGTACATCGTGTACTCTGATAAATGAACATCCTTTCATCACGCCGATGACTGTTGTCGCTATCGTTCCTTCTAGTCTTTCATCTGCTGGAAGATTCAATGTAAGTCCAATCATCGATTTTCTTGATGTGCCAAGAAGTATCGGAAATCCAAGTTCTTTTAGCCTGTCTAACTGGTTCATGACCAAAAGATTTTCTTCCAATGTTTTGGCAAACCCGATTCCCGGATCTATCATGATTTTATCTCTGTCAACACCTGCCGAAAGTGCCCTATCAATACTCTCTTTTAAATCTTCCATTACCTCCGTCATAATATCCTTTTTGTAAGGATTTTCTGATAAATCTCTATTATGCATCAGGCAGCAGCTCACCTTATTTTTTGCTATGACTTGTGCCATATTATCATCATATCGGCAGCCCCATATATCATTGATAAGGTCTGCTCCCGCCAAAATAGCCGCATCTGCCACCTTACTTTTATATGTATCTGCTGAAACAGGAATATCAAAATTCTGCCTGATTTTTTCAATTACAGGAACGATTCGTTCAATCTCTTCCTCATCTGATATCATGGTATATCCCGGTCTTGTTGATTCACCTCCGACATCTATAATATCAGCGCCACCCTCTATCATTTCTTCTACATGCTTTAGTGCATATTCAATATTGTTGTACTTGCCGCCATCCGAAAATGAATCCGGTGTAAAATTCAGTATCCCCATAATATAAGTACCATTTTCTGTATCAAATCTTTTGTCTTTTATTATCATAATGCCATTCACCTCATATTTTCAATTTATCAAGATTTCTCTATTATATTTATTTCAAACTTTCGCTTTTGAATTTACTGCTATTCAATGATGCCACTGCATGCATTTTAATATTTATATGGTTTTCGTACCATATTTACTTTACAGACTCAAAAAAAGTCTGTCTCAGTTTTTCATTTTCTTCAAACTTTCCAAGTGCTTTATATGTCACTGTCTTACTTCTCGGTTTCTTGATACCTCTCATTGACATACACAAATGCTCTGCTTCAATCTTTACAATAACGCCTTCTGCATCGAGATGATTCATAATCTCTTTTGCAATCTGCTCTGTCATGCGTTCCTGAATCTGCGGTCGTCTTGCAAATACTTCCACAGTTCTCGCAAGTTTACTGATTCCGACGACTTTTCCATTCGGAATATATGCTATATGAACTACTCCAAAAAAAGGCATCAGATGATGTTCACACATGGAATAAAATGATATATCTTTTTCTATTACCATATCGCTTGATTCACGCTCAAATGTTTTGGAAAGATGTTCCTTTGCATCCTTATCAATCCCTGCAAAAATCTCCTCATACATTCTTGCCACTCTCTGTGGTGTCTCTTTTATCCCCTCTCTTTCGGTATTCTCTCCGATTCCTTCAAGCAACATCGTTACTGCGGTTTCAATCTTTTTCTTGTCTATCATACAAATAACCTCGCTTCCTGTTATATTGATATATATTTTGCTGTATTGATCTATCTGAATATGATGATACCAGGGTTCCAAGATCATACGTTTCGTGCCAGGCAGGTATCAAAGGGGTCAAAATTGACCTCATATGGTACTTCACATTTTAACGCATACTTCTTTGGCTTCTTTCAGATATGATAATGAACCAAATATAAAAATGACATCATCTTTTTCTGACATATGAACAGCTTTCTTTATAGCTGCATCAATATTTTCTGCATTCGATACATTCTCATGATACTTTTTTGCCGCAAGCATAAGTTCTTCCCCATCAAGTGCCCTGACATTTTTTGGTGTCACTGTAATAATGGCATATGCAAATCCTGCAGTAATTTCAAGAATTTTATCATAATCTTTATCTGCTAATACACCTATTATATATATAATTTTCTTATTTGTAAAATAGATTTCCATGCTTTTTGCCAATAACTTTGCCGCATCCGGATTATGTCCTCCATCAAAATATATTGCCGGATGATTTTTGATTTTTTCAAATCTTCCATGCCATTTCGCACAAGAGATTCCTGAAATAATATTATTATCTGTTATATGAAATCCTTTTTTTCTAAGCCAGACCGCTGTCTCTACAGCGGTAGAGGCGTTATATGGCTGAAATACACCACACATCTTTGTTGTCAAATGATATGTCTTTCTTTCTCTTTCTGATGCTTTGCCTTTGCACTCATTTTTTGTCTGACTCCACACTTCACTTCCGGCATTTTCACAAACTACGTTTTCATAAATATTTTCATAAGCAATACTCTCATAATCGAAAGTAGTTTCTTCGTTTCCATATACTATATTCTGAGGTTGATTTACCTTTACAAAAACAGTATGATTCTTAACTGCCGTCTGCCTAATTACATCTTCAATTTCTTTTGCTGTTTCATCATTTTGTCCTGCACAGATTGCTACTGAATTTTCTTTGATAATTCCTGCCTTATGATGTGTTATCTCTGAAATTGTATTTCCAAGAAAATTCATATGGTCCATACTGACAGAAGATATAATGCTGATAATTGTATTTTGCACAACATTTGTCGCATCACTATCTCCTCCCATTCCGGTTTCAATCAGCGCTACATCACATTCTTCACTATAAAAATACAGATAGGCTAATGCGGTTTCTATCTCAAATGCTGTCGGCATTTCAAATCCATTTCCCACAATATCGTTACATGCTGATACTATCCTATCCATATACTTTGCATAATCATCTTCACTCATATTTACATCATTAATTGAAAAAATTTCAAGATAATCAAAAACGGCAGGTGAGATATACCTGCCCACTTTATAACCTGCATTTTTCAATATATTGGTAAGATAGGCAAGGGTAGAACCCTTGCCATTTGTTCCTGCGATATGAATAACCTTCAGCTGATTCTGCGGATTTCCAAGCTGCTCCATCAGTCTTTCGATGTTATCAAGTCCTAAAATACTGCCCTTTTTTGCTGCTTTTTCAACATACTCTCTTGCCTCTTTATATGTCATGCCAGTCCTCCATATTTTTCATTACTCATAATATAACTTCCACATTTACAGTTTTAAACTATATTCTATAAATATACCCAAATACAGTCACCTGCTTTGATAAACTCTTCATTGTTTCACTATTTACCATTACACTATTGCGACACTATAATGTAATATTCCCAAGGTGATAGTAAATTTAAATCTGATTTATTCAGTTTTGTATCTGTCATTTCCTTCATTCCTTCGGCATCACCATGAAGCAGTATTTCTCCATCTGATATTGTCTGTTCATATTTTACATTCTGCTCATTACCTGACAAATTCACAACCACTGTAATTTTCTTTCCATTTTTCACACGTTCAAATGCAGTGACATTCATGTTATCATCTTTGATGATTCTGACTTTTCCCCCCGAAGTTCCACTGTAAAGCGGCTCATTTTCTTTTCGTATCTTACACAGTTCTCCTAACAAATCAGCGTATCGATAATCTCCAAAATCAATATTATCTTTTTCAAAAAACTCAAGAGAAATATCTGTATCTTCCTCGTTTCCGGAATAGATTAGAGGTATCCCTTCACCTGTAAATACAACAGTATATAATGCTCCCAGACTTTCGTCTCCAAATCTCTGTTTCAATGTTCCATCATAAGTATTCTTATCATGATTATCAATAAAGTTCATTCTAAATGCCCCATAAGGCAGTTCAATACTTATATAGTCTTCAACCTCATCAGCAGAATTCGGAATAGCTGAACTTAATTTTAATGCATCATATAAGGCAAAATTATAATCACTGTCAAATGCTTTATTTAACATTGAGTTGCTGCTTGTACCATCCTCTGCAAGCATATATACCGGTTTTACCTTGTCTAATTCTTCTCTTGCACTTTCCCAGAAATCTACCGGTACTCCCTGCGCATAATCGCATCTGAATCCATCAATTCCCACTTCTTCTACCCAAAATTTCATCGCATCAATCATTGCCGCTCTCATATCGTCATTCGAATAATCAAGCTGTGCTACATCTGTCCAGTCTGTATTAAGTGGAAAAATGATGTCTCCATCTTCATCTTTAACATAGTACTCCGGATGTTCCTCAATCCACACATGGTCCCATCCGGTATGATTGGCAACCCAGTCAAGAATCACCGTAAATCCCATATCATGAGCCTTATTTACAAGTTCCTTAAATTCTTCCAGTGTTCCAAATTCTTCATTAATATTTTTATAATCACTGATAGAATAATAAGAACCTAGTGTTCCTTTCTTGTTAACCTGTGAAATACTGTATACCGGCATAAACCATAATGTGTTAACACCAAGCTCCTTCAGTCGATCCAAATGTTCACTAAATGCCTCAAAAGTACCTTCCTCTGTATACTGCCTTACATTCACTTCATATATGATGGCTGTATCTATCCAGTCAGCCTGGAGCCTGCTTCCTTCGACTACTTCATCCTCTATAAAAGAAGTATCAGAATTATCCTTCGCATTTTTAGAACTGCTCTTTTCACAGGCAGACATCGAAAATATCATTGTTGCTGCGATTAATATACTTACTGCTGATTTTATTTTTTTTCTCATAATTGCCTCCAAAATTTATTTTTCATCCAAGTTCCATACATAAAAAGATGTTTTGGTCGAAAAGTATATGTTGTCATACTTTTTCATGCAGGCAGAAACGTATGAACTTTTGACCCTGCTATCATAAAATTTACAAATATATTTAAAATTCACTTGATATTAATCTTAAAATATTGTATCATAGTTGGTATTAGTATATCATATTGGTTTTTAATTTTCAATTTGTATCTATATAAAATCAATATAATCTAAACTAATAAATAGTTAAACTATAAATACTGCATAAAAAAGGAGTGCTTTTCATGACAAGTAAGAACTATTTTATCAACGGAATTACTGAGTTACTTATTTTATCTGTTCTTAATGATGGAGACAGTTATGTATACGATGTTACAAAGCAGATATCTCAGTTATCAGGCGGTCTGCTTAACATTTCACAAAACACAGTTTATACCGCTACATACAAACTTGAAAATGACGGTCTGATAAGCGAGTATTCTAAACTTGTTGGTCGAAAGAGAACACGCGTATATTATCATCTTGAAGAAAATGGTAAAATATATTTAAAACAGCTTTTAATCAGTTTTGCAACAACGGCTGAAGGAGTAAAAACTCTTCTAAGCATTTTAAATACTACAGATTCATTAGTGGATGTTCCTGACTATCCTGACTCTCAAAGAAAGGAAATAGCCAGACCTGCCACTACTACTGATACAGCCGATATTTTAAAGAAATTAACAGGTGGAAATCAGTTTAATCTTATTTCAGACCTTGCAACAGAATAATCAAATTGGAAATTTCAAAGAGGAATTCATCATGAATTCCTTTTTTATTTTTTCTAAAAATCACATACAAGCTATCAAACAAAGTAAAAAAATTATTTTTTTATATATTTTGATAATTATAATATTGACTTCATTCGACTTTTCAAATACTATGAATATGTAAATATATTAATAATTTTACGAATGACAAGGATACACCAATGAAAAGAAATAGATTAATCAAAAAATATATATCAGTTTGCAAATCTCTTTTTCCTGCAATAGGCAAGCCGGAAAGAGAATACTTAAAAAAATTTAAAAAAGATATTATTGAGTCAACCTATCATATTTCTCTTGATTCCATTGATGATTTGTATTCACAATTCGGGACACCTGAGGAAATATTGAAAAATTACTATTTAATGTATGATACATCTATATTAATTGAAAAGGTTCGCTCTGCTACTATCATCAGACATGTTGTTTCTTTTATATTAGTACTTTCAATTATAGGTATCATGTATTATGTTTTTTATTTATATAATACTTATACCTCAATTGCTTATAGCGAAATTATGTCATATGAAGAAACAATTAAATAAATATAATATCCGAAAGAGGTTATGGTTATTCATGAATTTAATATCATATAAATATTTAGCTGAAGTTTATAGTTCATTTCCTGTTGTTGGAATATCTGAGCTTTTTTATTTGATAAAATTAAAGCACAATATAACAGAATATATATTTGACAACAACTCCCTTTCTCTTGATGAAATATATCTGTATTTCGGAAAACCGGAGGATATTGTCCGTTCATACTTTTCAATTACTGATATCGATTATATTATTAAAAAAATGCAAATCAGACGTTTTATCCGAAACAGTATTGTTATTTTTTCTTTAATAGCGACGGTTGCTTTTTTTTCATTTCAATTATACACTATCAAGATGCATGAAATTTCCAAACCTCATTTACACTCATATGAATATTCTTCGACTGAGCGTAAATCTTCTTCATAATTTTATATACTAACATTCTGTTATCAATGTTTTATGAAATAATTTTAATGAATATCAATGATATTTATTAAATTATCTGATTTGTGTATGCACTGTTGCACGAATTTATAACTTACAATAAATATCTGCTTTACTGCAGATAAGACATCTAATAATTTTTTACAGTGCAGAAAGAGGTAACCTATATGCTTAAAAAAATTTTTTCAGTAACTTTATCAACTATTTTATTATTACTTGCATCATTTACAAATGTGTCTGCTGATTCATTAGAACCAACTGAATATTTGGGGGAACTTGTAAGTATAGAGTATTTTGATAACGGAGACACATTTGAAGTATATCTCAGTGATCCTGAAGATATAACACTCACTTCTTTATTACCAGATAGTATAAATAGTACAAATTTTATTACTAAAACAAAAACCGGATATTTCAAAAATGCAAGTGGTGGAATATTATGGACAGTTTCAATACAAGGTACTTTCTGGTATAACGGAACTACTTCGGAATGTACATCTTATGTTCCATCTGCAAAATCTTACAGCACATATTGGACAATCAATAGCGTAACAGGTACTAAACTTGGAAATACTGCATCTGCTACTGCTACTGCTATTTTTTTATCCCAGCCATATACAAAGATGATCTCTATTTCATGTAGTCCGACTGGTGTAATTTCATAATCTGTGTCTGAACAGTTTTACCAGCAAATTTCCCAATAATTCAAAAAACACTGAACTATATATCTTATCATTATAGTTCAGTGTTTTATTATTTTTTACAATCTCACTTTTGTTCCTTTTGTATCTCTTTTTGTTGTTTTGAGTTTTCTTAGCTCAACGTTTTTGCCTTTATAATCTGCAATGTAATTATCTCCTGCATCAAGCACATATACATCTGTAATATAATCTCCTGCTCCAAGCTTAATTCCCCTGACACCAACAGCCCCTTTCTTCTTTTCCGGTATTTCTTTAAGACAAAATCTAAGAAACATACCATTTTCTGTCTGAAGAACTACTATCTGGTTCGTATATATTTCCTTAACCGCATCACCATTTACAGAATCTTTTTCTTTCATATAAGCAGCTTCATCCACAAAGTTTTCTTCTCCAATGAACTCACCTGAATCTATAATACTTTCCTCTGTAAAGTCGTAGGATCCACCGCTTAACGCTCCATTCCCAGACAGTTCCACATAATTTCCATTTATAATACGTTCTACTGCATCAGTAATGACTACACTGATAAGCTTGTCATCCTCATTTAATTTTGTTGCTGACACAGTCTTTTTGGATACATTAAACTGCTCACTGTCGACTAATTTCATCATACCAAGTTTTGTTGTAAACAACAGTTTCTTTGCCCTCATCATCATTGTATCTGCAATAAATATAATATTTTCCTGTTTGCTGTCATAATTACTCAGATTATCAACCGGCGTTCCTTTATCCTTATATTTTACCAGTGGAACATCATGGATTTTCACCTGATGAAGATTACCAACATCTGTAAACACACATATTCTATCCGTATTCATGCATCTGAACACATACTTATATTCACTGTCAGCCGCTTCTCTGTTTCTCTCATATACCGAAACATCAACTGTCTTTGCATAACCAAATCTGTCCATCAGAAATACGACTTCCTGCTCAACAAATTTTGCCTCTTCAAATATTGCTTCTTTTCCATCTTCAATAACAGTTTTTCTCTCTATTGCATACTCTTTTTTAATTGCCAAAAGTTCTTTTTTTATCACTTTAATCATAGCCTTTCTGCTGTTTAAAACTTCTTCATACTCAGCTATTCTTTCGACTATTCTTTCATAATCCTTTTGAAGTGCAAGAATTTCAAGACCTATCAATTTATAAAGTCGCAAATCAAGAATTGCCTGCGCCTGCTTTTCAGTAAAATTAAGATTAGATGCATAAAGTTCTGATTCCTTATGCTTAAACTTTATCTTGCTTGTATCTCCATTGACAAGACAGTTTTTTGCATCTTTGATACTGTTGCTTCCTCTTAAAATCTCTATAATCAAATCAATAATATCACATGCTCTGATAAGACCTTCTTTGATTTCTTTCTGCTCCAATTCTTTTTTGAGAAGTGTGTTATACTTTCTCGTCTGTATCTCATACTGAAATTTAATACTATTCTCTATAATTCCTTTAAGACTTAATACCTCCGGTCTTCCATCAACTATGGCAAGCATATTGACACCAAAAGTATCTTCCAACTTTGTCTTTTTATAAAGCATATTAATCAGTTTTTCCACATCTGCATTCTTTTTCAGTTCAAGTACAATTCTGATTCCCTCTTTGGATGACTCGTTGGAAATGTCAACAATATCCTGTGTCTTTTTTGTCTCAATCAAATCACAGACATCCGATATAAATTTGCTGATTCCGACACCTATCATTGTATATGGTATCTCACTGATTACTAATTTGTCACGCTCGGATTTCTTTTCTGCCTTTTCAAATTCTACCTTTCCACGTAGCTTTATTTTTCCCTGCCCCGTCTCATAGATTGATAAAAGCTCACTTTTATTCACCACAAGACCGCCTGTAGGAAAATCAGGTCCCTTTACAAACTGCATCAATTCTTCATTTGTAATGTCGTTATTATCCATATATGCTACTTCTGCATCAATGACTTCCGCAAGGTTGTGAGTCGGTATATTCGTCGTCATACCAACCGCAATCCCTTCTGAACCATTGATAAGCACATTAGGAATCCTTACAGGCAGTACGGCCGGCTCTTTTTCTGTCTCATCAAAATTTGGAACAAAATCTACCACATCTTTATCCAAATCTGCAAGATATACTTCCTGTGTAAACTTCTTTAATTTTGCTTCTGTATAACGCATTGCTGCAGCACCATCACCCTCTATGGACCCAAAATTACCATGTCCGTCTATCAGCGCCATACCTTTCTTAAAATCCTGCTCCAATACTACGAGTGCCTCATAGATAGAGCTGTCACCATGCGGGTGGTACTTACCCATTGTATCACCTACAATACGGGCAGATTTTCTGTGAGGTTTATCATAGTTTAATCCCAATTGATCCATGGCATACAGAACACGTCTCTGTACAGGCTTTAAACCATCCCTGATATCCGGCAGGGCTCTCTGACAAATAACACTCATCGCATAGTCAATATATGATTTCTGCATTACATCAGAATATTCTGTCTTAATAATCTGTTCAGCCATATTTTATTTATTCCTGTCCTTTCTACTAAATTTTACATTTAAAAAATCGCTTCGCGATTTTGGGGGTTCTCTAAGGTATTGCCCCCTCCGCTTCTCTCCGGCGGCTTTTCGGAGAACCCATTTTAAAAAATCGCTTCGCGATTTTGGGGGTTCTCCTATACATCGATTTCTGCATCGTGGGCGTGGTCGTGTATAAATTTTCTCCTTGGTGGTACATCTGTTCCCATCAATATACTTGTCACTTCAGATGCCAGATAAGCATCTTCTATTTCCACCTGCTTAAGTATTCTTGTCTCCGGGTTTAATGTTGTCTCCCAAAGTTGTTCTGCGTCCATTTCACCAAGACCTTTATATCTTTGTAATGTAAATCCGGTATGCGTCTTTCTATATTTTTCAAGTGCCTTGTCATCATATAAATATTCTCCCTCTCCTCTTTTAGGAACCACTTTATAGAGCGGTGGCATTGCAATATATACATGTCCATGTGTTATCAAATCCGGCATAAATCTATAAAAAAATGTGAGCAGTAATGTATCAATATGTGCACCATCGACATCGGCATCTGTCATGATAATGATTTTATGATATCTCAATTTTGTAATATCAAAATCATTTCCATATCCTTCCGAGAAACCGCATCCAAATGCATTAATCATTTCTTTTATCTCGGCATTTGCAAGTACCTTGTCCATTGTTGCCTTTTCAACATTTAATATCTTTCCACGAATCGGCATTATCGCCTGTATCTTACGGTTTCTCGCCATCTTCGCAGAACCTCCGGCAGAATCTCCCTCAACAATAAATACCTCACATTCCTCAGCATTCCTGCTCTCACAGTTTGCCAGTTTTCCATTTCCTCCTATAGAAAATTTCTGTTTAGCCAAAAGATTGGTCTTGGCTTTTTCTTCTGCCTTTCTGATTTTAGCTGATTTTTCAGCACAGCTAATGACAAGTTTCAAATCCTCAAGATTCTTGTCAAAATAAAGAACTACTTCTTCTCCTGTCACATCAGCAACTACCTTACCTGCATCAGGATTATCAAGCTTTGTCTTCGTCTGTCCCTCGAATCTCGGATCCGGATGCTTGACTGCTATCACGGCTGTCATACCATTTCTGACATCAGAACCTGTAAAGTTAGAATCCTTTTCTTTTAAAATTCCAAGCTCTCTTGCATATTGGTTTATCACAGTTGTAAACTTTGTCTTGTAACCTGTGATATGAGTTCCTCCCTCTTGCGTATAAATATTATTACAAAATCCCATAATATTTTCCTGAAACTCATCAACAAACTGAAATGCTACTTCGACCTCTATCCCCTCTGACTCCCTCTTAAAATACACTACATCATGAAGTGCGGACTTCCCGTTATTAAGCGTTTTTACATATGCTTTGATACCTTCTTCTTCATGAAACTCGATTTTTTCTTCCTCAGAATATCTCTTATTTTCAAATATAATTGTAAGGTTTGGATTTAAATATGCCGTTTCATGCATTCTGCTTTTGATTGCCTCTGCCTTAAAATACGTCTTCTCAAATATCTCTTTATCTGGCAGAAATCTCACTGTCGTTCCTGTATCACTCTTTCTGCATGTTCCTGTTTCTTTCAGCGGATACATTACTTTTCCACGTTCATACCGCTGGTTATACACTTTTCCATCAACCTTTATCGTCACCTCAAGCCATTCAGAAAGTGCATTGACAACAGAGGCACCAACACCATGCAGACCTCCTGATATCTTGTAACCTCCATCACCAAATTTACCTCCTGCATGAAGCATGGTAAACACAACTTCAACTGCCGGCAGTCCTGTCTTCTCATTGATTCCAACTGGAATACCTCTTCCGTTATCCCTGATAACCGCTGTTCCATCCTTTTCTAATGTTACACAGATCTCACTGCAATGACCAGCCAGATGTTCATCAACCGAATTGTCCACAATCTCATAAATCAGATGATTCAATCCTTTTGTGGAAACACTTCCGATATACATTCCCGGCCTTTTCCTTACTGCCTCTAATCCTTCAAGAATTGAAATACTATTGGCATCATACTTTTTTGTTACTTCCGATGACATAACTTACCTACCTCTTCATAACTTTTATTATAATATACTTTTGTACTTTACAATTTAGACAGATTCCATATGATAATGAAATCCCTGCTCTTTAAAATGTTTTCTAAGCAATTCATCATGTCCCTCAAGATGCGAATAATCATTCACTTTTTCCACCGAATATACTTTTGTGTCTATATTATAACGAATTTCTGTGATTGCTGTATTTTCCATGTTTTTAGCTATCATAAACCTATGTGACTGAGGCATTGAAAGCAGACCTGCAAGATAACATCTGATTGCTCCTCCATGTGATATGACAGCTATATTTTTATAACCTTTCGAAACAGCACTGTCTATGATACTTTCCATTGCCCTGTTCATCCTTATATATACCTCCTCCCCGTTTTCTCCTCCGGGAATTCTCAAATCTTCCCTTTTCAAATCCCTTGCTGCATAATAATCAGCATATTTTACTCTGAGAACAGAATCCGGAAGTCCGGTCAATTCTCCAAAATCAGTCTCTCTCAGATCTTCAAGCTGATATTTTTTTTCTCTTTCTTTCTCCCTGTCACATTTATCTACACCACATTCTTTCGTTTCTTCTGTGATATTATCTTCTTTTCTCTTTGAATCTGTAGTATCAATTTCATTTCTCACAATATCCGCTGTCATCACTGCCCGAATCAGATGACTTGAATAAACCTCATCTATATTATAGGCTTTCAGTTTCTGCCCTAACAGTTTACTCTGGCGTATTCCCTCTTTGGCAAGTTCTACATTCACATTACACAAAGGGCTGCTTTGTCTTGCATGTCTTATCAGATACAGTGTAATCACATTTTCCAAAATAATCACTCACTTTCAAGTTATTCTGTTTTTATATACTGAATCATTCCCGGTCCTAAATTGTCTGTAGGTCTGGCTATAAAATCAAACTTCTGATAGAATTCCTCCCGTCCTTTTGCACACATAAGACAGAGCATAATCTCTGTATCATGAAGTTTTGTTTCTTTAACATAGTTAATCAGTCTCTCTATCACTAATCTTCCTATTCCTTTGCCTTGCTCATCCGGCCTTACTACCAAATCCTGAATGTAATCTATCACAACTCCATCTCCAACGATTCTTCCCATTCCCACAGGCTTGTCCCCTTCATATGCACATACTGTAAATAGACTATTCTCCAATGCTTTGGATGCCTGTTCATAAGTCAGCCTTTTCCAGTTCACAGAACTTCTAAGTTCAAGATATGTATCTATATCCAAACTATTATCTTTTAGAGTAATCATTTCTTTGTTACCTTTCATCAATACGTTTCATAAAATATGAATTATATGATACGCTTATTTGTTTAAAACTATGTCTGACTATTTTAACATTTAAAATTAAATTATGCAATGATAAATCGAATTTTTCGAACATATTTTCGAATCCAGCCATTATTTCACATATCTTTCATCCAAGAAAGGCTATTGTAATCTTAAAAAATAAGACATATCCGAAATCACTTCAAATATGTCTTACCTTCATCCTTATATTGAATCTATAAATTCTGCCTTTGTTCATTATTACAATAAATTCTCTATCAAATATTTCATCACACTTTTCTTCCCTATAACAATATTAGCTGTACACTCCATTCCATTCATAATCTCAATCTTATTTCCATACCTGTCAGTTATATTTTCGGCATCACATGCAACTTTCACCTGATAATACGCCTTGTCATCATCATATTTTGCATCCTTTGATATACTTTCTATATAGCCTGTAAAGTACCCATATTCATTTGCCGGATAGGCAGCTATCTCAAACCTGACCTTTTGATTATCTTTTAATTTTACTATATCTCTGCTATCAACATAAATATCTGCATAAAATATATTTTCTTTTTCCTTTCTGCTGCTGTTTTGCATATGATTATCTTCTGTATTATCATTTTTTTTACTATTATCCCTTATAATCCGGCATACATTTACTCCCTTCTGTACATACATTCCTTCCCTTATCTCTTCATCCACAGAAATATAACCTGAAAATTTTGCCTTTACTATACTATCCTCATATTCTTTCTGTAATTTTTGAATTTGATTTTCACATTCGAATTTTTTCTCTTCATACTTTGCAATTTGCAAACCAATATTATATTTTTCTGTTATTAAATTTCTCTCTTCTGATTCTGTTAAAACATCATTCTGTTCATCTTTTGCTGTATTTTCAATCCCTTGCCTGTATTCATTTAATATTTCCAGCTGCGCTTCTATCTCTGACAGATAACGTTTACACAGTCCCATTGATTCGATAAGGTCATTTGTCTCTGTTGCAAACAATACATCTCCCTGACTAACATACATACCATTTTCTATATTACATTCCACTATTTTCCCGGAAACATTCGTATAGATTTCTTCCGTTTTATCATCACTATGAAATGTTCCTTTTGCCTTTACAACAATATCTATTTCTCTGTAATACATCCACACAGTAAACGCAATCATCATCCCCATAACAATATATATGAAACCTATTATAAAAGAGCGTGGCTTTGAATTGTATATTTTCATACTCTCAGTCAATTCTTCCATATCTACAATGATTGGTTTCATTATGCAACACCACCCTCTAAACTTTCTTTTATCTCAATATTGTTCATCTCAAAATTATCTAATGACTGTTCTTTCACTAACTTTGCGTATTTACCGCCCTGTTTTATCAACTCTTTATGGGTTCCACTCTCTATCACATGACCTTTATCCATCACAAATATTTTGTCACAGTTTTTAATTGTACTGAGCCTGTGTGCAATGAATATGGTTGTTTTATTCTTTGCGTATTCATTGATTGTCTTATCAAGTGCCCTTTCCGTTATGGAATCAAGATTGCTTGTTGCCTCATCAAGTATCAGAATATCAGGATTTTTCAGCATTGCTCTTGCAATTGCCAGCCTCTGCCTCTGACCTCCTGAAAGATTTGCACCATTTTCCTCAAGCCTTGTCTCATACCTTAATGGCAGTTCATTGATAAACTGATGTGCCTGTGCCATTTTACACGCCTTTATCACTTCATTCATATCTATATAATCAATTCCAAAAATCAAATTTTCCAAAATTGTTCCACTAAACAAAAATGTTTCCTGTGATATGTATGCAATTTTATCTCTAAGCGTCTCTATTTTAATATCTTCAATATTATTATCGCCAATCAATATCTCACCCTTTTCAGGTGTATACATATGAAGCAGAAGTTTTGATAGTGTCGTCTTTCCCGAACCACTTTCACCTACAAAAGCAACTTTTTCTCCCTGCCTGATTTTCACATTGACATCCACTAACACCAGCTTTCTCATACCATATCGAAAATCTACATTTTTCATCTCAATGTCCCCTAATAAACTTTCCGGTTCCAATTTATGATGCTCTCTTTCGGTCTTTTCAATTTCCAGATTAAGTATTTCTCCCAGTCTGTCTGCCGCTACAATCGCTGTCTGCATCTGTGACTGCAGATTGATAAGATTCTTGACAGGCTCCAAAAAATAAATCAGAAGTGAATTAAATGTGATAAGTGTTCCTATTGTTATATTTCCTTTTAAAACATTTACTGCACCTACCCATAAAATAACAACTCCTCCAACAAGTTCAACAAATGTCTTTAATGATGCCTGCATATTACTTACAAATCCCAGTCTGAACACACTTTTTAATAATTTTGCAAATTTAGTCTCTGTTACTAAATTTGCTCTTCTCTCAGCATTATATGCTTTTATTGTCTGTATGCCATTAAAAGACTCGACAAGATATGATGTAAGTTCAGCATTATTTTGCATTTCTATCCTGTTAAGTTTCTCATAATATTGATTAAATACAAAAGCAATGACAATGTAAAACAAAACCATAATCACTGCAATCTCAAACATCTTGGGGTTTTGCATATATAGTATTATTCCTCCTGCAATTGCCATAACAGTATCTATCATAACAGTAAGCGTTGCACCGGAAATTGCATCTCTGACTTTACCTGCATCATTAAATCTTGATATAATCTCTCCTACATGCCTTGTACCAAAAAAATTGACAGGTAATTCTATTACATGCCTGTAATATCCAAGAAGTAATGTGATATCCAATTTCTGGCTTAGATATAATAGAAGATGCGATCGATATGCATTTAAAATCACTTTAAACAAACTAAGCATTATCATTGCTATTGATATTGTTGTCAATGTGTCTGCAAGTCCATTTGGTATAACATGGTCCACAAGAAATTTAAAATAAAAGGCTCCCGCTATTCCAAGAATCGTATAGATTAGTGAACAGATAAATATTCTAAAAATCAATTTTCTTTGTGGAAAGAGAAGTCTGAAAAAACGATGCATCATTCCTTCTGCCTCTTTTTCCATTTTAAAATCTTTACTTTTTTCCAAAAAAATAAGAACCCCTGTCCATTTGTACTTTGGCGGATGATTCCCTTGTGTAATTTCACCGAAAAATTCACTTGGAGTTAACTGCACTATTCCTTCTGCCGGATCTGCAATGATCACTTTTTTTTTCGTTATTTTATGGATAACAACATAATGCAAAAGATTTCCCTCCACAACAACATGTGCAATACATGGCAACAAAAAATCGGTAAAAAATGCTTCTTTATCTCCTTTTACTCCCTGTGCTTTAAATCCGATTTTTTCTGCTGCTTTGATAAGACCATATGCATTTGTTCCGTGTTTGTCTGTTCCTGCAATTTCTCTTATTGCTGTAATACCGATTTCATAACCATTTTGTTTCGCAATCGTTGCAAGACATGCAGCACCACAATCCGTAATATCATGTTGTCTGACACAATAATAATTCATATTTTTCACCCATGTATATCACATTTTCTGTGATACCGCTCACTGAAAAGATAGCTACAAATCTATAAATGAGCAGAATACATATCTCCCTTCTTTTTTTTCTATAATATATTAGCACTCACACCAATATAAATAACCATTTCGCTATTATCAGTATCTGCCTCATCCATGCTTGTCACAACCTGATATGCAACTGATGTAGGAAGAAGTTTGTTGACTGCAATATATTTTTCAAGTTCTAAAAGTGTTGTATCAACATCAGCCGGATTTCCTTTACATTTTGCCATTAGTGCATTCAATATTTTGATTGTTTCTTTATATGTAAATTTTTCTGTATCTTCAATCTTCTTATTGATTGGAATAATGAGTTCAATATCATACTTTCCATACAATAAACCATGTACAGCTTTGATTGTGCATGACTCTCTTTTTGCTCCTGCTAAATTAATTGCCTGTTCTAATTCTTTTTCGATCTCTGGTATTTCTTCTTTTGCAATTAATCCTCTAAATGTAAACAAATTGTGCAGCTCTAATGTTTGATGCTCTGTAATTGTTGCCATGATTATCCTCCTTGTTTGATTTTAATTTTATTGTGAATGCATAGAAAATAATGCCTTGTTTCTTGCATTATTTTCTATGCGATGGTAGTTGAAATATAATACTATATTTTATCCAAATATTTTTTCATATATTTTAACAATAAATTTTCCTACATTGCTAAATTTTCTTGCACCTCCATCCACACTTTGTAATTCACTTTTGCTTAATACTATAAATTTGTTATTCATAAATTCAACCTCCTTCTTATTTTATAATAGCTATATACCATTTTATTTTCATAAAATCAATAAACATGTGCTAATTGGTCAATTAACCATGCTAATTGACATTTTTTCTTTATTTTTTTATTTCTTTGAGGTATACTAACCCTTAAATAATGTAAAACGGAGTTGGAAATGGATTTATTTATTTTTGATTATATATGTAATATATTTAACCTATTATTTTTTCTAAAATACTTTTCAAATATTTACTCTAAAAAAATAATATATAACTATTTTTTAATTATTCTTTCTATAAATTTTATTTTTTCATTAGTATCATCTTCTCATATTAATATATTTTGGCACTATGTTTTAGAATTGTTACTTATCTATTCTCTCTTTGAAAAACGCTTTTTGAAATTAATTATAGTTTTTCTCAAGTATGAATTACTTATTTTATTGCAATACACACTTTTATTTATTTTTCATTCACTTATTTTATGGGATTTTAAAATTACAATATCCTCAAATTACTATTATGAATATAAAAATGTTATTTGTTACTCCTTAATTTACATACTATATATACTTTACACAAATTCACAAAAACTTAATAACAACCGTAAATACAAATACTATTTTAATACCATTATAATAATATCACTGTTCACCCTAAGCTATGTAACTCTCTACATCTGCAAAAACATAGCCACTGACAATTTCATCATTACTTTGCTCTTTACTGCAATATACATATTAATTGCTATTATGATTACAATGTATGACCGTTTTATCTTAATTCTAAATGAAAATGCGCAGGCAAAAATTTCTTTGGAAAAAGCAATGCTAGAAGAAGACTATGCTCAGAATATAGACTTAAAATTGAAAGAACTTTTATCTATCAGACATGATATTAAGAATCATTTAAATACTATTGATGGTATGTTAAAGGATAATGCACCTAATAACGCTCGCAATTATATTCATAAAATACAAAATGACTTTGCTGACACATATATCATTGCAACGCCTTGTAATACAATTTCAAATATACTGAATTATAAATACCAGATTTGCTTAAATAAAAATATAAAATTTGAATATGAAGGCAATTTTACACAAATATATATTGATGATTATAAATTAATTACTATTCTTGGTAATTTAATCGATAATGCCATAACTGCAACTACTAAACTTGATGAATTGTCTCGTTCGATTAGATTATCAATTACACAGATCAAGTCCTACCTTGATATTACAATAACAAATACACACAAAGAAAATATCAAAACACTCGGAAATGATTTTCTTTCCACCAAAGAAAATCACCTCTATGAATTGACTTCCATGTTTCACGGAATAGGTCTTAAAAATGTCAGAGCCATAACAAAAAGATTAAATGGAGAATTAGACATCCATTATACAGATGACACATTTTTTGTATCTGTTATGATTCCCAATTATTTCAAAGAATAGACACATTAATTTAGCAGCTATTCATTATCTGTATATTAAAATAAAGATAATGACAGCTGCACATTGATTCCCTATTCATAAAATTTCTTTAATTGAAATATTTTATCCATATATTGTTTTTTAACAGCTTTAGCATATTTCCTGCTTAATGGAATTACAAAATTTTGTTCCAGATACACTTCCTTTGATTTAACCTCTTTAATATAATCAAAATTAACAATATATCCCTGATGTATAAAGGTAAATTTATCATGATTTAATTTCACATAAACTTCCTTTAATGTTAAATAACAAATCTTTTCTTTGCCATCATTCAAATGCAATACACATTGATTCCTTCTCTTTTCTATATATACAATTTTTCCTTGCTCAATCATTATCTCTCGTCTTTCATGCCAGATTTTAATGAACTTTTTATTTGCCTCTAATTCATTATGTCTATGCTCAACAAATACTCTTCCTTTTTCAATCTGCTTCCTTATAGCCTTATATTCAACCGGTTTCACCACATATCCAATCGCCTCCACCTCAAATGCATCCAGTGCATAAAAGTCATAATTTGTCACAAAAATAATAACAATATTTTCATCATGTCTTCTTATCATTTTTGCTCCTTCAACTCCCGAACATTCCGGCATCTCCACATCCAGAAACAACATATCAAATTTTACATTTTTTTCTGCTATATCTCTTATCAATTCTTTTATCTTTATGTATTTCATAATATCTATTTTCACTCTGTTATCTTTTGCATATCTGTAAATTAATTTTTCCAAATTATCCATGAAATACTCTTCATCATCACACAAAGCAATTTTAAATTCAACCATGCATTTTACCTCTGATATCATATTTCATTATGTTATATCTTTTTCATTTCTTACTGATGTATTAAATTTAAGTTTAATTTTCAGATTAAGCTGATTTGTTAACCATAAATCTTCCTGCTATATCTTTACATAATTTTCCATTTTTATCCATAAAAATATGTAGTAAATCCTAAAAATGCAAAGCATTTGTCAAGGTCTAGGACAATTTTTTTAGTTTAATTCTATTATATGAAAATAATTTTTAAAATCTATCAAACTTCCGAGGTATTTTCCTCAAAAATGCCGTCTTCAATTTCACTCCAATACAAGATAAAACAAAAATACCCCCTGTATATAATCATTTTTATATACAGGGGGTATTTCAATCATCATATATAGTTTTTTATACCTACTTTGTTTCGTTTTTTCTACAAACTTTTATGTAGGATTTTTTACCCAGTGTCCCTTATTGTCAATATAATATTTTCCATTTTCTACCCATTCACCTGCTGCCACGGAACCATCTTCTTTCAGATAGTAATAGGTATCTTCTACTTTTAACCAGCCGGTCTGCATCTCTCCTGAATTCTTGAAATAGTACCATTTATCACCAATTTTCTTCCAGCCGGTCTGCATGCAGCCACTATCATTTAAATAGTATTTTTTATCTCCTATCTGTATCCATCCGGTCTGCATACAGCCTTCTTCATCGAAATAATACCATTTTTCTTCTATCTGCTTCCAGCCTGTCTGCATTCTTCCTGATTCATCCAAATAGTACCATTTATTCCCTATCTTCTTCCAACCGGTCTGCATCTCTCCTAATTCATTAAAGTAATACCATCTGTTTTGTATCTGTTTCCAGCCGGTCTGTCTAGAGCCGCCCTCATTAAAATAATTCCATTTGTCACCTGTCTGCTTCCAGCCGGTATACATCTCTCCCGATGGCTTAAAATAATACCATTTTCCTTCTATCTGCTTCAAATCTGTCTGCATTACTCCCGATGTATCAAAATAATACCATTTTTCCTCTATCTTTTTCCAACCGGTCTGCATATAACCACCATCATTAAAATAATACCATTTATCTTCTATCTTTTTCCAACCGGTCTGCATTTGTCCAGATATGTCAAAATAATACCATTTTTCATTGATTTCCTTCCAGCCGGTCTGCATATAGCCATTATCATCAAAATAATACCATTTATCCTCTATCAGCTTCCAGCCCGTCTGCATATAGCCTCTTTCATCAAAATAATACCATTTCCCATCAATCTTCTTTAGCTGATTTTTCGGATAACTTCCGTCCGGATTTTGATACCACCAGCCTTTTTCATCCTGCTTCCATGTTCCCTGATAAGAGATTGAAATAATTACATTTTTTTCATAATTTCCTGTACTGTTCAAAATACTTCCATCTTTTATTACTCCCATATTCATCATATCACAGCCATCAAAACTGATACCACCATTCAGGTCACATACTGCTCCTTTTTGGCAGTAAGTCTCAACGTATGAATTTTTAGCAATCAGTTTCTCACCTGTCTGTGAGCCTGTAATCCCCCATTTTCCTGTGATATTCATCATAATATCATCTAATATAATTGTATGCCCGCCTTCAATATAAATACCTGCCGAACCGGAACTATACAATATCAATAATTCCTGCCATCCTTTTCCCACAATTGTAGTGTCCTGATACAGACAAAAGCAGTTTTTTCCTCTTCCATTTAAGATAGAATCCCCTTCTATCTTGATTATCAAATTTTTAATCTCACTCTTAATTAAATCATCATTACCATTTCCTGTATAATCTCCTTTAATTGTCAATGTACGATTACCATCAAAAGAGAATACACCATTCTCAAGTACATCACTTCTGTTCTGACTTGTTACCTGTACACCTGCAATCGTTAATCCATAGGTATCAGCTGCTTCTGCCACAACAGGATGAAAAGACGGAATAATTGTAAACAATATTCCCCACAGCAAGAGCCCAATTACTCTTTTTATTTTTGTTTTTTGGTTCATGTTTTTTCCTCCGTATCTGTTTTTCACATGCTGCTTTCATCGCTTATGCTTATATCTTTTCTATTATTCTAACGCAATCCGGCACTTTTGTCTACCAGCACAATGTACTTTATATGATAACCTAAAAGACTGATTTCTGCTTCGTTTGAATCAGCAGGATAAATAATAAAAAAAACTGCCACATAAAAAAGCGTGAGGCTCTTAACGGAAAAATTAAAAATCGAATAGGAAAAAAACTAAACGCTACGATTGAAAATAAAATCGTAGCGTTTGTTTATGTTTTATGTTCTTTACTCTTTTTATCCTAAAGGTAACGTCACCTTGGTGAATTAATTCCTGTCGATAGAACTCAATCGCTTTACTGAATAGTTATTTTAATAAAAATGTACGATAGGCAGTATCTATCTTTTCACGCAGTTTTTCATAATCCGCTTTATCGCTTATGACTTCATAAAGCGGCTTTTCAGTTTCGTCAATACAGCAGCTGCAGTAATCGTTAAGATATGCGCCGTTAAAATATTCATTGACAAAGGGCAAAACATCCTCTCGGATATCATCGTCCCACAGCTTACCGTCACAATAGCGCATGAAGAATTCTGTTCCTGTCATCTGTCCGTTTCTGACCATGTCGCATTCTCCGGCATCCAGATTCTCACCCTCGAAGCCTCTGTCGATTATCCACCACAAAAACAAACCGATGTGATTTGCCGCTTTCAACCAAATTTCCCATTGCTGTTCGTCGGTCAGCGCACCGGAACAGTTGTTTTTCTCACGGTACTGCTTCTCCGCGCTGTCCCAATGCCAATCTGCTCTTTCAAGCGTCATTTGCATTCTCTCCCTATAAATACGATTTTGTTCGGTTCATATCCGTCGCTAAGTCAATAAAATCGACTTTTCCGTTGAGTGTGTCCAGTGATTGTGCCGAGGTATCGGCAACGGTAATCAATGAGGTGATTTTGGAATCTGTTCCTGCGTGCAGCGGCGTACCGCCGTGGATACATTCAAACGGCTCAAACCAGCGCTCCGATGTGTAGGTGTAGCGCGCAAGGTTAGACAGCATATCCAATGCCCACATACATTCTTCCGCTGAATCAGCCTTGAGCTTCAATGTCATCTCATAACCCCAGCGGCTGAATTCGCCGCCGAAGGCTTTTTCGTCAGCATACAATTCTGTCATGCCATAGGTTACGATATGGCGGCAACCGTTGCCCATGTTGTAAACGGAAAAACCGTCTAAATATTCATCTCCGCCAAACATCGCGCGCGACTGAATATTTGTTCCGAAATGCGCAGGCTTCTGCCCCGGATATAAAATGTCAAGACCAAATGCGCAAAAAATATTATATTAAAATGTACAATTAGTCTGTTTGCTTTAAATGATCCTTCAGTCTGTAGGACTTTCCTG
>CADACD010000002.1 GCA_902786365.1 uncultured Lachnospiraceae bacterium | reverse complement strand
TCAGAACTTTTCTTTTCAAGTTTCTTTTGCTTTTTTATGGCTGGTGAAGGTGGAGTAAAATATTCCTTAAAGTCAGCTTTTGATATTAAATGAGTAAAAACGGAATTTGAGAGTACATATCCCTGTTTCTGCAAGTGTTTATTTTCCTCTACACCTATTCTGATATGTGTACATTCCTGTCCGTTTCTCTGAATCTTTTTTTCCCAGCCAATCGGATTTTTTGCCTCGTATATAATTCTTCGCTCTGCTTTTTTCACTTTTTCCATAGTCTCAATATATTTTACATCATTTTCATCATTCCATGATGTGAATACAATATTTCTTTCAACATTTTTTGAACATAAATAACCTCTTCGCCCCTTTAATTCATCATGTGATGATTCCATATTTTTTGTGAGATATTTCACTACATTATCAAAATAATATTGATGAGATATGTAAGATATATAAGTATAACCGTTTTTCCAAATACCTGCTATTTCATCATTTAATATTTTTCGATTAAAATTACATATCATATGGTAATGCCAATTTTGATTTTCCTGCCTGCAAAATGTAGCGATATATTTAAAATTGTCATACCGACTGTTTATTCTCTGAATAAATTTCTTAAACTCACAATGTGTAACATCAAGTTGCGTGTAATCTTTTTCATTCTTTTTTCCATCAAATGTAAGCGTAATCATTACCGTATTTGGTATTTCAAAATTGTTATAACACATTTCATCAATTGTCTTTTTCCGTTTTTTTAACCTTTTATAATAGTTCAAATCTTCATATGAACTTTTCTCATCTTTTTCCTTTTTGTCTTTTCGTTGTTCCCAGTCGTCATGCTTATATCTCAAAACTAAATTTTCATAAGTCGTGACTCTTGTCTTTCTTTTACTTATCTCAATCTTAAACCCTGCGTCAATGAATCTGTCAGCCATGAATCCCATCTCCTTTTTCCTGTTTTTCTTCATTGTAATCAATATTTTTCATAATGTATATTGATATAGTTTACAAACTTTTTTCATTATCAAAATGTTGCATTTCACACCCGTTACCCATGTTGCAGATGCATTGATTTTTTTTTGATATAGCATTAAACCAAATTTTTTCGTCATTTTTGCCAAATACAATTTGCGATATTCTCAAAAAAAATATGCTACATCTATTCTTTTCATTGTTGAATAGATACAGCACACTGCCCCTTTACTTGATAATAAAAATAGGTAGGTTTTAGACGATTCTCAATTTCTATCTTTAAATATTTTCTATCTTTGAATTAAATTCTTTTTATCTTTAAATTAAATTTTTCTCATTCTTTAAATATTTTCTTTTCATCTTTAAATTAAATTTTTCTCATTCTTTAAATATTTTCTTCTCATCTTTAAATAAAATCTATAATTTCTACTTCTGGGCTTGTTTGCTGTTTATAAAATGTTCCCATGTTTACTAATTCATGTGTATCTTCATCTTCTGTGTAATAGCATTTTATTATATTGTATGAACCATCATTATCATCTGGTGTAGGTGTTTCTGGGTCTGATGGTTCCTCTGGCTCATTTGGAACATCATATGTTCTGATAGGTGTTACCTCTTTCAAGTATAAACAATATAATATGTTTTCATATTTATTTTTGTCTAAGTTTTGTGAATGCACTTACAACTTTTTTGAGTTCACTTCACTAATATGCAATCTGATAAAACTGCAAAAAAATAACAGACAGTGATGAAACTGTCTGTAAATGTCTTTCAATATGTTTCGCTATATGATATCAGTAGCATTTAATATTCCATTCTCATATATCTGGTAAAAATGATATTCTCCCTTTTCATACCTAACTCCTAAAATTGCGTCTTGTGATGCAAAATTAGCAGTATTCCCATGTCCCACCAGAATAAATATATTCTCTGAATTGATGACAAAATTATTTAACTCCTCGTTACTGATATAATTAAATCTGTCTATAAAAATAATTTTATGGGAATAACCAGCAAGCAATAAACTCTTACACTCTTCTTTTGTTGTTATAATCAATATATCATCAAAATTTTTACTGCACTCTGTTATATCTTTTGGATTAATGCTATACAGTTCTTTACAAGCTTTTATCCAATTTAACAGTTTCGTTTTTCCCGTCGCTGAATATCCTGTTATTACACTTACTTTATCATAGATTGGCAAGTCCATCGCCTCTCCTGTGCTTGTCTTTATTACTAACCTATTCACGCTATCCCCTCCTTAAACAGTTCTATCATATCAATTATCTCGTTTATATTTTCACATCTAACATCATTAATATAAACTTCCGGTTCTGATTCAATCGGAAGTTTCTCATAAACATAATCGACTATCAAATTGATATTGATATTTTTCGCAACCTTAAACAACTCACATATACAATTATATCCCATTTCCATATTGCTTACTGCAAATTCTTCATTGTATATGACAGCTAATAAACATGCCTTTCCTCCTGTAGATATATCCCTCATTGATACAGAACCAAATTTTGCCTTTATCACATCTCCATTATGCCATGTCATTCCCTCTATATTTTCAAGTATTTGAAGTGCATATTGATTGTTCTCATACTTGGCTATAATGTCATTATATCTTACAATATACTGTGCCTCTACATCTAATACCACTGACAGATTACTGCTTTGTGCTATTTTCTTGTCTGTATATATCTTTAACATATTATGTAACCTCCTCAACGAGTTTATTAATATATTTCTGATTCTTACCAAATGCTTTTGGTAATTTTCTGAACTTGTAACCATATATCTTATCTAAAATATATGTCAATCCTCCTAATGAAGAATGTGCTGACAAAAGTTCTATTTTACTACTAGAATAATTGATATAACTTGAAACATCTGTTATATGACATTTTTCAATTTTATTTTCACATTCACAACCGGTATGCCAACATTCTGACATATACGATGGGTTATGTGAAATTTGATATACAGTATCTCTTGTAATGTTCTCTATACTATCCTCCATAAGCCGTTCTAATGATTTAAAGTACTTTGTATATTTACTCAAGATATCATCACTTAATTCTCCAGACATTATGGAAACACAATCCTTATGTAATAATGTATATTTTTCAGATATATTGTAATTGATTAAATAGTCTGTTAACAGGAATTCAAATGACATAAATATACTTTCAAAAGACAATGGAGAAAATACAAATATTTTTGTATTGTTTCTAAACTTTTTATATTTCAATATTGCTCTTTTTATATCTGTTCTGTTATTTCCTATATTTTCTAAACTTTTTGATGTCTTACCTCTATCATACACAAATATAGCATAATCAAATTTTTCCTGTTCCATGAACCTATATGCAAATCTGAAATTTCCACAGCCTCCGGTTGATACAAGTGTAATGTTCTTATCTTTATAACATGTTTTAATATATTTTTCTATAAACTCATACCCATATTCTGTATCCTCTGTAAAAATAACTATATTAAATTCATCATCAATTTTCGTATTACCGTATATTTTTTTATATTTAAAATGACTTGCAATCTCTCTCTCATATCTAATTTGTTTATTTTTTAATTCTTCCTGCATATCCATGTCTCCTTTTACACATTATCAGAACCACTTCGTGAACCTGCTAATGCCCCAGACCTTCGTTCTGTCGCTAACTTATCCCATGAAATCAATTACTCATTTCGTTCATGCTCGCTTTCATTTCAATTATAATCATTTTTTACTGTCTGCAAAATTATCTTTTCATACCATATCCAAATCAAACTCCTGCCTTATCCATCTTACTCTCTTAGGCTTTATCCTGACCAGTATCTCATTGGAAAGTACCTTACTTTTACCCCGAATTTCTTTTGTTTCCGATACCACTCCGTATACACTCTGTTTAATGTAAATGACATTATCGCAAGCACATTTGCTTTAATTGCCTCTTCCGGCCATGTCGCATATATCTCACACGAGGCAACATTTTTTATGTAGTCCTTATACAATACATAATAATCATTTGCTGATGAATCTGCCGGTGGTCCGTCATGTACAACGATATATTCGGGCACCACCACTTTACTTAAAACAATCTCTCCTGATATATTTTGTGGTTTTATTTCATCTTCAGCAATCTTTGGCGGGTAATCACCATACAATGTATGTGCCGGTATGACATATGCATTTCCATAGTCTTCCTGCTGTACAGGCCTCAGCCTGATATTTTGTACAGCCTGCTCACCAGATAAAATTTCCACACCTGATATGTTGACAGGCTCATATCCTTCTGCTTGAATCATCAGTGTATATTCCGAATAGGGCTGTATAATATTCTCTCTGTCAAGACTCAGTTCCACAGGAGGTGCTTCTAATTCTACCTCTTCTGTCTGTCCGGTACTGTCAGTCACCAGTTTCTCAATCTTATCTGTCTGTTCGCCCTCAACATAGATAGACACATCAACATCTTTGATAGGAATATTATTTAACGTAGTACAAACAACTTTCAATGTTCCATTGTCAACCATGTCATTTTGCATTGCCTTCATAAATCACAATCCTTATATGATTACACTTTATCTCATTATATGCAGAAAACTTTTCTTTGTTGACACAATTTATGCTCTGTAATGCGAAATTGTATTCCCGGTTTTATTTTTTTACATATTTTCTAAAATAATATTCCACATCAAAATAGGTTTTCTCTTCACTTTCCTCTACCATCTCCCACTCCTGCTTTTTATCAAGGTTCGGAAAATAAGTATCTGCATCATAGGAATAGTCTATGTATGTAATGTAAGCAGTATCACAATAGTCAAGCATCTGCTGATAAATACTTGCCCCACCTATCACATAAACATTTTCAGTATTATATTTTTTTATCTCTTCCATTGCCTCTTCCATACTGTGGACAATCACAGCATCTTTTGCTGTAAAACTTTTATCTGTTGTGAGAACAATGTTGATTCTGTTCTTTAATGGAAGTCCGTTTGGAAAACTTAGTAATGTATTTTTTCCCATTACAACAACATTTCCTGTCGTTGTCTCTCTGAAAAATTTCATATCCTCCGGAATACTCACAAGCAATTTTCCCTTGTTTCCTATTCCCCAGTTTTTGTCAACTGCTGCTATCAGTTTCATAATTTTCTTCACCCTTTCTGTCTGTTATGTAATTGGGCTTTGGTATTGCCTTTTCATTTTTTATTAAATATGTGCTTTCATTTTTTTACACAGCAACCGGAATATTTTTAATCTGTGGTCCTGTTACATAATTTTCAAGCCACACATCATCAACGGTAAAATCATAAAAATCTTTGATTTCTTTATTGATATGGAATATCGGTGCCGGATATTTTTCTCTTGAAATCAGTTCTTTCACAAGAGGTATATGCCTGTCATAAATATGGGCATCTGCAATCACATGAACTAGTTCGCCCGCCTGTAATCCACTGACCTGTGCTATCATATGAAGCAGCACCGCATACTGAACAACATTCCAATTGTTTGCAGTAAGGATATCCTGAGAACGCTGGTTCAAAATCGCATTCAGTTTATCCCCTGTTACATTGAATGTCATACTGTATGCACAAGGGTATAGGTTCATTTCATGCAAATCCTGATGCACATAAAGATTTGTCATAATCCTTCTGCTGTATGGATTATTTTTCAAATCAAATAGTACCCTGTCCACTTGGTCCATTTCACCTTCTCTATATTGATGCTTTACACCAAGCTGATAGCCATATGCCTTTCCAATAGATCCATCTTCGTCAGCCCAACTGTCCCATATATGGCTTTTCAGTTCGTTGACATTATTTGATTTTTTCTGCCATATCCAGAGAATCTCATCGACAGCACTCTTAAATGCTGTTTTTCTAAGTGTAAGTGCCGGAAACTCTTTCGACAAATCGTATCTGCTCACTACTGCGAATTTCTTGATTGTATAAGCATATGAACCATCTTCCCATTTCGGTCTGACCTTCTCACCTTCCGTACTAAATCCGTTTTCTATAATATCACTGCACATATCAATAAATAAATCATCTGCGTAACTCATTGTTTCTCCTTCTCTTTTCTCATACTATATATACATATCATGTTACATTCTGACTCATAAAAACGTACTGTCTCTTTATGCTATCCATTTACTTGTCTGTAAGTGCACTCGCTATCTCAACCGGAACATACGCTTCCACATAGATGCCGGATTCTGTATACTCTTCTTTTAGAAGTTCACCATATTTGCGAATTCTCTGTATTTCTCCTGCCTTCTTATAATCGAATGTCTTTGCAATATATATCTTTTGATTTCGAATAATTTCCTCAATCGTTTTTAATAATTCTTCAAATCCTTCATGCTTTTTGACTGATGCATTAATAGTGTAATCTGCCTTGAAATCCTTGAATACCGGAAATTCTTCCTTTGTCTTTCCTTCTTCCTCATACATCTGCTTTAACTTGTCCTGTTTATTAAATATTGTAATAATCGGCTTATCCTCAACTCCAAGCTCGCTAAGTGTCTTATATACGATATGCATCTGTGAGTCCATCTGTGGATTTGACGCATCAACCACATGAATCAGTATATCTGCATATTTTGCTTCTTCCAATGTACTACGGAATGCATCGACAAGATGGTGAGGCAGTTTTCTGATAAATCCAACAGTGTCTGTCAACATAATTTCCTGCCCACTTTCCAGCTTATACCCTCTTGTCGTCGGATCAAGAGTGGCAAAGAGTTTATCCTCTTCCAGCACTTCGGCCCCTGTGAGCTCATTTAAAAGAGTGGACTTTCCTGCATTTGTATAACCCACGATTGATATCACTGTTGTCGGTTTCTTACTTCTGTTGCTTCTTGCAAGCTCTCTGTGTGTTTCCATGTCAGCAATTTCATGTCTCAGTGTTGCAATCCTATCTCTGATAAGTCGTCTGTCCACTTCCAGTTTCTTCTCACCTGGACCTCTTGTACCAATACCACCACCAAGCCTAGAAAGAGACTTTCCAAGTCCTGTCAGTCTTGACTGCCTGTATTTTAACTGTGCAAGCTCTACCTGTATCTTTCCTTCTCCTGTCCTTGCCCTTGCTGCAAATATGTCAAGAATAACCAAAGTTCTATCCATCACTTTTATATCTAGCATATCTCTTAAATTCTTAAGCTGTGCCGGACTTAGCTCATCATCACAAACGACTCCTGTCGCTTCCAGTTCATCGATGAGCACCTTTACTTCCTCTATCTTTCCTTTTCCAATATACGTCCCTGAATGTATTGCCTCACGATTTTGTATCATTGTGGCAACTGTCACTGCACCTGCTGTTTTTACAAGATCTTTTAATTCCTCAAGCGATTGCTCTGTATCATCATTTTCATATGTTGAAACACCTATCAGAATTACTTTTTCCGGTTTTTCTGAAACGTCGTATGTCTTTTCCATTGATTCATACCTCTCCAAAAATATATTCAAATATATGAACTTACAATTCCTGATTTTCTCTAATTCAAAACTTAAATGATACCAGGGTCAAAAGGTCATACGTTTCACGCTTGCATGAAAAAGTATGACATCCTTAAATTTGATTATAACTGAATATTGTATATTAATCAAATAAAATTTGGTGGTTATTGATTCCACTGACCTGCAAATAATCACTTTTTTAAAAACTTTTACTTTATTTTTACTGATGTTGTGCTATAATCTAATGGTGGCTGTGCAGAAGGCATTTTATTCATATTCTTAAGTTTTTTATATAATATTTTATAATTCAACTTATTAAGAAAATTGTTCAAAATATACATAAATGGTATTTTTTTTCTAAATACAGAATAATTTTGTTACTACGCCAATTTAAAAAAGATAATTTTTTGAAAGGATTGAAAATAAAATGGAACATTTAATTACACCTGGCGGATATGAATCCGCTTTATCTATCCGTGAAACTGAGATAGGCATCAAACTTGTAAAAGACTATTTTGAGCGTTCACTTGCAAAGGAATTGAACCTTACAAGAGTATCCGCTCCTCTTTTTGTCACACCTGAAAGTGGACTTAATGACAACTTAAATGGAGTAGAACGTCCTGTTAATTTTGGAATCAAAGAACAGGATGAGAGAAATGTGGAAATCGTACATTCTCTTGCAAAATGGAAACGCCAGGCTTTAAAAAGATATGGTTTCCATTCAGGAGAGGGACTTTATACAGATATGAATGCCATCAGACGTGATGAAGATACTGACAATATACATTCTATCTTTGTTGACCAGTGGGACTGGGAAAAGATTATTTCAAAAGAAGAGCGTAATGTAGAAACTTTAAAACAGACAGTTGAAAAGGTGTACAATGCACTGAAAGATACTGAAAAGTTTATGTCAATGCAGTATAACTACATCAACGAAATTCTTCCTGCAGAAATCTCCTTTATCACATCTCAGGAGTTAGAGGATATGTACCCTGATGCAACACCAAAGGAAAGAGAGTACAATATTGTCAAATTAAAAGGTGCTGTATTCATTATGCAGATTGGCGATAAACTTGCATCTGGCGAAAAGCATGACGGTCGTGCCCCTGACTACGATGATTGGAAATTAAATGGTGATATAATTGTATACTATCCTGTTTTGGATATTGCTCTTGAGTTATCTTCAATGGGTATCAGAGTTGATGAGGATTCTCTTCGCGAACAGCTTGACAAAGCCGGCTGTCCGGAACGTGCCAATCTTCCATTCCAGAAAGCGATTCTCGACTGTGACCTTCCTTATACAATCGGAGGCGGTATCGGTCAGTCAAGAATCTGCATGTTTTATTTAAGAAAAGCACATATCGGAGAAGTTCAGGCTTCTATCTGGCCGGATGATATCCATGATGAAGCTTTAGAGAATGGAATTGTACTTCTTTAATTAGGCTAAATATGTTTTTTATATGTTCTGATTGAAACAAATAAAGAGTGGAGGGTTCTAAGTCCTAAGACAAAACCTTCCACTCTTATTTTAAAGAGCCTTTAAAAAATAAACACATCCGTGCCACTCTGTTAGCAATATTATTTCATCAATACTTCAAATGCATATGATACAGTTTTTCATAAATTCCTCTTTTATGAATCAATTCCTCATGCGTACCCGATTCTTCTATTCCATTTTGTGTGAGAACAAGTATATTTTTTGCATTCTGTATTGTAGTAAGTCTGTGTGCTATCACAAATGTTGTCCTGTTATTTGCCAGCTTTTCCAACGACTCCTTTACCACCTTTTCACTCTCATTGTCAAGTGCTGAGGTTGCCTCATCAAATATCAGAATTGGTGGATTTTTAAGGAAAACCCTTGCAATAGACAATCTCTGCTTCTGGCCACCTGACAGTTTAATTCCCCTTTGACCTATATCTGTATCATACCCATCCGGAAATGACATAATAAATTCATGAGCATTGGCATTCTTGGCAGCATTGATTACTTCCTCTTTCGTTGCATTTGGCTTTCCATAAGCTATATTTTCATAAATTGTTCCGGCAAAAAGATATACATCCTGCTGCACAATTCCTATATGCTCTCTGAGACTTTTGAGAGTTACCGACTTAATATCTCTTCCGTCAATTTGAATCGCTCCATCCGTAGCATCATAAAATCTTGGAATCAATGAACATAGCGTCGTTTTTCCTGCTCCCGACGGTCCTACAAGTGCCACATAGTCTCCTGCCGCTACATCAAGGTCTATATTACTAAGAACATCTTCGGCCCCATCATTATATTTAAAAGTAACATTTTTGAAGGATATATTTCCTTTTACATCTATCATTTCAGTTGCATTTTCACTATCCATGATATCAGGTTCTATATCCATAATTTCACGAAATCTTTCAAATCCTGTATAACCATTTTGAAACTGCTCTGTAAAGTCTACCAATGTCTTAATCGGCTCTGTAAACACACTTATGTAGAGTAAAAATGTAATCAAATCGGAAACATCTATCTTATTATATGAAATTAATATACTGCCTACAATAATGACATTCACCTGTATGAGTGTTGTAAACACCCCGACACCTGCCTGAAAACTTCCCATATAATGATAACTGTTCTTCTTTGCTGCCAAAAAACCATCGTTTCCCTGTTTAAACTTCTCATTTTCTATCTCTTCATTTGCAAATGATTTGACCACTCGTATTCCTGCCAGATTATCTTCTATCTGGGCATTAATGTCGGCAATCTGTTCACGATTTCTTCTAAATGCTCTTCTCATTTTCTTGTTCAAAAAGAAGGCAAATAGAAACATAATCGGAAGAATAATGAATGCTGCCAATGTGAGCCACCCACTAATATTCGCAAGAATAATCAATGCACCTGCTATCTTCAAAACTGATAGAACAATGTTTTCCGGTCCATGATGCAATAGTTCTGTTATCTCAAACAAATCCGAAGTAATCCTACTCATCAATTGTCCAACCTTTGCATCATCATAGAATGTGAATGAAAGTTTTTGCATATGGTCGAAAATCTCTGCTCTCATATCATATTCCATCTTTGCACCCATCACATGACCATAATTACCAATAAAAAACCTGCTGTAACAGTCTATTGCAAGTAATGCAAACAGAAATATTGCTATATAAATTATTTTGTTTAATATCTGCTCTGGTTCCATGTATATCAGAGTTGTAGTGACATATCGCACTACCAATGGAATAACCAGTGCCACTGCTGCTGATAACATTGCAAAGAACATATCTGCAAAAAATATGCCCTTATACGGTTTGTAATAACCAAACATTTTCTTTAAATTTTGATTCATATCAGTTTATTCCTTTATACTACACGCAATCGCAAGTGCCCCTGGCCCAATATGGCATGAAACGCTGAGTGATAAATCATTAATCTCTATTTCATCCTCTGTGTAATCCGGAAATGCCTCTACGATTTCCTTTCTAAATTCCTTGGCAGCCTCAAGATTGTCTGTATGCGCTATCGCTATCACACGTTTTTCTCTCGGGAATTCAAATCTGTTTTCAATATCAGCTTTGATTGCATTAATCATAATACTCTTTGCCTGCTTCACTGTTCTTGCCTTTGAAAATGTATCAAGCTTCTCACCCTGTAGCTGTAATACCGGCTTGATTCGAAGAAGTGTACCTATTGCTGCCACAGCAGGTGTGAGTCGTCCACCACGTTTTAAATAAGTAAGTGTATCAACCATGATATAAACGCTTGACTGGAATTTATCTCTCTCTAAAATCTCTTTAATTTCCTTCGCACTCTTTCCCTCATTTGCCAACATTAACGCATCTTTTACTGACTGTTTCTGCGTAACAGAAATTCTCTGGTTGTTGACCACTTGAACTTTTCCATCGTAATCTTCTGCAAGCATTAATGCTGTCTGGCATGAACTGCTAAGACCACTTGACATTGGAATATGCACAATTGAATCATATTCCTTAAGCACTTTATTCCACAAATCTGTTACATTCGCAATGGATGGCTGTGATGTTGAAATGGTTCTGTCACTTTTAAGAAGTTCAAAAAACTGTTCCACATTTAAATTGATTCCTTCAAAATACTCCTTATCATCAATCATAAACGGCATAGGAAGTAAGAAAATACCCAACTCTTTTGCTTCCTCACTTGTAATACCACTGTTACTATCTGTAATTACTGCAACTTTTTCCATATTATCTAACCATGCGTATTGCCATATTATCACATATCATACATATACAAGTATGCAATGATCCGCCTGCATATCAAAATAAAACTTTAAAACCTTTATATATAGTATGCAAAACCATATGATATAGTTTTGAAAACGGCAAGTTCCTTTCCTTCAATATATTATTCATTGTAGCATTAATATGCATTTTTAGCAAGGAGTTTATATATGTTTAAGATTTGCCATTATTTTTTTACTAGTCTATTTAATCTTTTCAACAAATGTTGAATTCTTTATCTCACAAACATCATTCTTATAAAATAGACATTTGTCTAAAATAAACTATAGACATTTGTCTGTTTTAGTGTTAGAATATGATTATCACAAATAAGAGAGGCATAAAAAAGTGGAAAATACAAGAATAGCAAAAACAAAAAATGCTCTTTTTAATTCCCTTCACCATTTATTAATGGAGAAGGACATTCGTGAAATCACCATTATCGGACTATGCAAAGATGCCGGCATTAACAAAAGTACATTTTACTTACATTACAAAGATATCTACGAATGTGTTGATGATTTTTTTGGTCAGCTTGTCACACCGATTGTAGATATTATATGTGAAAATGGCATTATCAACTCCATTAAAGATTTGCCGGAAATCTGGAATAAGGTACTTGATTTACTCAATTCCTATGATAATTTATACGATCCATTGTTCCATTCGCCAAGCCTGTCCCCTTTCCTTTATAAGGTAAGGAATGAGATTATAGAAACTTTAATGAAACGATATACAGTATTCGGGCTGAATGATGAACAGCTGATGGAAGCCAGAATATCCGTTACATTTTTTGTCAATGGTTTTCTAGGCATTATTGACTTGACAGGAAGGACCACACTTTCCGTCAATAACATGCAATCCTTTGCAAAAAAACTACAAAAAGGATTTATCGATAACAATTTATTCAAGGAGGACTTAAACATGTGGGCTGAAGAAAGCGTATTTTATCAAATTTATCCGTTAGGATTTTGTGGGGCACCTTTTGAAAATGATGGTGTTCTCACCTCAAGAATTTTGAAGGTGAATGACTGGATTCCTCATATCCGTAATCTTGGATTTAATGCCATCTATTTTTCGCCGATTTTCGAATCCGACACACATGGCTATAATACAAGAGATTATAAAAAGATTGACTGCCGTCTCGGCACAAATGCTGACTTTAAGGAAGTTTGCAACAATCTTCATAATGCAGGTATCAAAATTGTGCTGGATGGTGTGTTCAATCACGTTGGTCGTGGATTTTTCGCATTTCAGGATGTTTTGCAGTACAGAGAGGGCTCAAGATATAAAGACTGGTTTGCAAGGATTGATTTCGGTGGCAACAGCTGCTACAATGACGGTCTCTGGTATGAGGGATGGGAAGGCAATTATGACCTTGTGAAGCTCAACTTAAGAAATGAAGAAGTCATTGCCTACCTTTTTGACAGCATCAAATTCTGGGTAGATGAGTTTGATATTGACGGTCTCAGACTTGATGTGGCATACTGCCTTGACAGGGATTTCTTAAAGAGACTTCGTGGTTTCTGCAACGGACTGAAAGCTGATTTCTGGCTCTGTGGTGAATTGCTTCATGGCGATTACAACCAGTGGGTTAATGATGATATGCTTCACAGCTGTACAAATTATGAGTGTTACAAAGGAATGTTCTCCAGCTTCAATAGTATGAATATGTTTGAAATTGTTCATTCACTGCTCCGTCAGTTCGGACCTGAAAATTGGACACTTTACAAAGGTAAACATCTGCTTTCATTTGTTGACAACCATGATGTATCAAGAATTGCAAGCACTTTGAATAATGAAAATCATCTTCCTCTGATATACGCACTTTCATTTGGCATGCCGGGCATTCCTTGTGTATATTATGGAAGTGAGTGGGGGGCAAAAGCTCACAAAAGCGAGGGGGACCCTGCACTCAGGGCATGTTTCGATGCTCCTATTGACAATGATTTATCAGCATTGATTGGAAAATTGGCAAATGCACACAAAAACAGCAAAGCCATCTGCTATGGCGATTTCAAATCTGTAGTGCTGACAAATCACCAGTGCGTCTTTGAGAGAAATTGTGATGGCGAACGTGTTTTTGTGGCAATCAATGCTTCCGGTGACAGTTATACTGCTCATTTTGATGCAGGTGCAGCGACAGGTACAGACCTTATCACAGGTGATATCGTGAGCTTCGAGGGTGGACTAAATCTTCCTGGATATAGTGCAAAATACATAAAAATGTAATTAATAATCGACAAACTAATATACTTTAAATTGATAGTAAGAAAGGATTATACATATGGATTTCTATAGTTTCTATACAGGTAATGAATTTGAGGCGTATAAATATCTTGGAGCCCACCCGGATCAAACGGGTGTATGGTTTCGAACATTTGCTCCTTCTGCTACAAGCATTGCAGTAATCGGAGAGTTTAACAACTGGCAGCCACATTATATGAATAAGATACATGATGGCAATTTCTTTGAATGCCACATAGAGGGAGCCAAAGTCGGTGAAATGTACAAGTATAAGATTCAGGGAAAAAATGGACAGACAATCGACCATTGTGACCCTTATGGATTTGGCATGCAGCTGCGTCCGGAACACGCAAGCATTATCAGAAATCTTGATGACTACAAATTCAGTGATTCTAAATGGATGAAAAACCGCACGGATGCAAAGAACAAACCTTTGAACATTTATGAAGTGCATCTTGGAAGTTTTAAAGCAAACCCTGATGATGAACATGGATGGTATACATATGATAAAATCGCTCCTCTTTTGATAGAACATATGAAAGAAAACGGATATAATTGTATTGAACTGATGCCTGTCAGTGAACATCCAAGTGACGAGAGCTGGGGATATCAGAATACCGGTTTTTTTGCACCGACAAGCCGCTATGGAACTTCATCACAGTTAAAAGAAATGGTCGATTTATTCCATAAAAACAATATGTATGTAATCCTTGACTTTGTTCCTGTGCATTTTGCGGTCGATGCCTACGGACTTGCCAATTATGATGGAACTCCCCTTTACGAATATCCAAATGATGCAGTAGGCGTGAGCGAATGGGGAAGCTGTAACTTTATGCACAGTCGTGGCGAAGTTCGAAGTTTCTTAAACAGTGCTGCCACATACTGGCTTGAAGAGTTTCATATTGACGGACTTCGAATGGATGCTATCAGCCGTATTCTTTACTGGCAGGGTGACGAACGACGTGGTGTCAATGGAAATGCCGTTGATTTTGTCAAAACACTCAACAAAGGATTAAAGGACAGATTTCAAAACTGTATGTTAGCAGCTGAAGATTCTACTAATTTTGGCAATGTTACAAAGCCGGTATCCGAAGGTGGGCTGGGCTTTGATTACAAATGGGATATGGGCTGGATGAATGATACTCTCGACTACATGAGAACAGCTCCGGAATACAGAAGTGCCAATTATCACAAACTGACTTTTTCTATGATGTACTATTATAATGCTAACTTCCTTCTCCCTCTTTCGCATGACGAAAATGTCCATGGAAAAGCAACAATATTACAAAAAATGTCAGGCGACTACGACAATAAATTTCCTCAGGTAAGATTGTTTTATATGTATATGATGACACATCCTGGTAAAAAATTAAACTTTATGGGAAATGAAATCGGCCAATTCCGTGAATGGGATGAAAAACGTGAACAAGACTGGACTATTTTAGATTTTCCAAAGCATGAACAATTTAATCAATATATAGCAAAACTGAATAAGCTGTATTTAAAAAATTCAGCATTATGGGAATATGACTATACAGAAGATGGTTTCAAATGGATTGACTGTCATCAGGAAGCGGACTGTATTTATGCTTATAAGAGAAGTTCACATGATAAAGAACTTGTTATTGTTTTAAATTTTTCAGACACCAGCAAACAATATTCAATGCCTGTTAACGAATTTGATTCCGGCACAAGTTTCAAGCCAGTATTGCATACAGACTGGATTGAATTCGGTGGCAATACAAAAAAATCTGTTGCTTCCCTGAAATCTGATAAGTCAGGTCTTTCACTTAATCTGCCTGCTTATAGCGGAATACTATTAGAAGTTGTAAAAGCTATTTCCAAATAGAATAGCAAAAAAATCTGCCACACTAAGCATATCTGCTATGATACTGTTAATTTTATCAGTTACACTATCATAGTCAGTTTTCTTAATGTGGCAGTTTCTTTTTATTTTATACTTTTCAGTCTTGAATTTTTTTCTTTTGATACACTAAAGCGTGTTTAGGACATTTTAACAAGTACTGTATTTTGATGGAATGAATCTACTCTCTTCCATCCCAGCAATACGTACAAAGCTTACATTTATCTATTCCAACTGACTCTATCATATCATCCAGTCTGTGGTATCTGAGCGATGTAAAATTAAGCTGCTTTCTTATCTCCTCTATCATCTTCTCATATCGGTCAGATTCAGGGTTTGTGTATTCATTCAATACACTTTCAACATTTGCATCTTCACCCTCTAAATCTTTGATAACTCTTCTTGTAATCAAATCCATCTCTGATGATGAGCGTGAGAAATTCACAAACTTACATCCATATACAAGGGGTGGACATGCCGGTCTTATGTGAACCTCTTTTGCCCCACTATTATATAAAAATTCCGTTGTCTCACGAAGCTGTGTGCCTCTTACGATAGAATCATCTATAAGAAGAAGCTTCTTATCCTTAATCAAATCATGGACAGGAATCAATTTCATTTTCGCAATCAGATTTCTCTTACTCTGGATTGTCGGCATAAATGAACGTGGCCATGTAGGTGTATATTTGATAAATGGTCTTGTAAATGGTATTCCTGACTCATTGGCATATCCCACGGCATGTGCTGTTCCTGAATCAGGCACACCTGCAACAGTATCAACCTCCACATTGTCACGTTTTGCGAGCATTGCTCCACAATTATATCTCATCTGTTCCACGCTCACGCCTTCATAACTTGATGAAGGATAACCATAATAAATCCACAGGAATGTACAAATCTTCATATCTTTTCCTGCAACCCCAACGGTTCTTACTTCCTCCGGAGTCATCACAACAATCTCTCCCGGACCTAATTCTCTGTAATCCTCATATCCGAGATTCAAATATGCAAACGACTCAAAAGTCGCACAATATCCATCATCTTTCTTGCCAAGAATCACAGGGGTCCTTCCAAGTCTGTCTCTCGCCGCAAAGATTCCTTTCTGCGTAAGAACAAGCATCGTCATGGAACCATCTATGATTTCCTGCGCATATTTAATACCGTCGATGATATTATCCTTCTGGTTGATAATCGCCGCAACAAGTTCTGTTGCATTAATATCACCACCACTCATTTCAAGGAAATGTGTATTTCCATTTGCAAAGATATCTCCTACAATTTCATCTACATTGTTAATCTTTCCAACTGTAGTGATTGCAAAAGTTCCATGATGCGACCGAACGATAAGTGGCTGTGGTTCATAATCAGAAATACATCCAATTCCCAAATTGCCTTTCATCGTATTCACATCTTTTTCAAATTTTGTTCTAAAAGGGGCATTTTCTATATTGTGTATGGCTCTATCAAAACCTTCCTTTCCATACACTGCCATTCCCGCACGTCTTGTTCCTAAATGTGAATGATAATCTGTTCCAAAAAACAAATCAAATACACAATCATTTTTTGATGCAACGCCAAAAAATCCACCCATTTTTTTGTCCTCACTTTTTACATATTACTTATTTTCTAACCATCTATATCTATGTTTATCTGACAAATTTACACATTAATCTCTGCCGTCATGCCAAGTACATCCTTATTCTCATCAAGAATAGGGTTAATCACCTCATTTAAGAACTCCTCAACCTGTTCCTTTGAACGTCCTACATACTTAGAAGGATCCATTGATTTCTTCAAATCCTCTAAAGACATACCAAACTTCTCATCATTAGCAATCAGTTCTAATAAATTATTGTCAAGTCCTTCATGCTTCACATTATACCCTGCTTCCATAGAAAGTTTTCTGATTTCCTCATGAAGCTCCTGTCTGTCTCCACCTGCTTTAACTGCATCCATCATAATATTTTCTGTTGCCATGAATGGAAGCTCTGACATCAGTCTCTTCTCAATTACCTTTGGATAAACAACAAGTCCGTCAACAACATTTAAGTACAAATCAAGAATACCATCAACGGCTAAGAAACCTTCCGGTATACTAATTCTCTTATTAGCTGAATCATCAAGAGTTCTCTCAAACCACTGTGTTGCTGAAGTGATTGCAGGATTCAATGCATCAACCATCACATAATTGGCAAGTGAGGCAATTCTCTCACTTCTCATCGGATTTCTCTTGTATGCCATCGCTGATGAGCCAATCTGATTCTTTTCAAATGGTTCCTCAACTTCTTTTAAGTGCTGTAAAAGTCTTATATCATTTGAAAACTTGTGGGCACTTGCCGCAATACCTGCAAGAACGTTGAGTACTCTTGTATCAACTTTTCTTGTATAAGTCTGGCCTGAAACCGGCTGGCACTTTTCGAATCCCATTTTCTTCGCAATCATAGGGTCAATTTTCTTTATCTTCTCCTGGTCTCCCTCGAAAAGTTCAAGGAAACTTGCCTGTGTACCGGTTGTTCCCTTTGATCCGAGAAGTTTCATGCTTCCTATTACATAATCGATATCTTCCAAATCAACCAGAAGTTCGTTCATCCAAAGTGTTGCTCTCTTACCAACTGTTGTAGGCTGTGCCGGCTGAAAATGTGTGAAGGCAAGTGTCGGCTGTGCCTTATATTCATCTGCAAATTTTGCAAGTTCTGCAATTACATTAATAAGCTTTTTTCTCACAAGCTTTAATGCTTCTGTCATAACTATAATATCTGTATTATCACCAACATAGCAAGATGTTGCTCCAAGATGAATAATTCCTTTTGCCTTCGGACACTGTACACCATAAGCATACACATGTGACATAACATCATGCCTTACAAGTTTTTCTCTTTCCTTTGCAACATCATAATTAATATCATCTACATGTTCCTTTAATTCAGCAATCTGCTCATCAGTGATATTTAATCCCAATTCCTTCTCTGTCTCTGCCAACGCAATCCATAACTTTCTCCATGTCTTAAACTTCATATCAGGAGAAAAAATATACTGCATCTCCTTACTTGCATATCTCTCTGATAATGGACTCTGGTATTTGTCGTACATCTTCTACTTTCCTTTCTATACATATATTTTATAAACCTGAACCAAGCACCCCTATATAATATCAGACTCGTCGAGCTTGCTCGTAAGAGGCTGATATTATATAGGGGTATTTGGCGAAGCCAAATAGCAAGGAAAACTTGTTTTCCGCGCTTGGTTCTTTACTCTCCATATATTGTCTGACTCGCCCTGCTTGCTCGTAAGAGGCTGATCTCCATATATTGTCTGACTCGCCCTGCTTGCTCGTAAGAGGCTGATATTATATAGGGGTATTTGGCGAAGCCAAATAGCAAGGAAAACTTGTTTTCCGCGCTTGGTTCTTTAACTGTCTCAACTCTCAAATTCTCCGCGAATATCATCCTTAGGCGGTTCCATAGGATATTTTCCCGTAAAACAGCCTGTACATATCGACAGTCCCGATACCATTTCGCCAAGTCTATCAATTCCCAGATATCCAAGCGAATCTGCACCGATAATCTGCCTTATCTCCTCTACTGTTCTGTTATGTGCAATCAACTGTTCTTTTGACGGTACATCTGTCCCGAAATAGCACTCACTGATAAACGGAGGAGAACTGATTCTCACATGAACCTCTATCGCCCCTGCCTCTTTTAACATCCCAACAATCCTGTCACTTGTAGTACCTCTCACAATCGAATCATCAATCATGATAACTCTCTTTCCCTTTACTACATCCGATAGAACATTCAACTTAACACGGACACTCGACTCCCTGCTGCTTTGTTTTGGTTTGATAAATGTCCTTCCAACATAACTGTTCTTTACGAATGCCGTTCCATACGGAATACCGGATTGTAATGAATATCCGAGTGCTGCTGCATTTCCTGACTCAGGCACTCCAACAACAACATCTGCCTCGACTGGATGGTCCATTGCTAAAAATTTACCTGCCAGAATTCTTGACTGATACACTGATACACCATCTATCCGGCTGTCAGGTCTTGAAAAATAAATATATTCAAAAATACATCTCGCTTCCTTCTCCACCGGAAGACAAAGTGATGTATCTGATAGTATCTGTCCATCTGTTATTGTTACTATCTCACCAGGTCTTACATCTCTTACAAACTCTGCACCTATCGTATCAAGCGCGCAAGTCTCAGAGGCAAGAATGTATGCATTGTCACGTTTCCCGATACAAAGCGGCTTAAATCCAAACGGATCTCGCGCACCAATCAATTTTCTCGGACTCATGATAATCAATGAATACGCACCTTTAATCTTCTGAACTGTCATCTTTACCGCTTCTTCAACAGATGCCGACTGAATTCTCGCTCTCGCAATCAGATAGGCAACAACTTCCGAATCAATCGTTGTCTGGAAAATTGCTCCTGTATACTCTAATTCCTTCTTCAGTTCAAGTGCATTAATCAGATTGCCATTATGTGCCAATCCCAATATACCTTTTACATAATTTAAAACAAGAGGTTGTGCATTTTCTCTGGTACTCGCCCCTGCTGTCGAATATCTTGTGTGACCGACACCTATATTTCCCTTAAGACTGTCAAGAATATCCGGTGAAAACACCTCATTGACCAATCCCATATCCTTATGAACTGTCACCTTACCTTTTGGTCCTTCAGTATCACTTACTGCTATACCGCAACTTTCCTGTCCGCGGTGCTGTAATGCAAAAAGCCCATAATATATAGACGACGCCACATTATTACCATCAAAATCATACATTCCAAACACACCACACTCTTCATGCAGTGCATCATCCTGATTATCAAGTTTCATAATTTCATTTATTTTATGAATATTTTTCATATCGTGCAGCTCCTAATCTTTCACAATTTGCTAACAATTTTAAAATAATAATGCGGAAAACAAACCTGATAATAATTCTGCATTCTTAAAATGACAATATATTGTAGATTATAATACAATGCACTGTTAAAAGCAAACTAATTTTGACATAATTTTTATATTCATCATCCTTATGTTGCTATTATCATAGCTTGATTCCCGCATTTTTCTGGTATCAATTTATTAAAAGTTTCAATAAAAATCAGCTTGACAGAAAATTAACCATCTTACATATATCTATCCCAACAATTCCTTTAAAATCTTATTGATGATTCCCGGATTTGCCTTTCCTTTTGTCGCTTTCATTGTCTGTCCGACCAAAAATCCAATTGCCTTATCTTTACCATTTTTATAATCATTAACCGACTGTGGATTGTTTTCAATTACTTCCTTAATAATCTCTGTAAGTCCCCCTTCGTCATTATCCTGTTTCAACCCATTTTTCTCCACGTATTCAACCGGGTCAATATCATCTGTAAATACCTTTTCAAAAACTTCCTTGGCCACACTGCTGTTAATCAGGTTGTCATCTGTCAGTTTGATAAGCTTTGCAAGATTTTCGGGTGAAAATTTTATTTCCTCCGGTTCCATTTCCTTGCTCTTTAACAGCCTCATTGTCTCTCCCATCAGATAATTGCTTACCTTCTTAGGATTTGCACCAATACTGACTGTTTCCTCAAATATATCAGCAAGATGCTTTGTTTGTGTGATAATACCTGCGTCATATTCAGGAATTTCAAATTCACTGATATACCTCTTCTTTTTCTCATCACGAAATTCCGGCTGATTCTTCTTTATTTTCTCAATCCACTCATCACTGATAACAATCGGCACCAAATCCGGTTCCGGGAAATATCTGTAATCCATCGCATCTTCTTTTGATCTCATAGGATAAGAATATTCCTTGTTATCATCCCATCTTCTTGTCTCCTGAACGACTTGTTTTCCATCTTCAATCAGCTCTATCTGTCTTTCTCTTTCATTTTCAATTGCTCTTGCAATTGCTTTAAATGAATTAAGATTCTTCATCTCTGTTCTTGTACCAAACTTATCAGTTCCTGCTTTGCGAACTGATAAATTCACATCAGCTCTCATCGAACCCTCATTCAACTTACAGTCAGAAGCCCCAAGATACTGGATAATCAGTCTTAATTTTTCCAGATAACTAATGACCTCCTCTGCCGAACGCATATCAGGCTCTGACACAATTTCAATCAAAGGAACCCCTGAACGATTATAATCGACATAAGAACAGTCATCCCATTCGTCATGAATTAATTTTCCAGCATCCTCCTCCATATGAATTTCATGAATCCTGATTTTTTTCAGATTTCCATCCTTATCTTCTATTTCCACATATCCATTCCTGCAGATTGGTAGATACAGCTGTGATATCTGATAATTCTGCGGATTATCAGGATAAAAATAATTCTTTCTGTCAAATTTTGAATACCTGGTGATATCACAATTTGTCGCTAATCCAACTGCCATTGCATACTCAACAACCTGCTTATTTAACACCGGAAGACTTCCCGGCATTCCGGTACAAACAGGACATGTATGAGCGTTCGGCTCTGCACCGAATGCTGTAGAACATCCGCAGAATATTTTTGTTTTTGTAGCCAGTTCCACATGCACTTCCAGTCCAATCACGGTTTCATAACTTGTCATGTTATCTGTCCTCCTTTACAAATTTTCCTCTTGCCTGCTCATACGCATATGCTGCCCTTATGATATTTTTTTCCTTAAAGCAGTCACCAATCAGCTGTAATCCTATCGGAAGTCCATTGCTACTAAATCCACAAGGAAGACTGATTCCCGGAAGTCCTGCAAGATTGACTGAAATTGTATCAATATCTCCCTGATACATTTTTATCGGATCAACAAGGCTTTCACCAAGCTTTGGTGCCGGTGTTGGTGCCACAGGTCCAAGTATCACATCATATTTTGAAAATGCATCATCAAACGCTTTTTTAATTAATGCTTTTACCTTTAACGCCTTCAAATAATAGGCATCATAATATCCCGAACTTAACACAAAGGAACCAAGCATAATTCTCCTTTTTACCTCGGCTCCAAAGCCTTCCGAACGTGTCTTTTTATACATATTGTGAAGTCCTTCGTATTCTTCTGTTCTGTAACCATACTTAATTCCATCAAATCTCTCAAGATTGGAACTTGCCTCTGCTGCTGCAATCGTATAGTAAGCAGGTATCGCATATTCTACAAGACTCAAATCAAATTCTTCCACAACGGCTCCTTTTTCTTTCAAAACCTCTGCCGCACGCAGTACAGCCTCCTTTACCTCCTTATCAGTTCCTTCTCCAAAATAATCCTTTGGAATACCTATTTTCATTCCCTTTACATCATCTATAAGTGCAGATGTAAAATCTGTATCTTCTCTCTTTACAGAGGTAGAGTCCTTAGGATCATGTGTTGAAATAACTTCAAGAATTGTCGCACAGTCTGTAACATCTTTGCAAAGTGGTCCAATCTGGTCAAGTGACGAACCATATGCAATCAATCCATATCTTGAAACAGTCGAATATGTCGGCTTCATTCCTACTACACCACAATAACCAGCCGGCTGTCTTATCGAACCACCCGTATCAGAACCTAATGCATAATAACATTCTTTCGCTGCTACTGCTGCTGCTGAACCGCCTGATGAACCGCCCGGAACATGCTCTGTATTCCATGGATTTTTCGTTGCACCATAACAAGAAGTCTCTGTTGTAGATCCCATGGCAAACTCATCCATGTTTGTCTTGCCGATAATGACTGCTCCCGCATTTTCCAGATTAATAACCGCCTGTGCCGAAAATGTCGGAACGAAATTTTTTAATATTTTTGATGAACATGTAGTAGGTATTCCTTTTGTACATATATTATCTTTAATGGCAACCGGAACACCGGCAAGTTCTCCAGTAATCTCTCCATTATCAATCTTTTCCTGCACCTTTTGTGCGCTCTCTAGTGCCCTACATCTGTCTAGTTCAACGTAACAATTTAGTTCACTTTCCATTTTATCTATTCTGTCAAAAACAGCCATCACAGTCTCTTTTACAGATACTTCCTTTTTTTTAATTTTATCTGATAGTTCAACGGCTGTATAATCTAAAATATCCATCTTAAAACTTCCCTCCTGTCAAAAAATTAATCAAATGTTTTCGGAACATTGAACATTCCATTTTTTTCCTCAGGAGCATTTTTTAATATGTTCTCCCTGTCATCGTCATTTGTCACAATATCCTCTCTAAACACATTATTAACCGGGAAAACGTGGCTCATTGGCTCCACATCTGTTGTATCAAGTTCATTCAGTTTATCAATATAATCTAACATACTTGCCATATCTAATTTTGCTTTTTCTTTTTCTTCATCATTCAGCTCTAATTTTGCAAGTATTCCGACATACTCAATTGTCTCATCTGATATTACGTTTGCCATAATTTTACCTCCATTTCCATATACACTTATCATAACTTTACTCAAATTTATCCAAATTCCGATTTTTAACCTGTTTTAATCCCTTACCTTGATATGCACTTCCCTTAACTGATGTTCTGTTACCTCTCCCGGTGCTCCACACATCAAATCCTGTGCTGTTGCACTCATCGGGAATGGGATTACTTCCCTTATATTTTCCTCATTTTTGAGAAGCATTATCATCCTGTCAACACCCGGAGCCATTCCTGCATGAGGCGGTGCACCATACTGGAATGCATTATACAATGCTCCAAACTTGCTTTTTAACTCCTCCTTACTGTAGCCTGCTATCTCAAATGCTTTCTCCATAATCTCCATATCATGATTTCGCACCGCACCTGATGATAACTCAACACCGTTACATACAATATCATACTGATACGCAAGAATATCAAGAGGATTTTTGGTATTTAATGCTTCCAGTCCACCCTGTGGCATTGAAAATGGGTTATGCGTAAATCCAATCTTCTTTTCTTCCTCATCATACTCAAACATCGGGAAATCATTGATATAGCAGAATCGATAAGCATTTTTTTCTATCAAATCAAGTTTCTGACCAAGTTCTGTTCTAATACATCCGGCATAATAATTTGCCCTTGCTTCTCTGTCTGCAATGAAAAAGATGGTATCACCGACTTCTAATTTTGCAAGCTCCATAAGCTCACTCTTCATCTCATCAGGAATAAATTTATCAATCGGTCCTTTGTATGACAAATCCTCCATCACCTCAAGATAACCAAGTCCTCCCATTCCGATGGACGTAGCAAATGAAAGCAGTTTTTCATGGAAACCTTTTGACATTGCTGCATGAACTTTTATCGCTCTTACCGTCTTGTTATGAAACGGCTTAAAAGTACATCTGCTAAAAAATTCTGTAACATCTATAATTCTTAAAGGATTTCTAAGGTCTGGTTTATCAGTTCCAAATTCCAGCATTGCCTGTTTGTAACTGATAACCGGATACGGTGCTTTCGTCACCTGATAACCTTTTGGTGCAAATTTTTCAAATGTTGCGCTTAACACCTCTTCACCAACTTCAAACACATCTTCCTGTGTTGCAAAACTCATCTCAAAATCAAGCTGATAAAATTCTCCCGGTGAACGGTCTGCTCTCGCATCCTCATCTCTGAAGCAAGGTGCAATCTGAAAATATTTATCAAATCCTGATACCATCAAAAGCTGTTTATACTGCTGTGGTGCCTGTGGCAGTGCGTAAAACTTTCCTTTGTATTTTCTTGATGGAACAATGTAATCTCTTGCTCCCTCTGGAGAAGATGCGCAGAGAATCGGTGTCTGAATTTCCAAAAATCCCATTTCTGACATTTTCTGTCTTAAAAAGGATATCACATTAGAACGGAAAATCATATTATTTTTTACTTTCTGGTTTCTAAGGTCAAGATATCTGTATTTTAATCTCAAATCCTCTCTGATTTCCTTTGATGTCTGAATTTCAAACGGAAGCATACTGTATACTTTTCCGAGTATCTCTATTGCATGCGCCTCTACCTCTATTGTACCTGAAGGTATCTTAGGATTATATGTTTCCTCATCACGCTTCTCCACAAGACCTTTTACTGATACACAATCTTCCTTTACAAGACCATCTAGCAAACTTGTATCTCTAAGTACGACCTGTACAACACCATACATGTCTCTCAAATCTATAAACGATACCCCTCCATGATCACGAATATTCTCTATCCATCCTGCTATTTTTATCTCTTTTCCTATATCTGACTCACTCAATTTATCAAGTGTGAAGTCTCTGTAAATACTTTCCTGTTTCATGTCACTTTCCCTCCATTTTCCTTTCCGGCTTAGCTTATTCTTACAATAAAATTTTCCTGTCATAGCATATCTGTCAAATAAAAATATCCCAAGATACTAATCAAATTGTATCTTGGGACGAATTAACATAATCCGTGGTACCACCCACATTCAGAAAATATACATCATATCTTCCACTCTTCATCACTTAACGCGTGCAACGTATTTATCTAATCAACATTTTTTTCAATATATAAACTCAAACAACTATATTTCAATTGCTTAATTACATATAGCAATTCCTATAGAACTGTCTTTCAATAAATCTGCTCCAGAGTGTTCCGGTTCAAGGCTCCACTGAATGATGCTCTCAGTCTATGGCATCACTTCCCTGTCAGGTATCATTTGTTCCAGTCTCTTTCATAGCATTTAATATATAATAATGACAAACAAAAAAAAGACGCACTAACCTAATAAGTTAGAACGCCTTTGTTCTTGGATTATAATACAACACTTTTTTATTATTGTCAATTATTTTATCAATTTTTATGCTTCACTATCATCACTTGAATGATGATGGTGATGATGCTTTACATGTATATATTTATATTTGATATAAGTGCTGAGTGCTATCATCGCTATCGCAACTATAAAAAGAATGATTCCGATAATCAGCATAATTCTAATTCCATTTTCTATATATCTCACAATAAAATCATACAAATACCCCGGATAAACCTGTATCTTTGTATAAAAATTTGTATAAATACAGTAAATCGGAGGAACCAATGTTGTGATTGCTCCTGACATTATTGCATATGCCAAATATCTGAAAACTCTATTTTTCTTATGTGGATTCTGCTTATTGATAATCCATATGGTAATAATTGCAAATATCAGCATCGCAAAAAACACATATGGAAAATATGCTGAAATTGTTCTAAATATTGAACCTATCGTAGATGCATATGGTATACTTATCATCTTGATATAATAATCCATAATATTATCTGTGATAGCCTCTATGATTTCATCTTCATTTCCATCCGCAACAAGTTGGTTCTTCTCTACATATTCCTTAATATTGATTGTAAGTTTTGTTTTATAAGAATCAAGATTTATTTTGTAAACTGTACTATTTAATTGTGCATTCAAATATGCATTTCCATCGCTTTTCAATTGTTCAACGGTAAATACTCCATCAAACACTTCTGCTCCCAATCCATCAGGAATGACAACTGATTCACACTTGTCCATAAAATCTTCATATAATCTTTCATAATATTTCACTTCATCAAGTGCTATAGCAAGCGAATTGTTCGTTGCAAAACCAAGCTCAACGGAAAGCATAATAGCAAGTACAGACACAAAAATCGAAAGCAGCATACTCGCAAGTATACAAATAACTGTTCTTACTGATGATTTTTTCATTTTATTCTATACCTTTCTAATTTTCCTAACAATCAAGGCAAAAATCTTCCATTATATCTTTGTATCATTTTCAAATTTAATCCTTATACGGCTCCCATTAAATGATTACTAATCAACAAATACCGGTCCCGAAATCAAATCAGCATATACAAAAAATCTGTTTGGCGTATGTGCAAGCATGTCAAACGGATAGCAGGTATACATCACTAACTGTTCATGGTCAATTGCATAATCAAATGCCGAACTGTCATTTTCATTTAAAATTTTTGTCTCTTTTATCTCATAGCTATATGTTCCATAACTTGTTTCTATCTCAACGATATCACCTATCTCAATATTTTTAAGTGCATTAAAATACATATTATTATGTGCACATAAAACTATCAATCTTCCAAATCCAGGCTGTGAAGAGGCGAAATCCTGTCCTACACCTTTTTTCAGGATAGCATCATCATCTCCATAATAAACCGGTGCATCAAGGGCAATTCTTGTACATCTGACATAAGCATATAAATCACCATAATCCGCCATACCTACATCAGCTCGCTTAACTGTTTGTACTCCGTCTTCTTCTACAACCTCAACGGCATCTTTTACAAATATCGAATTATTTTCATTACTAAAATCAGGCGCTTTGTCAGCAGAAATAAGAGATACCAGATTAACTGCCATATCAATTACATCTGATGCCATTAAATATGTTACCCCATATGCTAAAAATGAAAAAAATAATGGCACATAAATATATGCCATTATTCTATTCAATCTTTTAGCAAAATGATTTTTATGCTTCTGCATTCTTCTTTGTAACTACAGCTAATGTAGCAACTGCTAAACCTAAAACTGAAACTACTGCAACTGTTGACATTGAATCAGCGCCTGTTTTCTTAGTTGTAGTAGAGTTAATTACTGCAACTGTCTTACCTGACGCATCTACAACAGTCACTTCATATGTAGTATAGTTAAAAGTTAAAATAAGATTAAGCACCTGAGCTGCCTTCTTAGCTTCCTCAACAACCTTCTCAAGAGTAGCTCTGTCTTTCTTTAAATCTGCAACTGTGATTCCAGCATCTGATAATATTTTATCTGCTGCATCAATATGAGCGATAATCTCTTTTGCCTGTGCTTCTGTGATATCGACGCCATCCTTCTCAACATAGTTCTTTGCCTGTGAAACATACTTCGCTGGCACATTCTTTGCATTCAACTCGTCTAAAATCTTTTGTTCGCTTGTGTTTACTGAGCCTGCTGCAAATGCACTAACTGACATTGCAAGCATCATAACTGCTGAAACTGAAACTGCTAATAATTTCTTAATCACTTTTTCATCCTCCTTATTTATATTAATTAAGATACTAGAAATATAATATATTCTTGATAATTTGTCAATATTATCTTCTGCATTTTTAAAATTTAGTAAAATCTTAACAATTTTATCTTTTCAAAATTATCTACTTTTATGCATTTATTCACTTATATATTTATCAAGAAAATAATCTTGTCAAAAAATATCTAACTAATCACATGTTTATATGGATATAATTCCTATAATTACATTACAATCCAATTTTGTCCAATCCATTTAATATATCATCTATGCCACTATTCTTCACAGTATTTCTATTACCCGATTTACTATTTTCTCCTGTTAATGATGAAGTTTTCATCACTCCCACCGGTACTTCCTCAGCTTTTACCCTCTGCTGAACCTCTGCTCTTTTAATCAGCATATCAAACATATAATCATCATTTTCATTTACTCTTTCACTTTCATTCATTATGCCATTGGATTGAGTTGTATTATTGTCTTGTCCATCATCAATAAATTCTATTCCAAAATCATCAATGAACTCTATCTCCAAATCATCTTCATTTTCAATATCAGAAGATAAATTTTTCATATTATCGCTGCTTGTTGCATGATAACTATTTACCGTATGATAATTGTTCGTTACACTGTAATCTTCTGATGCTGAATTGTAATTATTTGCTGAATTGTAATTTACTGTTTGAGGCTGTGAATAAAAAGCACTTGCAACATCCATCTGATTGACATAAGTATCTTCAATTATTCCTGTACTTAGATAATTTCTTTCGTAAATGCTGTCTTCCTGTCTCTTAATCTCTAACTCAAGTCTCATTATTGCATTATTTAAATCATCCAATTTTTCTGTAACCGTAAATCTGTCCAATTTCTTTGCAAGTTTCTTTGAATATTTGGTGTCTACATTAACAAAGAAATCAAATCCTCTATTTAAAAAAATATAAAGAGCTATCAAAAAAATCATAAGTATAAAAGGTGTCAGAAACCTTCCTAGTGCATAAACCGACGCATTCTTACTACTTAGAAATGAGCCAACAATTATAACCTGTATTAAAAAACATACAAGACATACAATCCCAGATTTTTTTACTATATCTTTTAAATTTTCAAAATCTTTGGTAATTAATTTTTTTTGATGTTTAATATCATCACACTTTTCTGTTAATAGTTCAAGTGTCGTTTTTGTCTTCGCACTACTATTCATCTATTCTATCATCTCCAAATTTTTCTTGTATATATAGTAAATATTACCACATTGTTGTAAATTTATCCATTTATTTTTTTATTTTTCATTATTTCGTAACATATATAATTACCGTTCATATATCTGTTTCATTTTTATGTTCATGACAGCTTAATCAAAAATATACAATATATAAAACCATCGCCTTAGCAATTGCAGTTAATTGCCAAAACAATGGTTCTAATTCAATTCAAAAATATATGTTCGTTAGCTTTAACCTTACATCAAAACATACTTCAAAAATTTATAATGCTTTAATTTTTTCAAGCGCCTTCAGTGTATTTTCATAACTTCCAAATGCTGTCAGTCTAAAATATCCTTCTCCACTCGGTCCAAAACCTGAACCAGGTGTACCTACAACATTTGCTTTTTCAAGCAGCAAATCAAAGAACTCCCATGAAGTCATATTATCAGGTGTCTTTAACCATATATAAGGCGCATTAACCCCACCTGATACAGAATATCCTGCCTCTGTCAGGCTTTCTCTTATTACCCTTGCATTATTCATATAGTAAGCAACCTGTTCGGCAGTCTGCTTTTTACCCTCTTCAGTATAGATTGCCGCACCGGCTTTCTGAATAATGTATGGCGCACCATTAAACTTTGTTCCATGTCTTCTGGCCCAGAGACTATTCAGTGATACATCTCCTGATTTCAATTCTTTTGGTATCACTGTAAAACCAAGTCTTGTACCTGTAAATCCCGCATTCTTTGAAAAACTTCTAAGTTCTATGGCACACGATTTAGCTCCCTCACACTCATAAATCGTATGTGGAACATTTTCTTCTGATATATACGCCTCATATGCCGCATCATATATTATGACAGCACCTATTTTTATCGCATAATCAACCCATTTTTGCAGTTCATCTTTCGTAATCGTTGAACCTGTCGGGTTGTTTGGGAAACAGAGATATATAATATCCGGTTCCTCATTTGGGATTTCAGGTGCAAAATTTGTGTCTTTCGTACAAGGCATGTAGATAACATTACTCCATCTTTGTGTCTCCTCTATGTAATCTCCTGTCCTTCCTGACATAGCGTTTGTATCAACATATACAGGATAAACCGGATCACAAACCGCTATCTTATTATCAACTGAGAATATATCTCCAATATTTCCCGAATCGCTTTTTGCCCCGTCACTTATAAATATTTCATCAATTGCTATATCAACACCTCTTGCCTTATAATCATTATCAGCAATTGCCTGTCTCAAAAATTCATATCCTAAATCCGGTGCATACCCTTTGAATGTTTCTGCTTTACTCATCTCATCTACTGCCCCATGCATTGCATCTATTACAACAGGTGCAAGCGGCAGTGCAACATCACCAATTCCAAGACTTATCACATTCCTGTCAGGATTAGCAGCCTTATATGCTCTGACCTTTTTTCCTATTGTTGAAAATAAATAGCTTCCCGGTAACTTTAAATAATTGTCATTAATTTTGTACATTTTTGTTTCCTTTCTTTTCTAATATTTTCTGTCGAATATCCATTTAAAAAAAATTGACAGTTTGTACTTATTATTTTATCTACTAGTGCATAATATGCAGTATCATTCTGGCGGTTTCTACCATACTGTTTCCACTGTCCATACTGTTTTTCTGGATATACCTGTGCGCCTCTTCTTCTGTCATATTCCTGCTTTCCATCAATATCTTTTTTGCCTCATCAATAATTGCTTTTTGCGCTACGTTTCTCTCCTTAGGTTTATCTTTGCCTTTTTTCTTAATTCTTCTGAGAGCTTGTGTCATCATTTCCAGAGTATTAATCAAATCATATGCTTTCAATGGCATCTCCACACTTACAACCCCTTCACAGACACCATTTTCCAGTTTGACTCTTGATGCAATGAGAAGCATCTGAACAGTATCCGGCATATTTTCAAACAACTCTGAATATAACATATCATTGATTTTATAACCACATACTACTATACCATAATCCATATCATCTATGATTGACATAGCCTGAGCTCCGGACGTACACACAGCAGTAACATTATATCCATTTCGCATAAGAAGATTCTTGATTCCTCTGGCATCCTCCTGTTTTGGAAATACAACTAAAATCTCTATCATGTGCTATCACCTCCGGTCAGCAAATACAGCACCACTAAAATTTATGCAAATATTGTTCTATTTCCCAATTTGTGACCTGTGTTCTGTATTCCTGCCACTCTTTTTTCTTTGCACTGATATAGTTTTTAGAAATATGTTCTCCAAGCACATTCCTTACAAATTCATCCTCCTCAAATTTTTCTATAGCATCACATAAATTCTCTGGAAGATGGTCTATCTTTGCCTCTATTCTCTTTGCTTCTGTCATCTCAAAAATATTCACATCAACATTTTCCGGTGGCACAAGCTGATTTTTTATTCCATCAAGACCTGCTGCCAGGCACAGAGCAAGTACCATATACGGATTTGCCGCCGGATCAGGGCACCGAAGTTCAATCTTTGTATTTTCACCTTGTGAAGACGGAATTCTAATCAAAGGACTCTTACTTGTTGTTGACCATGCTATATAGACCGGAGCATCATATCCCGGCACAAGTCTCTTATACGAATTTACTAATGGGTTTGTAACGATTGTCATACCTTTGATATGCTTCATAATTCCAGCTATAAAACTGTATGCTTCTTTACTAAGCCCGTTTTTATCTGACTCATCCCAGAATATATTTTTTCCATCTTTGTGAAGTGACAGGTTAATATGCATTCCTGAGCCATTAATTCCTGATTTTGGTTTAGGCATAAATGTCGCATGAAGTCCATGTCTTTTTGCGATTGACTTAATTGTCAGCTTAAATGTCATAATATTATCAGCAGTTGTAAGTGCATCATCATATTTAAAATCTATTTCATGCTGTCCTGGTGCAATTTCATGGTGAGACTTTAAGATCTCAAATCCCATTTCTTCCAAGTTTAAAACCATATCTCTTCTTGCATTTTCTCCCAAATCAATTGGTCCCAAATCAAAATATCCTGCTTTTTCATGTGTAACTGTTGTCGGATTTCCATAATCATCTGCATGAAAAAGGAAAAATTCACATTCCGGTCCCACATTAAAGGTATATCCCATGTCTTCTGCTTCTTTTAAAACTTTTTTGAGAATATACCTCGAATCTCCTTCAAACGGCGTTCCGTCCGGCCTGTGAATATCACATATAAACCTTGCAACCTTTCCCTGCTGTGGTCTCCATGGAAAAATAGTAAATGTTGATAAATCCGGATAAAGATACATATCCGACTCTTCTATCCTTGTGAAGCCGTCTATCGCAGAGCCATCAAACATACACTTGTTATCTAATGCTTTTTCTAATTGGCTTACAGTGATAGCAACATTTTTCAAGCTTCCAAACATATCTGTAAATTGCAGTCTTATAAACTCAACATCCTCTTCTTCAATCATATCGAGAATTTCCTGCTTCGTATACTTCATCAGCCTTTCCTCCATTACATAATACATAATAAATTAGCATTCTGCTAAAAAAAGACGCTCTCCACCCATTGGAGAAACGCCTTTGTTCCTAAATAAAGGATACCAATTTTATACCGTTTTGTCAACAAAATATTTCTCATTAGTATTCACAATCAACATCTTCTATTTTTACAGAGTTTTTGCATAATGGCTTTTATATCCTTCTCCTATGATTTCATTCGCTGATGTGACTATCATAAATGCCTCATCATCTATCTCTTTTACTATTTCCTTTGCCTTTGGAAGAAGTTTTTTGTGAATTGCACACATGATTACTTTTTTATCTTTATTTTTATACACTCCATATCCTCTCAAATACGTTACCCCGACATCAAGTTCTACTAGAAGCCTCCCCGCTAGTATATCTTCATTTTCAGAATTCTTAAACACAATATATAAAAGTCTTGCCTCATCTCTTCCATATAAAACCATATCCAAAATTACAGATGATGTTACTACTGTTAAAGCCGAATAAAATGCATAGTCAATATTATCAAATGTAAATGCAGACATTAGAACGACGATTATGTCTGCTATGAGAAAAATCACCCCTGTTTTCAGATATTGATACTTTGATTTTATAATCATCACTATAATATCACTTCCTCCTGTGGTTGCTCCTTCTTTTAAAATAATACCCAGGCAAAACGAAACGATTACGCCTCCCATGACTGCTGCTATAAAAGTATCGTTTGTAACAGGTTTTAAACTCTCTAAAAAATTAACCGCCGCACTTGAAATAATAATCGCATATATAGAATCTGCCATAACAGAAAAACCCAATTTGTATATTCCTAAAATAACAATGGGAATATTGATAATAAAAATAATCGTTCCTGTATTGATTCCTGTCAGTCGGTTAATAATGATGGAAAGTCCACTGACTCCTCCCGGTACAAGATTATTCTTATCAAGAAATATTGCAATCCCCCCACCATATCCTATTGCTGCAAATGTAATAAAAAAATACTTTCTAATTACATTTTTGCAAACCCGGATTTTTATATTTTTAATATTAGTTTCCTTATTTTCCATTCTGCCCCTTCTATAAATATGTTTCACTCTAATGCTTAACCTTTAATTATTTTTTACAAAATCGATTTTATTGTTCATCTAACTTTATTTAAAGCATATAATTTAATAATATAAATTTTTTAATCTCAACTCTGACTATGAGATTACAATAGGTGTCTTGCTATGAAAAAAAATAACCATCTGCATTTTATTATTATCTCCACATTTTTTCTTTTAATGATTATCAATATAATTTGGCAAAATTCTGCAACAAACTTTATCACAACTGTTGCTGATAAAGTTTTAACTAAAAAGCACGACAATCACAATACTAATAATACAGACAACAATCTCCCATCACTAAATGAAAAAAAACGTGTTGCCCTCACATTTGATGACGGACCTCATCCTGTATATACCCTAAAACTTCTTGAAGGTCTCAAACAAAGAGGTGTAAAAGCAACTTTTTTTGTAATTGGCGTAAATGCAGTCGAACATCCTGAAATCCTCCAAAAGATGAGTGAGGACGGACATGTAATAGGCAATCATACATTTTCCCATGTACAGCTTACATGTATAACCGAAAACAAAGCAACCGAAGAAATTTCTAAAACAAATGAGATAATAGAAGAGTGTACCGGAAAAAAAGTTCAGTATATAAGGCCTCCATACGGTTCACTTCCAAAATCACTGGAGGCCGAGACGAACCTTACACCTGTACTATGGACTGTTGATCCAAGAGACTGGAGCGTTTTAAATACTGACTCTATTGTAAAACATATATTATCATGTGTAAAAGATGGCGACATCATTTTGCTTCATGATATTTTCGAAACTTCAGTTGATGCAGCTCTTATCATTGTAGATAAACTTACGAAAGAGGGATATGAATTTGTCACCGTTGATGAGCTTATTCACTGAATGATTGTATTTCTGTACTATATCTTCTCTATTATCGATTTTAATATCAAAACAGAATTCTTAATCGCCATACTTTCAAATTCCGGATAATCCATATGTGCACTGTCATCTGCTTTATCAGAAATTGCTCTTATAATAAGAAAAGGAATATGATTAAGATATGCTGTCTGGGCTATTGCTGCACCTTCCATCTCTGTACAATCCGCATTAAAATTCTCTATAAGCCATTCCTTTTTTGCTTTTTCTGAGATAAACTGGTCGCCACTTACCACTCTTCCAACAAACACATTGATGTCATTCAATTTTTCTTTGCATACTTCCTTCGCGATCTTTATCAGATTTTCGTCTCCATCAAATATAGAGGTCTCCATTCTTGGAATAACTGCCAGATCATAACCAAACGCAACCGCATCGACATCATGCTGCAATGCATTTTTCGATAGTACAATATCTCCAATATTGATGTCTGCGTTAAGAGAACCTGCAATACCTGTATTAATTATGGCCGAAACATGATACTGATCTACTAGAATCTGTGCACATACTGCTGCATTTACCTTGCCTATTCCCGAACGGACAATCACAATCTCTTTTTCCGATATCCTTCCTTTGTAAAATTCCATCGAGGCAAATGTTTTTATTTCAACATCTTCAATGCATTCTTTTAATTTTGCTACCTCTTCATCCATGGCTCCTATTATCCCTATTATCTTATAAGCGCTCATTCTCATACCATTTCTACTATTGAAGCAGATTTCCTTTCTGTTTTGTAACTTCTCTTTATATGCGGTTTCCTATCTTACATCCGCTTTTCGTTCTATACTTTTTAATTATGTTTTATACTTATGTTTCAATTTATACTTCTCAGTTTGATATTGCAATTTACTCCGGATACACTAAATGCTTCTCGTCAATATTCGTAAGTGTATTTTCCAGATACCGCTTTGCAACATGCTTTGCCATATTCAGATTCATATCTAGATAATTACCACAATCTCTTGCTGATGCTCCCGGAACTGTTCCTTCAAACGCAACCATAAAAGTAAACATTTCTCTCACAAGATCAACAATGTCTTTTGAGTCAAGTTCGCCTGCAAGTAAGAGATAAAATCCTGTCCTGCATCCCATAGGTCCAAAATATATTACCTTTTTTCCCCACTCACTATGATTTCTTAAAAATGTTGCTCCAAGATGTTCCAATGTGTGAATTTCAGCAGTATTGATTACAGGTTCAAAATTTGGTCTTGTCATTCTAAGGTCAAATGTTGTAATCACCTCATCACCTATATAATCACGTCTAGACACATATATACCAGGTTCCAGTTTTAAATGATTAATCGTAAAACTTGCTATTTTTTCCATTGTCTCTTATATTATTTTTATTTATCCAGTTAAATAAATAAAAACAACCTGCTCCTTTCCCAGTCTTTTTTACTTCAAATTTTCTTGTTACTTATATTTTTCTTTTATAGAGTATACATTGAAAATTTCCATGTTGCAAGTAAAATATATGAATATTATTTGACTAAACATCAAATTTAGGGGTATACTATATACTATAACTTAAGCGGTATATTTTTATTTATTGAAAAAGCTTACAATAATAAATTTAAATCAAATAATATTCTATGTAATTTTTTTGAAAGGAATGGTTATAAAAATGGAAATCAATAATTTACCAAAAGATCCTGCTATTCTCCTCAGTTATGTAAACACTCAGTTGCGCGATAATTATTCGTATCTTTCCGATTTTTGTTCATCAAACAATATAGATATCAACGATTTGGTTGGAAAGATGCATGCGATTAATTACTCATATGATGAGAAGACAAATCAGTTCAAATAACAAAAAGAGAACCTCTTTAAACCACATAATGCCCCAGACCGAAGGTCTGGGGCAAAATTTAACCCATTAATCTTTTCTTGATAGATTACAATATCTCTTTAAGTGCGGTTATAAGTGAATCCATTTCCTCATCTGTTCCAATTGTTATTCTTAGATAGTTGTCAATTCTTGGAAGATTGAAATATCTGACAAATATATCTTTTTGCTTTAAATCTTCAAAAATGTCTTTTGCTTTTTTTGTCTTGTGTGTCACAAAGAGAAAATTTGCCTTTGAATCAGTATATTCAAAGCCAAGCTCTTTCAAACGTTCTTTTGTTTTTTCTCTTGTTGCAATGATTTTTTGTGTTGTTTTTTTAAAATATTCATCGTCCTTCACTTCCTCACCACCAATATACAACGCACTTTGGTTCATGGTATAGGAGTTAAATGAAAATTTCACATCATTCATTGCCTTTATCAATTCTTGGTTTCCTATGGCATATCCGATTCTCATGCCCGCCATCGAACGGGATTTTGAAAATGTCTGAACAACTAACAGATTGTCATATTCTCTTGTCAGCTCTAATACAGATTCTCCTCCAAAATCAATATATGCCTCATCGACAATCACTACAACATCGCGATTGTTTTCCAAGATATCCTTCACAAATTCAAGCGTTTCACAGATTGCTGTCGGTGCATTCGGATTAGGAAATATGACACCACCATTTTCCCTGTAAAAATCCTCTTTTATTATTTTAAAGTTTTCATCAACTGCAACTGTCTCATATGGAATTTTGTGTAAATCAGCCCATACACTGTAAAATGAATAGGTAATATCCGGAAATAGAATCGGTTTGTCAGAGTTAAAAAAAGTCATGAATGCCATTGAAATAACATCATCTGAACCTACTCCCACAAATACATTTTCCGGCTCAAATCCATAATACTCTGCTAACACTGTTCTAAGGCTAAAGCAGTCTGGGTCAGGATAAAGCCTTAAACATTCCGCATCAAATCCCTGCAGAGCTTCTTCTACTTTCGGTGATGGAGGATATGGATTTTCATTTGTATTGAGTTTGATAACTTTGCGTTTTGGCTGCTCTCCCGGTACATAAGGTACCACCTTTCTTACATTGTCTCTCCATGTTTTCATATGCTACCTCTTTTCTTACTGTTACCAGTATAATTCAAATTCAATGTTAAATTATTTATTATTACTCGGTTAATCCAAATTCTTTTGCAAGTTTCTTAAATCCCGGCAATGAATTTTTGATTGTGTCATAGGATACACAATAAGCGATTCTCACGTATCCCGGACACGCAAATGAACTTCCCGGCACTATCAAGATATTATGTTTCTTTGCTGCTGCAACAAATTCTTTTTCATCTCCCGGTGTTTTTACAAACATGTAGAATGCCCCCTGTGGTTTGATACACTCAAAACCATATTCCACCAAACTAGTGTATAATAGTTCTCTGTTTTTGTTATAAGGCTCTACATCTACCTCCACATCAACACATCTCGCCACTACCCTCTGCATAAGTGAAGGTGCATTGACAAATCCTAATATTCTAGTCGCAACATTGGCTGCTGATTTTAACTGTTCACTGTCTGTCACCTCGTCAGGAATCACAAGATATCCTATACGTTCACCCGGCAATGAAAGTGATTTACTATACGAATATCCTACTACTGTATTATTATAATATTTTGTGAGATAAGGAACCTCCACTCCATCATAGACAAGTTCTCTATATGGTTCATCTGAAATCAGATAAATTGAAGTTCCAAGTTCACTCTGCTTTTGATTCAAAACCTCTGCAAGTTTCTTTATTGTCTCCTCAGAATATACAACACCGGAAGGATTGTTTGGATTGTTGACAATCACTGCCTTTGTTTTTTCTGTAATCTTTTCTTTAAGTTCCTCTAGGTTCAGCTGAAACTCTTTTGTATCTGCTGAAACGACCACAAGATTTCCATCATAATTTCCAACGTAAGAACGATACTCCCCAAAATATGGAGCAAATGCAATCACTTCATCTGCAGGATTTAAAATAGATTTTAAAATCACATTCAATCCGCCTGCAGCTCCTACTGTCATTACAATATTGGATTCATTGAAATTTGTCTCAAATCTTCTATTAAGACTATCAGCTACTGCTTTTCTGACATCCTCATAACCGGAATTGCTCATATAGCCATGTACATGTACACTGTTTTCCTCATTAATCACATCAATAACTGCCTGATTGACTTCCTTTGGTGCAGGTACATTCGGATTGCCAAGACTAAAATCATATACATTTTCCGCCCCGTAAATGTCAGCCATTCTCTTTCCTTCCTCAAACATTGCTCTTATGACAGAACTTCCCTCTACAAATACTTTCATTTTTTCTGAAATCATAAAATCTCACCATTGCATATATCAGATATTGAATCTGCATTTTCCTTTCTTTACTTACTCTTAAATATATGAAGTTGGGGGATAAAAGTATTTTGCCCCCTTAATCCTTACTGATGCTTCGCACAATGCTGCTCTCCATATCTCCATAAAAATAATATTTTTTTCATCATTTCACTGTAATTAGTTTAATATCACAGTTTTTATGATAACATAAATATATATTTTTGAAAAGTATAGCAATTAAAATCTCCAATAATCTGAATTAATATTCTATTTTTAATGGTTAATTCACATGGCTTATACATTTGAAATTTCTATTTAACAATTTTTATATTGAAAATCTCACGATCCTGCACTTTCATATGCCCGTATTCCCATATTCCATATTATAATTCCAATTGTCATCAGCACAATTGAAATCACTACTGTCATCCCGACATTATATAATGGATTTGCATTTGTAAGGATATAGCTTGCGGGATAAAATGCCGTAAATGCAAATGGTATAATATATGTAATGACTCCACGTACTGTATTGTTATAAATTGTTACCGGATATTTTGCAAAATCGTTTACCATATAAAACATATAAGTGATATTTCCGCTTTTCTTTGTCCAAAATGCTATGGCAGCAGTTCCAATTTTAATTCCTGTATAGATAAATGTCGCAAATATAATTGCAACAATAGTGAGAACTCCTTTTTGCAGACTCCACTTAATTGATACTTTTGGTATGCTCACGCAAATCAATGAAATTCCCATAATCAGTTCTCCAAGTGCGTCTATCTGCAATCTTTCAACGAGAACATGAAATAGTGTATTGACAGGTCTTGTCAAGTATTTATCAAACTCACCACGGCTCACATAAAAATGACCAATCATCCATAGATTATCGAAAAACAAATGGTCAATTCCTTTAGGTATCAAAGAAAATCCGTAAATAAAAACTATCTGGTTGATATTCCATCCCATCAGATTTGGAATCTGTGAAAATATTATCCATATAAACAGGATATTTGTAATCTGCCCTAAAAGAAATGCAATGACTCCGACCACAAAATTCGCCTTATATTCTAACATTCTTTTTAGCTCTTGTGTCACAAAAATCCTATGCATCCGCATCATTCTTTTGATTTGTTTCATGACTTCACATCCTTTTCTAAAAACTTTTAACCTCTCACTAAATCAAACAGTTCAGCCTCCCTGCACCGACAAATGTTTAATTGCAACTGACCACAATAGTTTTGACAATCCCCAGAAAAACAACACCCAGAACATCTGTAAACCAATATACATCAACATCTTTGTCCCTGTATACATTCCCATATATATCATGACAGGTGTATAATTAAGTGACGCAAAAGGCAGTATCAAAAATACTTTTTTTGCCATTTCCGGCAAGAATGCTAATGGTATAATCTGTCCTGACAAAAATCCCACAATGCAGTTTTTCATCATATTGGCACCCCATAAATACTTAATGACAAATGCAATAAATCCAAAACAGATATTGAAAAAGAAATTAATCAAGTACGCAAATATAGCACTTAAAAAATACAGTAAAAACATCAATATATGAAACTGCACCTCACCTGTGAATCTGTATCTTACAAATTCCACTCCTGCGACTAACGGTATAATCAGAACACAGACTGTCATAATCTTGTTACCAAGCTCCTGGAACAAAAAGGTTGCATTATAGCTGATTGGTTTGATAAGCCTCATCGAAATTGAACCGTCTCTTATCTCTTCACCTATATCATATGTTCCACCGCTATTAATCAATGTTGTTGTTAAAAACATCAGAAAAATATATACTATCATCTGTGGCATTGTAAATCCGTTCATTGATCCATTTTCACTTGAAACAAATATCGCTCTCCACAAAAAGTACGATATGAAACAGCCGAGAATATTTCCAAGCTGCCAAAATACCCAGTTGGTTCTGTACGTTGCCGTCTCCTGCATACCTGCATTGACAAACGGGAGATAGATTTTCAATTTTTTTCTCATATTTACTAAAAGCCTCCAATCTTTATTTTTAAAAAAGTACATCTTATTTTGCTACGGCGGCATGACGGATAATCCATTTTAAAAAAATGCTTCGCATTTTGGGATTATCCTACCAAGAGGTATTGCCCCCTCCGCTTCTCGTCGAAGATGCAATGTACATCTTATTTTGCTACGGCGGCATGACGGATAATCCATTTAAAAAAATGCTTCGCATTTTGGGATTATCCTACCTCATGTTTGTAGAGTCTTGCTATGATTTCTTCGATATCGGCATCTTTGACACTAATATCATTTACCTTGATTTTTCCAAGTGTATATGTAAGCATGTCTGACACTGGAATAACAGAACTATCAAAACGTACCTTTACCATATTTCCTTCCTGCTCTACAATAACATCCTCTTCGTTTACCTTAAAATGTTTTGCATAGACAAGTCGTTCTTTTGCCTCTGAATCATTTGTATCAAAATTCAGCTCACGAATCTGTCCGTATTTACTTTTCAACTCCGAAATTGTTCCGTCAAATACGTTGGAACCTTTGTCAATCATAACAATGCGGTTGGCAAGCATTTCTATATCTGCAAGGTCATGTGTTGTCAGAATGACTGTCGTATTTTCTTTCTTGTTGATATACTCAATTGCATTTCGTATATTGTGCTTTACAACAACATCAAGTCCTATGGTTGGCTCATCAAGAAACAGCACCTTCGGGCTATGTAGCAATGACGCTGCAATATCCGCTCTCATTCTCTGACCAAGTGACAATGTTCTCACCGGACTTGTAATGAAATCTTCAAGTTCTAATACCTCATTTAAAAAATCCATTCGCTCTTTGAACTTATCATCAGGAACCTCATAGATTTCTTTTAGCACTCCATACGTCTCTCGAAGTGGCAAATCCCACCAAAGCTGCGTTCTCTGCCCAAAGACGACACCAATCTCTCTTACATAATTCTTCCTGTTATGGGTTGGATTTTTTCCATTAATTGTACATGTGCCTGATGTAGGCGTCAGTATACCTGTAAGCATTTTTATCACAGTTGATTTTCCGGCACCATTCGGTCCTATAAAACCAAGAATTTCACCATCCGCTATATCAAAAGAAATATCCTTGACTGCCGCAATCTTTTCCGTTTTCGGATGAAAGAGTGATTTAACACTTCCTTTCAGTCCCGGCTCTTTGATTGTCTTTTTAAATTCTTTTCTAAGATTATTTACCTCTATCATAATGTCCTCCTTGTCTTGTTCATATTTTATTTTTTATATTCTTATCATTTATTTCATCTATATAAAACCCTGATGAAAATTAAGATTGATAATACCTCAGACTAAATCTCCAAAACAAATACGCAATTGTAAAACTAACTACCGCTATCACAGGGGAAAGATACATATAATATGCCGGATATGCAGCCATATCACTTTTCCTTAGCAGATACTGTGCCGGAAAATAATTCACAAATGCAAACGGAATAACAAACATCAATATGTTCTGCACCACCCTTCCATAAATACTAAGCGGAAACGTTGCAAATCGTCTCGACTTCCAAAAGACAAATTCTTTAATACCATGATTTTTTGAAAAATAAAAATTAAATGCTGAAAAAAATACAAATATGGCTCCCTGTATCACAGTTCCACTTATGATTGTCACAATATAATACAATATATTAGTTGCATTCCATCTGATTCCTACACTATTTGCTGATACAATAAACATCAAAACGCTAATAGCACCATGTGAAAGCGCTGCAACCCAGTCTGCGCCATTGAGCAGCATTTGAACGAATATCCCTCTCGGTCTTAAAAGGATTCTGTCAAAATCACCATGCTTAATCCAGTCAGGAAAATCCCGAAACACCATAAAAAACATGATAAAAAGCGAATACGTTGCCGATATAATGCTGAACATAAAGAATATCTCTTTGATATTCCAGTCGCCTAGTGTGTCAAATTTAAGCAGTAAAAAATATACACCAAATATGGAGGAGGCCTCCCTGAAAAAAACAGCAAATGATAATAGGAACGAATCCATATGATATTGAAAACGTGTCTTTATACCGGTTTTCGCATAGGCTAAAAATAACTGTATCAAATCCATTTTTCATCACCCCGCTCCCTTTAAGATTACCTTGTCAATTCCTCTTTTCCAGACTTTGTCCGAAATCCATGCAAGAATCAATATCCATGCAAGCTGGTATAAAATTGCAAGAAATATTTTTATTCCACTATATAATCCAAAATACAGATTGATTGGAATATAATAAATGGAAAGTATCGGAGTAAAAATAAGTCCATGCCTAACTGACTCCGGCAAAAACCACACCGGAACAAACACACCCCCAAATATATCTATCAGTGCATTTTTAATACTGACAATTCCCCACACACTCAATGTAAAAAATGCAAATTCATTGCATACAAAATTGAAAAGCCAGCTGATAATATATCCAAGAAAAATGCTGATTAAAAATAACACAAAATACAGGACACTTTTTGTTCCTTCAAGTTTTGCAAATAACATTGCAATGAACACGACCGGAACATACCTAAATATCACAAAATATAATGTAGTTCCCATGTCTTCAAAAAACAATCTGAACCGGTAATCCACCGGTTTGATTAATTCAACAAGCAATGTTCCCTGTCTCATTTTTTCCTGTATATACATCTTCCCTTTGTAATAAGAATAATCAAATCCAACGGATAACAGCATGACTGTCACTGCCATTCCAGATGTGATTCCATCAATTGTCTGTTTTCCATCGTACAACGTCCTAAAGACATACCAGTAAATCACAAAAAAGAAAAGCGTTTCCAAAATTTCGATAATATTATTTAATTTATTTTCAAAATTACTGATAAATTTGATTTTTGCAAATTTAATATACTCTTCCATGCCTGATTCTCCTCGCAAATATTATCTGATATTTTTGCCAAATTTTACTTGCATATTCCTCAATATTCAAACTCATAAAATACTTCACATTGATGCTCTCTAACTTATAAGTTTCTACCATTTTTCTTATATATCTCCCGAATAATATACTCAATCTCCGGTTCCCGAATCGATATATCCTTTACCGGATATTCGTTCATCAGTTTCAAAATCATCTCATTATAATCCACATCTGAATGATTGTAATGCAAATATTTAGACATAGGATTATTCTCCGAATCCGTACAAATTACATTGTCAAGCCTGATATCCTTTTGTGGTTTTTCAAATTCAACCTCCATAATTCTCTGACTGCTGTACTTTTCACACAACAGCTCCCTACTGCCATCATATATCATCTTCCCTTCATCAATAATCATCAACCTGTCACATGTATTTTCAATATCCTTCATATCATGTGATGTAAAAATCATTGTCAGCTTATCCGACTTGTTTAGCTCCCTTAAACATTTCTGTATTTTTTCTTTTCCGATGACATCAATCCCAATCGTTGCCTCATCAAGAAACAATATCTTCGGTGAATGCAGCAATGCACATACAAGTTCTGCTCTTACCTTCTGTCCCATTGACACGGAATATACCGGCTGGCTAATATATCCACCCACTTCAAGCAAGTCGCAAAACCGCTCAAGATTATCCTGATAAATATTGTCAGGAATTTTGTAAATGCTCTTTAACACACCATAGGTATCAAGTGGTGTCAGGTCATAAGTAATCTGACTTTTCTGACCGAAAACCACACCTATACCGGCAACGTATTTTTTACGGTCTTTATATGGGTTCAGACCAGCAATGACAATGTTTCCCTTATCAGGTCTTAAAATTCCCGAAAGCATTTTTAGAGTCACAGTTTTTCCGGCACCGTTTGGTCCTATCAGTCCCACCATCTCTCCTTCATCAATCTGAAAACTGATATCATCAACTGCCTTTTTATAGTCCCTTTGAAATATATTTTTGATAAATCCATTTTCCTTTTTAAAACTTCGGGGTCTCTTAAATTTTTTTGAAATATTTTCTACAGAAATCAAGTGATGATTTATATGACTGCTCATGTGCTAATTCCCCCATAAATACTCTTTATCATTTCTTCAATTGTCGGCTTATGAATCAGCAAGTCTTTGATTCTATATCTTGAAACGATAAATGCTGTTATCTCTTTTGCTGAAACAATATCGCTGTTATACCAGGCTTTCATTCTGTGATTTTCTATCTCATATTTAACAATAGGTAAATCCTGCAAGTCTGGAATTTTCTCATCAAACTCTACACTAATGGTGTTCATACAGCCATGTAAATATTTTATTTTGTCAAAACTGCCATCGTAAATCATTTTGCCCCTGTCAAGAAACATCACCCTGTTACATATCTTTTCAATTTCTTCGACATTATGCGTCGCCAAAATAATGGTTGTATTTTTATTCATGGATAATTTTTTTAACAGCATCCTTATCGCTTCTTTCGCCGAAACATCAATTCCAACAAAAGGCTCGTCCAATATCAAAAGCTCCGGCTCATAGATTAATACACTTGCAATCTCCGCCCTCATTTTCTGTCCCAATGAAAGCTGATTGATATGATAATTCATATATTCTTTAACACCCAAAGCCTCATCAAGCTCATCAAACCTACTCCAAAACAAATCTTGAGGTATACGATAGATTGTTTGAATCAGTTCAAAATTATTTTTGATAGTGAGTTCACTGTCAAGATTTCCCGAACCGGCAAAGCAAGAAAGGGCATCAAATCCAAACGAAACCTTTCCTTTTCCTGCAAGAATCGCCCCAAGTCCATACACCATTCCCATCTTCATTCCAATGGTTTTGTCCCAGCTTAACGGTTCTCTTCGAAACACCCTGATATAACCGCTGTCAGGTCTTAACAGTCCACAGATTAATCTGATTAATGTTGTTTTGCCGGCACCATTTACACCAATCAGCCCTACTTTTTCACAACTTGAAATGTGAAACGATACATTGTCTGTGGCATGTATTTCATTGTCAAAAATTTTTACTGCATTTTTTACTATAATCATAGCCTTCTTTTCCTGATATAAATTGATTTATCAAATAAGTTTCTATACGGTTACTTTTAAATAACCTCTTTTCCTCAATAAATTAATATATTTTTTTATTTTTTTCAATATAAGTGGGATAAATTGTAGTGATTCTGTGATAAAAAACACACCTTATCCACATTTTCATTATAAATGTCAAAAGTTTTATTGCACAAAAAACAGTATAGCCATCCCTCTATACTGTTTCTTTTACGAAGGTATCATAATATTCACACAAAACATTTCATTCTCTTCATAGATATCCAACAACCCATCATACTTTTCTGTCAGCAGCTTTATCTGTTCCAAACCAATACCATGGTTTTCTTTGTCATCTTTCGATGTAGCAAGTTTCGGATTTTCATTGAGAACAGATTTTTCAATTTTATTTTTGATAAGTATAGTGTCATAATTTCGCTTTTTCTTTATGACAATACTGATGAATTTTTCTTTCAAATCCATGCTTGCCTCAATGGCATTATCCAGTGCATTTCCCAGTAATGATGAAAAATCTACACTTCTCATCCTGTGGAATGCAAGATTTTCTATTTCGACATTAAATTTGATATCATTCTTACTCGCATATAATAATTTTGTATTGATAATATAATTCATAATTTCGTTTCCAGTATGAATATATGAATAAACCTTGTTCAGATTATCTAACACCACTGACAGATAATCTTTTGCCGATTCTATCTCATTATTGTTAAGATATGACGCAATAACCATAATATGATTTTTCATATCGTGCTTTAGTCTGCGTGTATTTTCATGCAGTTCTTCAATTTCTTTTCTCTGTGAAATATCATTTTCATATTCCGAACAGAGTGTGTTATATTTGTATTCAAGGTCAAGATTTCTGGCAACTTCCTGCATATATTCCTGTTCAAGCCTCTCATATTCTTCCTTTAATTTTGTAAACCTTTTCTTCATCTTCATCCTCCGTATCCCGATTATTCTCATAATCGATCTCTCAAGTAAAGCAGTATTAACATCAAATTTTCAGTATATATTCAAAAATAATCATACATATCAATTGACTTAATTAATCAAAACGTAGGACTGTAATGACAGATAACAGTGAGAAGATGAAGTTTGACATTCTAATATACGTCTTTGTTACTGATACTATGTTATCTGGCATCTACCTGTACTGCATAAATAGTAACAGTTTCTCAAAATCTCATATATTTTAATATCTTATATACTTTAATATCTCATATAACTCATTATCTTTGCCTTAACAGTCTCCTTATTCATCCTGCTCATTGGAACCACCGAACCATCGCTTAATTTGATATCATCTGACTGAATGAAATAGATATGTTCCTGATTCACCAGAAATCCTTTGTGTACACGAATAAATCCATTTCTTGAAAACTGATTTTCTAATGATGTCAGTGTTCCTCTGAAACGATATTCCTCTTCTTTTGTATGTAGTTTCACGTAATTCGATTCAGATTCAAAATATATAATCTGTGATAATTTCAATCGGCAAATACCATCATTTGTCTTAAATGAAAATGTGTTATTTCTCTTTGTAAGTTCCTCAAGTATATTCTGTACCTGCTCTTCTAACACATTGTCAAAAAAGGATTTTCGGATAAATCCAAATGGGTGGTATCTGAATGATTGATACACGAGTGATTCATGATTTGTCACGAAAATAAGAAGTGTATTCAAATCTTCATTTAACATCTGCTTGGCAATTTCCATGCCACTGATATCCGGCATATCAATATCCAGAAAAAGTACATCTGCTTTATTCGTTTCCAAATATGTGAGAAGTTCTACCGGTGATGATGTACTGTATATTTTCGTTTCAGCCTTTTGTACATCAAATACCTTTTTTATCTTCTCTTTCATATCATTTAATATCACTTCTTCATCATCACATATCGCTATGTTAATCATGTCATCGCCTCCGTTCAAAAATTTGTTATCTTTGTATCATAACCAATTTCAATGTGGCTGCCCCTGTTTTTCTCCAATCAATACATTCTTACCCTCAAAGGCAAATCCATACTTTCTTATATTATCTTCCTTAAATCCTAATGCCTTCAGCTCTTCATCATACCTTTTTTCATCAATCTGTCTGAGTGCAGCTTCCACTGTCTGTTCAAGGTCTGATTCTTTCTTTTTGCTTTTTACCTTAAATTCAATAACGATTGCATCGCCTTTTGCAGCATCTCCTTTTGCCGTTTCACCTTTGCCACTCTCTTTCGGATATATCATAATATCATATCTTCCAAGTCCGCTCTCTCTGTTTGATTTGACAATGTACCTGTCTGACATATCCACCATCAGTCCCAGTACAAAACCATGATAAAAACGCTCCGGCTCACTCTTTCCTGCTCTTCTGCCGGTATCAAAACTGCTGAAAATCTGTAATGTCACGCTCTCCATATATTCATTCATTGCATCCAAATCGCCTGTAAGCAATGCTTCGATAAAATCATTATAATTGTTTTCCACTTCTCCAAACCAGTCACTTACCATACGGTAAAACATCTTCTTTACTTCTTCATTCGTTATTGTCAGTTTATATATTGCATACTGGTTTCCTGTATACTGCTCTCCTGTCTGATATTGCAAAACCTTCAGATATCCTGTAGCTAACATAAGGCTCCAAACAGCGTTTTCACTGGTATCAAGATTGTTATACACAATCTGTTCATCCACAGGAACCTCTATCGTCTCTCCTTCAAGCAGCTGTTCAAATAACTTTTTTGTCTTGGCACTACTTTCACGAAGCAGTTTACCCACCAGACTATTGGAACTTGTATTTGCCCAGTAAGTTGTGAATGTCTGATATTTAAAGTAATTAATGATAGACCATGGATTGTAAATATCTGAAACATCACCAAATACAAAGCCATCATACCATACCTTGACACCTGTCTTATCCGTCAAGGTAAGTTCATCCATTGCCGTAAATACTTCTTCCTCCGTAAACCCAAAATCTGTGGCATACATTTTACTCGTTGTAGTAATAACCGCAAGATTATTAAGGTCTGAAAAGATTGACTCTTTGCTTACCCTTGTGATACCTGTCATAACAGCTCTTTCCATATATGGATTTGTTTTAAAAGTGGCATTAAACAGACTTCTGATAAAAGAGGCAAACTCATCCCAATATCCATTCACATAAGCTTCCTGCATAGGTGTGTCATATTCGTCAAGAAAAATCAGGACTTTTTTCTCAAAATGTTTCATAAGCCAAAAAGCCAACTCATTTACTGCCATTACAGCATCTTTTTCTTCCACCTTATCTGCATATGTTAAAATTCTTTTCTTCTCAATTTCTGATAATTTTTCTGAATTAACAAGATACATATTTTCCGAATAGAGCCTTTGTATAATCCGGCATATGCGATAAACAGCCAGCTCATAATTCTTTTCTTTGACATTTGCAAACGAAAGGCTTATCACAGGATAGGTTCCCTGAATTCCCCTATATTTCTCATCTTTCCATATATTAAGATTTTCAAACAAATCTGCCCTATTTTTATATTTGTTTGAAAAAAATGCCTCAAGCATACTCATATTCAACGTCTTTCCAAATCGGCGAGGACGCGATAGTAGCGTAACACTATCACCGTTTTCCCACCATTCTTTTATAAAATCTGTCTTATCAACATAAAAATAATCATTTATAATAATCGTCTCAAAATCCTGTACACCTATTGCGACTGTTCTTACCATATTTCAACTCTCCTTTTTTTGACACAGCAAAGACTACTGTTCTGTTTTCTACAATAAACCACGTTTTCTAATAACCCGATTATAAATAATTCCTATTATTTTTTCAACTGCTATTTAACTTGGAGTTTTTGTTTTAACCAGCACCCAAATCCTGGCACTTGCAAGAAAACCCCGATGAAATCGGGGTTCCTTCATAATAGAATAAAAACGCTAATGAATCAACAACAACCATGCCAATCCATAATATGTCACTACCGCCACCAAATCATTCACGGTTGTGATAAGCGGTCCTGACGCTACTGCCGGGTCAATTTTAATTTTATGGAAAAATATCGGTACCAGTGTTCCCACCAAACTCGAAATCATCATCGCTACAAGCAGAGCACACCCTACGAAGCCTGATAACAAAGCCGACATTCCCGGCGTATTGTGTTTAAAAAGAAATACATACAATCCAATAAACAGAAATGCCATCACACCGAGAACCAGCCCATTTGCAAATCCGACACGAAGTTCCTTAAATACCAGTTTCCACTTTTCTCCTGCCTCTAAATTCTCATCCATTAATACACGGATTGTAACAGCAAGAGACTGTGTTCCGACATTTCCAGCCATATCAAGTATCAGTGATTGAAAACAGATGACAATCGGAACCACTGCTACTACCGACTCAAATACACCTACTACAGAAGACACACCCATTCCCAAAAACAACAAAATTATCAGCCATGGCAGTCGTTTTTTCATACTTTGAACAGTCGTCTCCTCCAAATCCTCTTCTGATGTCAAACCACCCAGTTTTGCATAATCATCACCTAACTCATCATCAATCACTTCGACAATATCTTGTGCTGTGATAATACCAACCAGCTCTCCTTTATCATTTAAAACCGGAAGAGAATCCTCTGCATAATCCTTAATTTTCTCAATACATTCACTCACAACTTCATGTGCATAAAAATACGGATAAGAGGTACTGATCAATTCTTCAAGCTTCGTAAATTCCCTTGCAATGATCAAATCCTTTAAATCAATTGCCCCATAAAATTTTCCATTTTCATCACAAACATAAATGGTAGAAATATTGTCATTCTCACCTGCCTGTGAAATCAGTTCACTCATTGCCTGTTTTACTGTAAGACTATTTTTTATCTCAATAAAATTAGTCGTAATCTTGCTTCCTATCTCATCATCATCATAGGACTGAATGAGTTCAATATCAGCATTTGCCTCTTCTCCCAGTAGACCTTTCAGTTTTTCTCTGGTGGAATCATCCATTTCCTCCAAAACATCTACCGCATCATCTGAATCCATATTCTCAATAATCTTTGCAACCCGATAGATGTCTATCTCTTTCATATACTCATCTACATCTTCAAGATAGGCAACAATCTCTGACATGCGCTCTTCACCGAGTATCTGATATAGCCTAAGCCTTTCTTTTTTAGCCAGCATCTGAATTGCTTCTGCTATATCCTTCTCATGATAATCCTCTAACTTCTCCTTCAGTTCACTATCCTGCATATCACCTCTGATAAGTTTCAATATCTCTTCAACATAATCCGGTTCTTTTAAAATTTCTTTTTCCATCTTTAACCTCCTGCCACTCGAACACTTCAAGCCATTACTGTAGTAGTAATACTATCAGACAAATACACGATAAAACCATAAAATTAAAGATAATTCTTTTTAGGCAAAAAATCAAGTATTTCGTGTAAATTAATTCGTGAAGCTACTCTTCAACATCAATTTTTAACTGCTAGGTGTAAATATCATTTACTTAAAAAATCTGATTTTCATAATTTCGCAATAAAACATAATTGCTATTTCTTTTCTAAATGTAATAAATATTGTATAATAGAGTGTGATTCAAGATTTGAATTTGATTTATGTTTATATGGTTGATTCAAATTTGATGATTGATTTAAGATTGAAAAAATATTTTAGTGGAGGACTAACATGAAAAAAGGTCAGGAATATATTGGAACTGTAGACGAACTTGTATTCCCGAATAAAGGAATCATTCATTATAAAGAAGAACTTGATGGTGATGTTAAAAACACAAGGGTTGTCATTAAAGGAGGATTGCCGGGACAAAAATTAAAATTTGTATTGTCAAAAAAGCGTTCTTCCAAATGTGAGGGACGGATAATTGAGGTTTTGGGAAAATCGGTATATGAAGACAGAATTGCTCCATGTGAGAAATTTGGTCTATGTGGTGGCTGTACATATCAGAATATCAGCTATGAAAAACAGCTTGAACTGAAAAAGAATATGGTAAAAGAGATTCTTGATGAGGTGATAGTCAATAAAAAAACAGTTTTCGAGGGAATTATCGGAAGTCCTGATGAATTTGGCTATAGAAATAAAATGGAATATTCGTTTGGAGATGAGTGCAAAGGCGGTGAATTAGCTCTCGGCTTACATAAAAAAGGCAGTTTTTACGATATTGTAACAACGAATGTCTGTCAAATTGTCAATGATGATTACAATAAAATTCTTGCCACAGTACTTGCTTATTTTAAAGAAAAAAATATTCCATATTATCACAAGATGAGCAAAGAAGGCTATTTAAGACATCTGCTGATACGAAGAGCTGTGAAAACAGGCGAAATTATTGTGGCACTTGTAACTACCACTGCACTTGATATGGATTTGAGTACACTTGTTGATGAGCTTTTAAAACTTGATACAGAAGGCAAAATCATCGGCATTATGCACATTTACAATGACGGACTTGCTGATATGGTAAGAAGCGATAAAACAGAAGTTTTGTATGGAAATGAATTTTTATATGAGGAACTTTTGGGACTTCAATTCAAAATATCCACCTTTTCATTTTTCCAGACAAATTCTCTGGGTGCTGAAAGATTATACGAAAAAGCACGTGAATATGTAGGAGATACAAAAGATAAACTGATTTTTGATTTATACAGTGGAACAGGAACGATTGCCCAGATACTGGCTCCTGTTGCTAAAAAAGTGATTGGCGTGGAGATAGTAGAAGAGGCTGTTAATGCTGCAAAAGAAAATGCAAAATTAAATAAACTTGACAACTGCGAATTTATTGCCGGAGATGTTCTGAAAGTGATAGATGAAATTGAGGAAAAACCGGATTTGATTGTTCTTGATCCTCCAAGGGATGGTATTCATCCAAAAGCCCTTGAAAAGATGATTGCTTACGGTGTGGACAGGATTGTGTATATTTCCTGCAAACCTACTTCTCTTGCAAGGGATTTAGTTATCCTGCAGGAGCGAGGATATAAAGTAGAGAAAGTCTGTGCCTGTGACATGTTTCCGCAAACGTATCACGTGGAGACGGTTTGTTTGCTATCGAGAAAAGTCCCAGTTTAAGCGGGTTTCAGGACTTTTTCCACGAATATGTACCTGTGTTTTAAGCAGGAAAAAATGTATATGGGGTAAATCAGATAGTGCGAGAGCGGCTGATGTGATTAAAAATTGGTTAAGAAATAGAAATACTTCAAAGAATAATGCGCGAATAGTTTAAAAAGTTAGATATGAAGGAGATGCTATGAACTACAAAAAGAAGATGAAAATAGAACAATTTATGTTTGGTTTGTTATATTTTATAGGATTTGCTTGTATTGGAGGATGTGTAGGATATTTCATGGGTTCTATACAAAAGAATATGGGTGGAAATATAAGCGGTCTAAAGCTATGTATAATAGCATTATTAGCACTTACTACAATATTTTTGTCATACACTATTAATATTTGCCTGCATGAGATAGGACATATGATTTTTGGGCTAATGAGTGGATACGAATTTAATTCCATAAGATTTGGAAAAATTATGCTTGCAAAGGAGAATGGAAAACTTCGATTTTGTAAATATGATATGCCAGGTACAGGCGGACAGTGCATTATGTCTGCACCGAAGGTAGATGCAGAGAATATGCCGGCTGTATTGTACAATTTGGGTGGTCTGTTTATGAATCTGTTTGTCCTTGTAATAGGGATAATAGTGTTTGCGGTGTTGAAGGATTCACATTTTGTAGTAGCAGCAGTTTCTCTTATGTTTGCAATGACTTCATTATTGATTTTAATTATGAATGGACTTCCTTTTACTCAGATAGGAACAGATGGAGCGAACACTATCATACTGTATAAAGATAAATTTGCAAGGGATGCATTTAGAAATCAATTAGACGTAGTAAAATATATTTCGGAAAATTACTCAGTGAGAGAAATGCCGGAAGAATTATTTCTATTTGATAAACAGATACCTATGACGAACCCACTGATCACATCACAGGCATTTAGTTGTTTTAATTACTATTTTGTAAGTGGGAAGTACCAGGAAGCAAAAGAAATGGCGTCATATATATTAGGTAATGCAAAGAGTATTAACCAACTTCATGAAAAGTTATTATATGGTGAGTTGCTATTTATAACAATAGTTATAGATAGAGATTATGAGGTTGCTAAAGAGCAATTTGGATTACACAAAAAGGAATTGGAAAAGGCAGCAAGGTTTATATCTATGCAGAGAGTTTTGTATGCTTATTATACATTGGTTGAGCCTACTGAAAAAAAGGCTTCCCAATATAAAAAACTTTTTGAAAATAGTGTAAGAAATTACCCGTATCATAAGGATGCTGCTATAGAAAAAGAACAATTTGATATGGTTGCCGAAGTATTGAAAGAAAAAGAATGCTCTTGATATAAGTATAATTACATGATACAATATTCGAAAAATATTTGCACATACCGCAGATAAGAAAACGTAGATTTTTTGAAGAAAAACAATGCTGAATTCAAGTAAATATCGGCCGGACTTATAGTCCGGCCGTTTCTAATAAGGAGAATATATATTTATCTAGTCATTCAACTTATCGTTCAAATCATCGATTTTTGTTCTTTTTGCTTTACTGCTTCCTGCATCCGGCATAAATAAAATCCTGAGTGCTAATGCACCACCACCAAAAATCAAAATAAGCATAATTAAAAGCTCATATAAATTTGTTCTTGGAAATTCTAACTTGATTGCAGAAATCACACCAAATATAATAAATAGTGTTCCTAACATTGTAATAAATTTTCCCGCAAAACTTTTTGGAAAAATAACCCATACCACTATACCGATAATCAAAGGAACTAAAACAAGTCCGCCTGGTACTCCATTCCCTCCAAATAAACCAAATCTGGAATACATCCCATTAAAACCACTGCCATAAGTTGAAACTGTAACATGTTTTGCAAATATGTACAGTCCCGAACCACACATTAACATCCCTAATAACAACAATAACAATTGCTTTCCTGCTGAATTTCTTTCATCCATCTCTCATTTCCTCCATTTCATAGTATATTAATTCTCATTTTTCATAACATTGCCATACAATTTATCTTTTCTTTTGCATTTATATCATATAATTATGTATCACGCCTCACCTCATTGCAAATTATATCATACTTTCACGTTAAAAAAAAGCTATCGATATGCACGATAGCCTCTTTTTCGTATAAATTATAGTATAATAAAGTGTATTTCGAATTATTAACAGTTTCATTTTTTATTAATTTTTTTAATCTATTCTCTAATTATTCAGCCATTTTTTGTAATTGACTTTGTTAAATAATTAATCAATTTTAGTCATCTAAATCATCAAGGAAATCGTCCTCAAAGTCATCTTCAAAGTCATCCAATTCTTCATCATCATACTCAAACTCTTCCAGATAATCAGGCTTTAAAAACTTGTATACTCCGTATGCAATCGCTGCCACAATTGTTGCTATTCCAATTATTGTAAGAATCTTGCATGTTTTTTTCTTCTTCAGTTCCTTCTTAGCCTGCTCTTCCTGTTTCTTTAAAAGACTATTAATCTTAGAAACATTAATTAAGTTTTCGATCTTATCCATATCACACATCCTTTCCTTCGTCTAACGTACTCTATTAATATTATGCATTAAAAGGTTCTTTTCAATACAGAAATTCATCAATAAAAAGTACTTTTTTTGACGAAAATAATTTTAAATCACTAACACATATTATATCATCTTTCTTGTATTTTTACTATACTTTTTTTAATTTTGCAAAGGATGCAAACATCTTTTTTGTGCCCGCTGTAACAAACTCTACTGTCACTTCATAATCTCTTCCACCTTCAGTGATATTTGTTACCTGACCTATTCCAAATTTTGTATGTTTTACAGTATCTCCTACTCCATACTCCAATACTTGCTGTTTTTTCACTGTATATTGTTTTGTATCAAATGCCCTTGTTCTTAAAATTGCTTTTGCACTTGAATTATTGGTTGGTTTCGAAATCCTTCCTGAAATGTTCGAACTGCCACTGTCTTTTGAAACACTGCGTCCACTGGATGACGAACCCATATAAATATCAGATTCCATAATATGCCCTGGTATTTCTTTGACAAATCTTGACATTGCATTATACTGCATTTCTCCTTTTGACATGCGTCTCATTGCACATGTAATCGTCATACTTTCCATCGCCCTTGTAATGGCAACATAACAGAGTCTTCTCTCTTCTTCCAACTCTTTATCACTGTTTGAATATAATACAGCTTTTCCCGGAAACAGACCTTCTTCCATTCCGCATAAAAATACTTTTGGAAATTCCAGTCCTTTTGCACTGTGGATTGTCATTAACACTACATAATCACTGTCTTTTTCGAGGTTATCAATATCTGCAATCAGAGAAATTTCATCGAGAAACTCACTTAAAGACGGCTTTTCATTTCTTACTTCATAGTCTACAATTTTATTGAAAAACTCATCGATATTTTCAATTCTTGATTTTGCTTCATCTGTCCCCTCTGCCTTTAATTCATCCAGATAACCTGTCTCATTCAGTATTTTCTCCATTATGTCAGAGATACTCTCATACTTTATCTGTGCTCTCAGCTTCTGTATAAAATCAACAAATGGCTGTATTTTTGATGCACTTCTTCCCAGTACAGCCAATGCATTTTCATTCAAAAGTGTATCATAAAAACTCAAATTATTCGCCTGTGCAAAAGTATCTATTTTATTAATCGTTGTCGCACCAATTCCCCTTTTGGGAACATTGATAATTCGCTTGACTGCCACATCATCTTTTCCGTTATCAACTGCTTTTAAATAGGCAATCAAATCCTTTATCTCTTTTCTCTGATAAAAATTCTGACCGCCTATAATTTTATAAGGAATGCCATCTCTTACAAATTTTTCTTCAAGAATTCGTGACTGTGCATTGGTTCTGTAAAGACATGCAATACTGCTGTAACTACAATCGTTTTCCCTTATATAAGCTGATATTTCATCTGATATATACTCTGCCTCTTCCCAGTCACTTTCCAATCTTTTAAACACCAGCTTCCTGCCCTCATCATTTTCTGTCCAAAGAGACTTTTCTTTACGTCTTGCATTATTTGAAATGACTGCATTCGCAGCATCTAAAATCATCTGTGTGGAACGATAATTCTGCTCTAATTTTATCACTTTCGTTTCCGGAAAATATTTTTCAAAATCTAAAATGTTGGTTACATTTGCTCCCCTGAATCCATATATCGACTGGTCATCATCACCTACAACGCAAATATTTCCATTATTTCCTGCAAGAAGTCTGATAAGAAGAAACTGTACTGTATTCGTATCCTGGTACTCATCAACCATGATGTACTTAAATCGTTCCTGGTAATGTACAAGCACATCTCCGTTTGACCTTAGAAGTTCCACTGTTTTCACAAGCAAATCATCAAAGTCTAACGCGTTATTTTTCTTCAGCTGCTTCTGATATTCTCTATATGCCTCTATATATTTCTTTTTCCCAAAATCCGATGCATTCTCCTTTTCATATTCCTCCGGTGTAATCATCTCATTTTTAGCCTTTGAAATCTCTGCAAGCAATGCTCTTTCCTTTATCTTCTTTGTGTCTACATTAATACGTTTACAAATATCTTTCATCACAGTTTTCTGGTCATCTGTGTCATAAATTGTAAAGTTATTATCAAACCCAATTTTATCTATATACCTTTTTAAAATTCTCACACACATAGAGTGAAATGTGCTTACCCATATACTTTCGGCACCATACTCGACAAGGTTATTCACACGCTCACGCATCTCTTTTGCTGCCTTATTCGTAAATGTAATCGCAAGAATATTCCATGGATTCACACCTTCTTCAATCAGATACGCAATCCTGTGTGTCAGAACTCTTGTCTTTCCCGAACCTGCCCCTGCAAGAATCAATAAAGGTCCATCTTTATAAAATACCGCTTCTTTTTGTTTGTCATTCAATGTATCATAAATGCTCATTTAATTTTTCCTTTACTGTCATTAAAATATGATTAGCTGTCGCATCACGACAGGTATTTTTTTATCTGCCTGCCGGATGTGACAGCTTTTTTTGTTTATATATAAGTTATAGAATCCAATCTTTATTTATCATATATTTCCTACACAAGTTTTGTTCCACAATTTGAACAGAACTTCGCACCATTTGTAGCTGTTCCACAATTCGGACAGAACTTTGGTGCTGTACCTGTACTGCCTGTTTCCCCTTGAATCTGATGCTGTGGCTGTGCCTGCTGCATCTGTTGGTTATAACCATTATTGTTATATCCATTATTTGGGAAATTCACGCCTGCTGCCTGCTGCATATTATTCATTGAACCCTGCATAGAATTAACCATCTGCTGTCCCATCATCATTCCCATCTGCATACTTGCCATTGTATTTGCCATATTTGCCATGTTGTTTGCTGAAGACCCTGCACTGCCGCCTCTCGACATACTATCAACCATTGCCATCTGTGTATATTTATTCATGTCTCCAACCATGCTCTGAGAGGCAACCTTCTCCTGCATCTTCTTAACAGATTCCGGATAATTGAAGCTCTCGATATTAAATGCTGTGATTGCAATACCAATCTTGTGAGTATCCATATCAAATTCTTCACGTATGCCCTTTGCAATATCTATCGCATTTGCCTGAAGATTGAACATGTCTTTTCCTTCTCTTGTAATCCATTTCATCAACATTGGATTAAGTGAAGAGGTGATTCTCTCTCTTATCTCGTCAACAGCATATTGTTTCTTGATACCTGCTATCTTTTCAATAAATACATCATAATCACATACTTTACATGAAAATGTACCAAATGCTCCTATCGGCATTCCACCCGGAAGTCCCGGTGCCAGTATATTGATAGGTGTCTTAGTTCCCCATCTTACAGTAAATTCTTTTGTATTAATAAAAAGTACCTCAGCTCTGATACCACTGTTAAATCCAAACTTAATTCCTTTGAGAGTTGATAAAAACGGCACAATCTGAGATTCAATGTCAAAACTTCCCGGATCAGTAAAGATACCTTCTGTTTTTCCATTGTACATAAATATTGCATCTTGTCCTGGTCTGATGATAAGTTTGCTTCCCTTTTTAATCTCATCATTATTCCATTTCCAAAACATGATATCGTCTCTTTGCTCCTGCCACTCAACAACATTAGAAAACTGATTACTAAAAAGTCCCATCTTTCAATTCCTCCTGATAATCTATTGTATTATTTTCCTTGTATCCATCACTTCGTGAACCCCATAATGCTACACTATTGTCATTCTTTTCTTCAAGTAAATAATTTTCGTCATATCCATACTCATCATACACATACTCGTCATACGCATATCCTGTGTCATATACAACTCCAGCTTCACTGGACGGTATATATTCTGTTTCATCCGCTTTTGCACTTGATGCAAATATCATGATTAGAATTGTCACAATCACCGCAACAATGATACCTATCTTGACCGGACTCTTCGGATAATCGCCTTTTATCTTTCCTGTCTGTCCATTGATAAGAACTGTATATTTCTTATCTCTGTACGAATATGCAGTAGAATAGATTGGTATAAGAATATGCTTATATGTCTCATTTCTATAATCAGGTGCAATTCTTATATTTCTTGCCTCATCATATCGTTTCAGTACATCATTCCTTGCCATGCTATGAAGTTCCTTCTCGATTGTCTGGCATGCTTCTTTATGTGCATCATTAAGAGATACTGAGTAACATTCAGCACTATATCCAGACAAATACTGTGGTGAATAAGATGCAAGGTCTTTTTTCAAATCATAAGGCTCCACACCTTTTAATAATGATGGCTTCAGGTTCTTAGATCCTTTTACAAGCACATCATCAAAAAAATGCTTGATTCTTCCATGTGTGTGGTACCAATCCACAACTGTCTTCTCTGTCACTGATCCATCCGATTTTCTGACTTTTTCTCTTCTTCTCTTTCCACCCTCTGCTGAATAGTCACACACGATATCAGCATCAAATGTCCAATATGGAAGATAAACTCCCTGAATTTTATCTCTTTCATAGAGATTTTTCAGTTTTCCAGGAGCTAGCCACCTTTTTGATACCCATGTATTAAATCTCTGTTTTACATCATTTTTATCTATTTTAAACGGTAGCACACCATCAGGAATGATTGCATCTTCCTGCTTCTGTGCCAGTACATATTTCGAACCACAATACGGACACTCTGTGGCAGTACAATCTGCCGACACTTCAACTCTTGCACCACATCCATTACACTGCATCGTACTCGAATGCTTCTCATTAACCAAAACAGATCTGGCAACTCTTTCATTAAAATTATGTTCTATTATATTTCTTCTGTCATCAACAATTTTTACTTCTGTATCACAGTTGGGGCACTTTAAAGTCTGCGACTTTACATTAAACTCCATAATGCCGCCACAGTTACTGCAATAATAAACATTATCTGCCATTCTTTCCTCATTTCTGTGCTTTTTATATCTTCTTAATATGATAACCCCTCTTCGTTATGAAAGATAAAATTAAGCACTACCATACTTATTTTTTATTCTTAAAAATATCCTGACTATATATATGATGTTGGGGGCAAAAAGTTAATTTCTATCAATCTAAAATAACAAATATTAAGAAAAGGTGCCTTCATATGCGTTTGCATTTTATTGATTACAGGCACCTTTTCTTTTATTTTCGTTTTAACTATTCAGCACCAAATCTGAAAATATACTTATCAAATTTATCTGCAAAATATTCTTCTTAAAGTCCCATCTTAGCTTTTAATGCTGCTAACTCATCATCTACTGCCGGTGAAGCTGCTGTTGATGATGCACTGTCATACTTAGCAGCAAGATTGCTGATATCCGCCTCTTCTGCTGATGAGTTAAGCTCTGCCATCGCATTTGCCTTATCTAACATAGAGTCTGCTTTTGCTTCCATTCTATCAAATGCTGACATCGTTCCCTTTGAGCTTGAAACACTTCCTGCAAGCTTATTCATCTTCTCCTGAGTCTTAGCTGCTGCCACCTTTGCCTTGATAGCATCTTTACGTGCATTCAAATCTGCAATATCTTTTGTCAATTTATCATGCATCTGTCTCATTTTAGCTGCATTAGCAGATGCCACCTCATAAGACTGCTGCAGACTTGCTCTCTCTGTTTCAAGCTGTGATTTCTTTGCAAGGAACTGTCTTGCATCATCATCGTTACCTGCAACTACTGCTTTCTCAGCATATGTCTGATACTTATTTATCTCTGCATTACACTCATCAAGTTTTCTCTTGCATCTTGTCTCCTCAGCCATAACTGCTGCTGTCTCTGCTTTAACTTTTCCCAAATCACTCTCAATATTTCTTAAGTACTGATCAATCATTTTCTCTGGATCTTCTGCCTTATCAAGTAATGCATTAATATTTGCTGACATTATGTCTTTAAATCTAGATAAAATTCCCATTTTTCCATCCTCCTGTAATATGTAATATTTTTTATCGCCATTTGATTACAAAAATAATTATACAATATCAGGCACAAAAAGTCACTATAAAACTTTGATTTTTTGCTTGTCATATAGTTTTTAATACTATATAATATTTTATTATATGTGCGAATAAATTGTTCATGAATTAATATATTCATTTTTTCACATTAAACGGTCAATAAATTTGATATTAAAGTTCAAAACGAACTCCGTTTTTCTTCAAAACAGACGCAGTCCTATTGAATATATGAACTATTGGATATGGGTTTTTCTATATGAAATCTATAACAATATTATTATATACGATGTTACTGCAGAAAGGAAGTGTACTTTGCGTGCAAGATTTCAAGAACGGGTATCTCATGCAAAGCAATAATTGTAAAGGTATAAGCAATGGTAAATACAGAAAAAATCTTAAATGAAGTACTCAAAAAATTTAATATAATTGACGCCGTCGATATTCCATCAATAGATTTATACATGGATCAGGTAACTACATTTATGAATAAACATCTTTCTGAAAGCAAACGCTTTCCTGATGATAAAATTTTAACAAAAACCATGATTAATAATTACTCCAAAAATGAGTTGCTACCTCCTCCTGTAAAAAAGCGTTACTCAAAAAATCATATCATTCTTTTAATTCTGATTTATTATTATAAGAATATTTTGTCAATAAGTGATATCAATACTATTCTGACTCCGCTTTGCGACTCTTATTTTGAAAACAATGATACTATTTCACTTGAGGAGATATATTCAAAATCCTGTGAGCTAGAATCAGGACTTATCGATAGTATTAAAGATGATATCCGGCACATGATTGATGACTCAAAAAATCAGTTTACCGAAGTTGCAAAGGAAGACAAAGAATTTCTCCAACTATATTCCCTTATCACTTCTCTCTGCTTTGACGTATATATTAAAAAACAGATGTTGGAAGGTATTATTGATAGCATGAATTCTGAAATGCCTAAAAATTCTTCCAAAAAGAAAGATTCCAAAAAAAAGACTGATAAGAATTCAGAAAATTCAAAGTAAAGATTCAAAAAAATGCAAAAAATGAATATAGCCTGTTACTATATGAAAACAAGTAGCAATATTGAAATAGCATTGTTCGTTCTGATCGTGAAATGCTATTTTTTTTTAAATCTATCATTTATTTCATATTTCTATACATATTTTTATACCATACTTTATCATATCTCTATACATATTTTCATGCCATATTTTTATCCCTTATATTATTCACCGACAACTTTTACCTGTACTTCGTGCCCCTTTTACCATTTCTTTTTACTGATTTTTTGTTATTTTTTATTCATTCTTCCCATTTACCCTGTCAATAGCAAGTCTGTAACCATCACTTCCATAATTGAGCGAACGATTAACACGACTGATTGTTGCTGTAGACGCACCAGTTTGCTTTGCAATCTCTGTATATGTCTTTTTATCACTCAACATCTGCGCCACCTCATATCGCTGTGCCATAGACTGTAATTCGTTGATGGTACACAAATCCATAAAAAACCGATAACATTCTTCCTTATTTTCAAGCATCAAAACAGCCTCAAATAAATGATCCATTTCTTCACTTTTCATTCTATCATTCATCTATGCATATTCCTTTCTGCCACTGTCATAACATTCCTTATATTCTTTCACTACCTTCTATATTTAATTTTATACTCCTTTTCGGTACTTGTTAAGATATTTTCTCACTTTATCTGGAAAGAAATTCAAAACAAGCCCATAATCAAGCCCCACCTCATCAATCAATTCCAATGCTGTATCATGTCTTGCAACAACGTTAGTGGCATGTGCATCACTTCCGATAATGACCGGAACAGAATACTTCTTACAATATTCAAGCATTATCCTGTCATTTTCTCTTGCATTTAATCTAAAACCACTCGAAATAGAATTATTATTCACTTCAAGGAGCGTCTCATATTCTTTTGAGGCTTTTACGATCATTTCATAGTCAACAGGCACCCTTCCATCATCAGGATGTCCAATGATATTAATATATGGATTTTTCATTGCGTTCACAACAGCATTTGTATTCTGCTCTATGGTTCCTGCCATATATCCTATTGTATTATGAATACTTGCGATTACCACGTCCATTTCTTTTAAGTCATATTCAGGCATGTCCACATTTCCCTCATAATCAATTATATTGAGTTCTACTCCCAGGCACACTTCCATATCATCATAATAATCACGTTTTAAATTTTTTAAATTGTGGAAATATGATTCATCACATGTTCCCGGCATTGTAACAGCATGATCTGTTATTCCATACAGCTTAATTCCCTTATCTTTTGCTGTATCCACCATATCCTTTATTGTATCTCTTGCATGTCCGCTTGCAATTGTATGTGTATGCAGATCGACAAGAAATCCCAAATTTTCTACCATCTTTTATTCCTTTCCATGTTTTTAATTCATTCCTTAATTATAATTTACTTTTACAAAAAAATAAACTGTTTATTTTTATTTCTATTTGACACTCATCACAAAACATGCTATTCTATGTATGGATATATATAATCCGATTTTTAAATTTTTTGGAGGTATTACAAAATGAACAAAGGTACAGTTAAGTGGTTCAACAACCAGAAGGGTTACGGTTTCATCTCTGATGAACAGGGTAATGATGTATTCGTTCACTACTCAGGACTCAATATGGAAGGTTTCAAATCTTTAGAAGAAGGCGCTGCAGTTGAATTCGAAGTTGTTGAAGGCGCTAAGGGACCACAGGCTACAAACGTAACAAAATTATAATCACGAAGTAAATGGTGTGCCTTTTCAATTTATATAAATTTCGATTTTTTATTTTGAATTTGCTATATTATTTAACAAAATGATTACAAAACGGCTATTGTTATCAATAGCCGTTTTTATTTTCATATTTAATTTATTTTACCAAATTTATTGGTTACTTTATCAGATTCTTTATCTCATCAATTGTAAACCTATAGTTCGAATTGCAGAAATGGCAATTCAGCTCTATATCTTCACCATCATGAATCATATCTTCCAATTCTTTTCTTCCAAGACTTAAAAGCACTTTTTCAACTCTCTGCTTTGAGCAGTTACAGCTAAATTGCGTCGGCACTTTTTCATTAAATTCTACCCCGAATTCACCAAGTATTTCATTAATGATATCTTCCGGCGTCATTCCTTTTTCAAGCATTTCTGTTACGGATGTAATCTTTGCTATTTTTTCCTCAAGTATATTGACTATCTTATCATCTGCAAACGGCATCAGCTGAATGATAAATCCTCCTGCCTGCTTTACCGTATTATTTTTCTCCATAAGAACACCTAATGCCACTGCTGATGGCACTTGTTCTGATGATGCAAAATAATATGTCAAGTCTTCTGCCACTTCACTTGTTGTCAATGCCACCTGGCTCACATATGGTTCTTTCATTCCAAGGTCTTTTATCACAGTCATTGTACCATATCCAATGGCACCTCCCACATCTAGCTTTCCTAGATAGTTCGGTGGTATCACAATCTCCGGGTTTCCCACATATCCCTTTACATTAGCATGCGAATCTGCTGTTACAGTAACACCATTAATAGGGCCATCACCTTTCATCATCACTGTAAGGATATCATTCTCACCTTTCATCATCAATCCCATCATGGCTGCACCTGTCAAAAGTCTTCCAAGCGCTGCTGTTGCAACCGGACTTGTATTATGAACTTGCCTTGCATGCTCCACCATCTCTCTTGATGTTGCAGCAAATACTCTTATCTGATTATCAGCGGCTGTCGCTCTTACAATATAATCATTCATCTTTTCTATCTCCATTCCTTGTTTCTATTTTATTAGAACTGCCTGTTTTATAAAACCCCTTATTTCATACAGACTCTTCTGCTTTTTTCATACATTCTCTCGCAATCACATAAATTCTCTCACTGTCATCTTTGACAGGATTTTTTGAAAAGGCATCATATGCTGTAATATATTCAAGTCCTGCCTGCATAAGCAATGTTTTAATTTCTTCTATTGTATATGCTCTCTGTACATGATTTTCAAAATATTTATCATATTTACCATTTTCATCTTTGATAAATAATGTCAAGTCATACGAGTTAATTCTCTCTTCCTCGTAATATATGTTTTCCCAGATAAAACTTGCATCCTCTCTGTTTTCGGAGATTGTTGTCTCACCAATCTCCATATATTTATAGATTGTGTTTAAATCAAATATAAACACTCCCCCTATATCAAGATAATTATTGACAAGTTTAAATACCTGCAATAAATCCTCTTCATCTGTAATATAATTGATGGAGTCACATATACTCACAACTGCCCTGACTGTTCCATAAAGCTCAAACTCTCTCATATCCTGTTCCAGATATAATATATCATGACCTGATGCTGCTTTCTTATTGGCTGCAATCTCCAACATCTCACCTGAATTATCTATTCCTATCATATCATATCCGTATTGTGCGAGAATTTCCGTTATATTTCCCGTGCCACACCCAAGCTCTAGGAGGATTCCGTTATCCACTCCGTAATCCAACAGAAGTTCTCTTAAGTAACTCCCCCATTCCTCATATGGAACATCATCCATAAATGTATCATATATTCTGGCAAATTCTGAATATGTCTCCAATGAAACTCACCTTCCATTCTTCTATATAATAAACAAATTTATCATTATATCCAATCGATCACTGACCTGTGAATAGTAGCCTATTTAGAAATATACCTTATTTTTGATATAAAAGCAACCTTGATTATTCACGCTTTATATCTTATAATTACATAAGAGTTCATAGGAAAGAGCAGGAACAGTTCATTGAAAAATAATTACATCTACAAACATATTAGAAAATCCAGCATTTTAGGAATCATTCTGGCTATTTTGGTTCTTTCAGCTATTTTGATGCTTTATATTATACTTCCTTTCAGAGAAGTTCTTTCGCCAAAGGAGATTCCACTCATCCACCAGATATCTTACGCTTATTCTAATGATGTTGAATATATAGAAATAACATTAAATGACATTCATTATACAGGATACGACAGTTACAGACACGGAAAGGTTTATGCTTCTTATTACTACAGTCTTTCCAATAATTCCTGTACCTTAATCTTGGTCAAAAATGTTGGTGGTAAACTGCCTGATATTTTAAACAACTATACCATCTGTGCCCGACTAATTGAAAATGATTCTCATTCCTCACAGGTAATCGAACAGATGGCTGATGATTTAAATTGGACAAAGGAAGGCTTGAAAAGTATCACTTCTGATATTACCATTGACGAAACAGCTTTTAAATCAGATACCTATATGTATCTCGCTATAACACTTGGTGTAATCGGTATTATCATTTTCAGCTATCTTCTCTCAAATATAGCATATGCTATTATACCGGCAATCCATCCGTCATGCATCTATTTCAGGCGGTTAACTAAAGATCGCAAAACAATTGAAAATGTTAACAATGAACTCAGATCAAACCTGATTATACGTTCCGGAAATACCGCTCTTACAAAAAATTATATTGTGTGTACCACACCTTTTAACATTGAGATTATACCCATTACAAGAATTGTATGGGCATATGAGCATAGTACATGGCATCATATTTTATGGTTTAAAACCAAACTGACTTATACTCTGAGTATTTTATATGGATATAATATTCATATTGATTCTTATGGAAATACAAAAGAACATATTGATACTATCATTGAATATCTGAGTGAGAATTACCCTGGCATTATTTTGGGGTATACACCTGAAAATAAAATTTCGGCCAAAAAAAAGGCAGCAATTATTTATCAACATAATAAAGCACAGAAAAAAAAATAAAAAGAAAAATTAGAAAGCAGATACATTTGTATTTGCTTTCTAATTTTTATGTTTTTATATAATTAATATTTCTTTCTAGAATATGCTATCTTCCGCAGCAGAACTTGTACTTCTTGCCACTTCCACACGGACACGGATCATTTCTTCCAATCTTTGCACCTTTTACAACAGTGTGCGAAGCTTTCTGTTCTTTATATAATTCTTTTCTTCTGTCTGCATCAATGAGGTTATCCCATGCTTCTAATGTATAAAGCCACTCTGCTTTTGCTTCTACCATGTTCTTGTACAATAACTCATTATCAAAGCCAAGATTAACTACTGTATCCTCTGTCATTGTATCTATAGGATTTTCCTTCTTAAGACTTTCATTAATTCCATCAAGAAATCCTACCATAATCAACAATTCAACATTATATTTTTCAGCAAGTTCCTTCACTGTACCTGTGACCACCTCATCAGGATTAGCAAGGATCTGCTCATAAATTCCTTTTTCTAATGTAAAATAATTTGCCCAAAATCTATCACTGTCTTTTTTAGACATCTGTGAAGAATATGCAATACCTCTCCAAGTCTCCAATAATGTGAGCTCTTTTTGTTCTTCCATCTTAATTCAAACCTCCAAAAAGTATGTTTTGCTTTTCGCTATATTGTATAGTTATTGTGCCAAAATCTACCTTTTATGATTCATTCCGGCATAAGCACCATTATATATCAAACTTTAAACATTTTCAACTACATTTATATTATATTTGAGCTTTTTCTTGATTTTATTTACTTCTTATTTTATAATCTATACTTAAGAATTTTTTTAATAAATTTACGAAAGGATTTTTATTGATTATGGACGCTTTTTTTAAGAAATTCAAACATGTTTCTGCCTTGATTGCAGTAACTATTATTGTATTACTATATATAACAACCCTTATTCTTGCTGTTATGAACAACGCCTATACAAAACGTTTTTTTTATGCCTCGCTTTTTTCTTCTGTATTTTTACCTGTCATGCTTTACCTTATGATGTGGATTGCAAAGGTGTTTAGAAGTTACAATCCCAGTCTACATCAGAACTCATCTGGTAACAATCCCTCTGATGATGAACTTTCTGATGAAAAAGCATCAAAAGATACGATATAGTAAACCAAAATTTCCACAAAAATCCCAACACTCATAAATCTCTTTAATAGATTGCGAGTGTTGGGATTTTTGTTTCTTTATTCTCTTAACTTTTTATTTCACTTAAAAGTTATACTATCTATAAATTATCTCATGTCTGCCAGGACCATTTGAAACCATCTTAACAGGTACGTCTAATTCTTTTTCAATAAACTCTATGTATTTTCTGCAGTTTTCCGGTAAATCTTCATAATTCTTAATGCCTCTGATATCGCACTTCCAACCCGGTAATGTCTCATATACAGGTTTTGCTTTCGCAAGCTCAACTGTAGTAGGGAAGTCTCTCGTTATCTTTCCATCCACCTCATATCCTACACATACTTTTATCTCGTCAAGATATCCTAATACATCAATAACTGTCAGTGCCACCTGAGTAGCGCCTTGTATCTTACATCCATATCTTGAAGCAACACAATCGAACCATCCCATTCTTCTAGGTCTTCCTGTTGTAGCTCCATATTCACCACCGTCGCCACCACGTTTTCTAAGTTCTTCTGCTTCTTCTCCAAATATCTCACTTACAAATTCACCTGCTCCAACCGCACTTGAATATGCCTTTACTACAGTGATGATATCTTTAATTTCATACGGCGGAATTCCTGCACCTATCGCACCATATGCAGCTAATGTAGAAGATGATGTAACCATTGGATAGATACCAAAATCAGGATCTTTTAAGGAACCTAACTGTCCTTCCAATAATATCTTCTTTCCTTCTTTGATGGCATTCTGTAAATATGTAACTGTATCACATACAAACGGTTCCACCATATCTCTGTATTCTTTCAGAGTCTGAAGCAGTTCTTCCGGATCAATTGTCGGTTTGTGATACATATGCTCAAGTATCACATTCTTCTGTTCACATACTCTGTATACCTTTTCCTTTAATACTTCTTCATCAAAAAGCTCCGATACCTGAAATCCAATCTTTGCATATTTATCTGAATAAAATGGCGCAATTCCTGACTTTGTAGAACCAAAAGACTTCTTTCCAAGTCTTTCTTCCTCATATTCATCAAAAAGAATATGATATGGCATCAATATCTGTGCCCTATTTGATACAAGAATATGTGGCTTCGGTACTCCCTTTTCCACTAATTCATTAACTTCCTTAACAAGATAAGGTATATTAAGTGCTACTCCATTACCAATAATAGATGTTGTGTGATCATAAAAAACACCTGATGGTAAAAGATGTAGTGCAAACTTTCCATAATTGTTTATTATTGTATGTCCTGCATTACTTCCACCCTGAAATCTTATGATGATATCAGAATTTTCTGCAAGCATGTCTGTAATCTTGCCCTTGCCTTCGTCGCCCCAGCATGCTCCAACTATCGCTCTAACCATAGTGAATTATCCTCCTTAAGAATGACACCTCTGCAAAAAGCAAAAAATATGTGCCATATTTTTTCCAAATACCAATATAGCACATATTTTAAAATAAGTAAATTCAATATTCAAATTTTTATATTTATCTTCAATTTATGTGTTACTGTTCACTATCTTCTATCGCCTCCCATATTTTTGCCACCTTGGAATCCTCCCCCAAAGCTACCTCCGTTTCCAACATTTGTGATTGTCCCTGAAACAGTAAAGCTGTCTATTTCTTCTCCACCGGCATATACAGTATATGTTTCTCCTGTCTTCAAATTTTCACTGCCAAATACAAATGAATTAAATTTCTTTACCGGTGTGTAAGATACTATTTCATTACCATTTGAATCCTTGATAATTATTTCCGTATTACTGTACGTTGTTGAAAATGTAATATTTACTGAATTGATTGCTGATGTTGAAGATGATGTCATTGCCATTCCAGAGCTTCCTGCCGCAATAATTTCACCACCACTCATATCAAATGATGACTCATAATCGATTGCTCCATTTGCACTGTCTTCCGGTCCGTCTATGACTATCGTTCCTCCCGTCATCACAACATCTCCGTTTGAATCAAGCCCGTCTCCGCCTGCATTGATGTATAACAATTCCTCCTTCAACTGTAACATTTTCAGAATCACATTCTGCTGTATCCTCTAACTCGATTTTAATGGCACTTGCTTCATCATAATCACAATTATGTCATTTTTCTTAACACAACAAACTTAACATTATTCCTGTTTTTCTTTAATTATTTTTTTTATTAAAATATCAGCCATTTTATTAATGATATATATCAGTTCTACAAACGCATATACAACAATAACCGGTTTGTACAGCTTTCCATAATCTGATACCACAAAATAATCTTTCCCATTTTTAACCGACATATACACTTCTTTTTCTATACCATTTTCTTCTCTAATAATATTTTTTACATAATCGCCTGCATTGATTCCTGCCAGTTTTGAAAAATCGCTTGAGAGAATAATCACTGCAAACCATGCCATTATACAGCTCCACGTAATTGTGAACTGAACAATCTTTTTCAATGGTGTCTTTTCACCTTTCAGTTCCAAAATAATATCACTTACTTTTTCCTCTTCACCCGGAGTTCCATTCTTTAAATATCCGGATAACATTTTATCCTTCTCATATGACCTGCTTATTGATATTTTTTTCGTAGTCCCTACATGATTATCACTATTTATAACTTTTGCAGTGAAAGAAAACTTTTTTTCAGATACATGTACCTCTGATATATCACATATCTTATTCAGACGTCCCATAGCAATCAATTCATCATATGTTACTGTATCAGATATATTTTCCAATACACTTTTAATATTACTTATCATAAAAAATAATTTCATTAATCGGCCGTCCACCATATCATACGAATTTATAAGCTGTGTCTGACTTCTTATTTTGTACCAGAAGTTTGATATTCGCAGCCTATAAAAATTGTTATTTTCATCAAGCATATATACATAAAATATTCTGTTAATCCACAATACTGTGTTTACAATTATCCCCAATATCATTAGTCCTCCGGCAAGCAGCAATATTTTTTTGTACTCCTGTGTGCTTAATTTTTTTACAAAACACGAATACAAATCTACTGCCAAAATAATAAAGGGAAATATTTTCAAAAAAATCATCAGGCTGTCCACCGGACTTAAAATATTATGCCTTTTCTGTTCTAATGCTGAATAAGCAAAAATAATGTTATTACTTTTTTTCTTTGCACCACTTTTTTGTTTCGTATCATTTGCATTTTTCATCTTACTTCTGGCATTTGCGGTATCACCTGTACTATTTTTTTTATTATTCTTTACTCTATTTATATCTTTGATTTTATTTTGCTTTTTATTAACTCTAATATTTTTCTTATTTTGTGCAGTCATACACTTATTTCCATTTCAATTTTATTTACAATTTAGTTAAACTTTTTAAATGAAGGATAGTATCTAAAAATCGCCTTTGCAATTATCTTGCTTTTCTTAACAGTTCCCCATACTCTTGAGTCATTTGAATTATCCCTGTTATCCCCCATCATATAATACTCATCTTTAGGAATAACGTCATCCTCACTGGTTCCTTTATCTTTTGTCCATGGATTTTCTATATAGTTTTCTGTAATCAATTCATCATTGATGTATAATTTATTATCCTGTATCACAATCCTGTCTCCCGGCACACCAATCACACGCTTAATATATATTGTATTTTCCTTATCAGGTGCATAAAACATTACAATATCTCCTCTTTTTGGATTGCTAAACATATATGAAAGTCTGAAACCAATCACCTTGTCCCCTTCATTGATTGTGTTTTTCATCGAAGCTGATGGTATTCTTGCATTCACGATAACATAATTACTGAGTATAAATGCTACAATAAATGCAACTACAAAAACTTTTACCCAGCTTAAAATCTCTTTTAATACCCCATTCCCTTTGTTATTATCAAAGTGTTCTTTTGCATCATCATTATCTGATTCCTGTGTTTCTTTCACTTCTCTATCATCTGCATCTGATTCCTGTGTTTCTTTCACTTCTTTATCATCAGTTATTGCTTTACTTTTTGACTGATTTATGCCATTACCATTTTTTTGTTCCTTACACATAAACTAATAATCCTTTCACCTCTATATAATATCATCACATTTTAATAAACTAGCTTCCTAAGACATCAAATATTCCACACCTTCTTTCTTCTGTAATAAATATCTATCCTTCTCAGGCAGGTAATAAGTTGATTTTCAATTTTTTTAATACAAAGTGTTATCCTCTTCTATTACCTGAATCTCAAGATAATCAAAATCTATCCCTTCTATAAAATTATCTGCCCGAAATCTTGTTTTGGCTATCCTCTTAAATTCCGCTATATTACATTCAAGCCATATCGGACTGACAATATCAAACTCATAACATATATCTTCAAGTGCCGAAAGAACTTTCTTTGTTCTTGTCATTTCAGGTTCATCCTTACAAACAACAGTATCTTTCAGCATATGATTTTGCTTAAATATTTTCGCCCACATTCTAAACATATGATATTCCTCTCTGGCATTTATAAGCCTTATATACTTTTTGCCCCAACATCATTTATATAGTTTTTTATTATAACATAAATCTATGAAAAATATGTGAATTTTTTTGTAAACGTCAAACAAAATCTATCATTACATATTGACAGCAAATATTTCTGTACAGTATAGAATAATCACTACTGTTCACAGATATCCTCCACCTGCGCTTCACACAATTATTTCCAAAACATGTTGTCGTTTTTAATACTACATGTTATAATACGGAATAATTAGCCAATAATTTTATATAAAGATAGTATGTACTATTCACTACAGATTGAAATAACAACTATCAAGTGATGTTTATATAATAAATAACTGCAGCTATTCATAAACTACAGTGAAAAATTATCATTATGACATGGAGGAATTTATGAATTTTCAAATTATAAGCGACGGAGCATGTGATTTATTAAAAGATTATATTACTGAGCACAATGTTACAATTGTACCTTTTTATGTGACATTTGATGGAAAGAGTTATTTAAAAGAAGGAGAAGGAATTGACCATGATGCATTTTATCTGAAAATGATAAATGAACATGCTGTACCAAAAACATCATTACCTTCCATACAGGATTATGTTGATACATTCACTCCATTTGTTCAGGATAACATGCCTATTATATGTACTACAATTTCAGCAAAATTCAGCGGCTCTTATAATAGTGCCCTGACAGCCAAAGATATGATCAAGGAAAAATATCCGGATGCTCAAATCGCCATCATAGATTCCACACTCAATACGGCAAGCCAGGCATTATTTGTAAATGAAGCAGTCAAACTCAGAGATGCAGGCATATCTTTTGAAGATACTGTAAGAGAATTAGAAAATATCAAAGGCTCCGGCAAGATTTTCTTTACTGTCGGTTCTTTAGAGTACCTGATTAAAAACGGCAGAATAGGCAAGCTTGCTGTTATCGCAGGTGATAAACTTGGAATACGCCCTACTATCATTATGCAAAATGGCGATATCTCTCTTGGTGGCATTTCAAGAAGCCGTAAGAAATCACTTTCAAGTGTTCTTTCATGTATAGATTCATTTTTCAAAAAACCAGGAAATAACAAAGAAGATTTCAATTTTGTTACTGCCTGCGGTTATAATTATGAGGAAGCCGTCGGCTTTCGCAAACAACTTGAAAATTTGCTTGGTATCAAATGCGATGACACTGTCAAGGTACGCATTGGAACTGCCATCGGATGCCATACCGGTCCTTATGCTCTTGGTGTAGGAATATTAAGAAAGTCAAGGCTTGTCTAATTTCTAAACAATAAAATTAATAAAAGCAGTATGAATCTATTCTTATCATACTGCTTTTATATTAACCTAATTACTTCATTTTATTGATTATTCTAATATTTAATGTTTCATTTCACTGCTTTTTATACATACTGTTTCAGTATTCTATAAGCACTCTTCTCAATGATTGGCTCACCATGTTCTCTCACATAATAAATTATCTTTGTTTCATCAACAATCTCTGAAGCGTATTCAACTGCCAGAACTAAAATATTTCTCATATCAGACTCTGTCAATCTGTTTTTCTCGATGATAAGGCAGTATGCATCTTTGCTACTCAAGTAGTATAATTCACTTTTTACTGTCTTCTCAATTCCCAGCATTCTACAGAAATCAGCAAGCTGTTCGATTGACTTCATCGCTATCATCACTACCTGAGGCTTTGCTATACTGACATCTGAAGGATAGTTTCTTCTATCTTCATATTCGTTATCCTCTTCTGAATCATCATCCTGTCCGTCATCATCGTAATCTTCAATATAATCTATCTCATCATCTTCATCAAATCCAAGCGTGCTCTCAATTGTGTTTTTGATATTATTCACAATGCTGTCATAACTGTCACCCATATTCTCTGAGAATGTAATTGAAATCATATTTGGATTCAACGGAATAATCTGCATAGACAACATACCCTCTTTAGGTGTGTAACCAATCTCCTGCTCTGCTCTCTCTACAACTTCATGTAGAAAATCATGTATTTTCCTTTTGTCCTTAAAAAAATCTTCCAAAGCAATTCCATATTCCTGCATATCCTGCTTATAGACTATGCATCTTATCGTGTCTTCATTTATTCTCTGAAATCTCATATTACCACCCACTTTCCGTGAAATTTCATTTCCCCTTCTGTTCTTATATTTATATAATAACATATATAATCTAATAAAAACAGTATCTTTCTTCTTTGTTTACTAAAATTTAATAGATTTTGATATTTTATCACACAGTAATATAATATTCAATTCATTTTTAAATTTTCCTGTTGTTTTTATTTTCCATTGATTTTTTCATTCTTGCAGTCATTATTCCACCTATTTTTCCTGCCTCCTTTGCTGATAATGCCTTCCAGCCTTTTTCTCTGACTTTATCAAGTAGCCCCAGCTCCTGTGCTATTTCATATTTCATTTTGTCCTTATCAGATAATAAATCAAACTTTCCGCCCATGATATTCCTCCCTATTTTACTCTCCTATTTTTTATTTTGCAGTCATTTCTTTACACGAAGAAATTTAGATATCCTGCACTTCTGTTCTGTTTATTCAGCAGGTAAAGTATTTTCTCTATAATTATAAGTAAATAACAACGGAATATACAAAAAATTATGTTTGCATTGATTTTAAACTTATTTTGATGTATGATTGGTTTGGCAAGAAAGGATTTTATTTATTCTAATTTCTATGCCAAAATCTTATAGTTTATTACTAATATGGAGGGTTACTATGTCAAACGGAATATCAACTGATACAAATTTCAATGTAACTAATATTGTAGAAGATACAAAAAAAGTTGTGAATGAGCTTTTAGATATTGCCAAGCTCGAAAGTGGTGACATACTTGTAGTCGGCTGTTCATCAAGTGAGGTGGCAAGCCATGAAATCGGTTCATTTTCAAGTAAAGATATTGGAAAAGCGATATTTGAGACTTTATACGAGATTACATCCTCAAAAAATATATATCTTGCAACTCAGTGCTGTGAACATTTAAACCGTGCTCTTATCGTTGAAAAAAAATGTGCTAAAGAACACAGGCTTCCTATAGTCAATGTTGTTCCGCAATTAAAGGCAGGTGGTTCTTTTTCAACTGCCGCTTATGCCGGTTTTGAAAACGCTGTTGCTGTTGAATACATTCAGGCTGATGCAGGCATCGATATAGGCGATACATTAATTGGAATGCACTTAAAACCAGTCGCTGTGCCCGTCAGAACAAAGCAGAATACTATCGGAAATGCACATGTCGTATGTGCCAGAACAAGATATAAATATATCGGCGGGGAACGTGCCATTTATGAAGATAACTGATATACCGCACTCTCTATGATATGCAATGACTGACAACGGAGGTAAAAAAAGCAATCTTATTATTCAAAATATAGATTGCTTTTTTTGTTATCTACTGTTTTATATTTTTGATAATTAATTTCTATATCATTTTTTAACTAATGATTACCATAAACAAGCCTGCCTTTTCCATTCCTGACTTCAACTGTTGCCATCGCTCCATTCACCATAGTAAATCTCGGCCCCAAATGTCCAAAATCACAGTCAAAGACTACCGGTATATCCAATGAACCGAGGGCATACATTACTGATTCTTCATAAGAAGTTTCCATGGAATCACGATAAAAAAGCGGTCTTCCAAGCATCACACCTTTCGTGTACTGAAACCATCCCACTTCCTTTAGTTTCCACATAAACATCATCATGCTTTCTGCTGTTGTCTCAAATGACTCCAAATACCATATGATACCATCTTCTTTATACTTTCTAAGAAATTGTTCCGTACCATCATACTTTGTTCCCTGCAAAAAGATAAGTACATCAAGGCAGCCTCCGATAAGTCGTCCACTGAATGTGACATAATCTGTCTTTTTTTTGGTCTGCTCATCCAATTTCCATTCAACATCACTATCCTCACTGTAGCCCTCAAGCCCTGTGATGCGCTCTCCAAATCCTGCCTGATATTTTTCAAAAGATTGTTGAACAACACCTTCTCCACACAAAATCCTGAAATTGTTTTCAACACTTGTGTGCCATTTTTCCATGCCAAATTCTCCAAAATTACTTCCGTAGATTGAGGCAATATCATATTTTGTCGTGAGTGTATGTACAAGGCAGGTATTGTCAGAATATCCCTGAAACCATTTGGGATTGGCAGTCATTTTTTCAAAATCCACATATTCGAGCATTTCATTTAAAAAATTTCCACCCTTTGCCGAAATAATGGCAGTTACCTTATCATCAGCTAATAATGCATTCAATTCATCTGCCCTTGTTTTTCCATCAGCACTCTTTCCTTTTTCTGCAACCTTAAAAACATCATCTGTAAAAACAATATTATATCCTTTTTTTTCAAGTGTCTTCTTCGCATTATAAAATCTTTTATGGTCAAGTTCATTTCCTACACCATCCGAAACTGCCGTGACTCCTATTGTATCATTTTTTTGAATATATTTTGGAAATATCATTTTTCTTCTCCCTACATTTTTGTTATTTCATTGCTGCATCTCTTAACATTACAACAATTACCCAATATCACCACTGTTACTTTTTAGCTATAATAAAGTATATTTTATTGTGATTGATTTGTCAACGAAGTCCACACGTGCAATTAGAACAGACATAGTTACTATTTGTTATCTGTTATGACAGGTTCCTTGATGATTTCTGCCTTATTTTCTTCATTTTCCTGCTTCACAGACTTCGTTACTTCTGACATACTGACCACATCTCTTGGAATAACAAATGTATAAAGCAATGTAAATATGGTATACCCTGTCAATGCAATAGAATAAAATACTTCCCAAAGATTTATTCCTTTTTTTCTTTTCATTTTTATCTTTTTTCTTTATCATCTTATTATCTCTTCCTTCTTTCACTTTTTATCATTTTGACCAGATATTTGCGCTATTACATATTATTTGTACATTTTCGTCTTATATATTCTATCCTGTATATTACCAACTTTTATATTTCCATTTTTTACCGTACTGGTACTAAGAGCATTAATTCTGTTCACTTTTTGTTTTTTGTCTTTTGCATTAAATACCCATTCCTTTTGAATTTTATAACTGACAAAAAACAACATTGTATCTACAATAATCTTTCCTATCTGTTTTTTGATTCCTATTGTGGAAAGCAGTATTACAAGAATGGCACTCGCACACATCTGTCCGACAAATAATTCAAGATATCTTGTCGCATCGCTTCCTGCACTATTTGTGCTGTCAAAACAAATTTTTCTGTTAAGAGAAAAGTTGAAACCACCTGATGCAATACGTGACAAAAATGTTGCCAAAACTACACCTCTGACACCCATATTTCTAAAATAATACAGCATCACACAAAACAGCACATAATCCGCTACAGAACTAAAAAAAGCAATTGAAGTGTATTTGATTGGTTTTTCATAGATTCTGTATGAATCTTTAATCGGATTGAAGTGTGAACCTTTGTTATTATCCTCATATACTGTACTGATATCTACATATACCAATTCAGTCTTTTTTGCCGCTTCTACAAGAAAATTCATCTCATATTCGTATCTTTCGCCTTTTGCACTCAGTGCCAAGTCAACCAATCCTTCCGGTATTCCCCTAAGTCCTGTCTGTGTGTCCTTACATTTCACTCCTGTCTCAAATTTGAAATAAACAGATGTAATTTTATTTCCAATTTTACTTTTCCAAGGCTCATTCTTTTCTTTAAAATTTCTTGTGCCGAGAACCAGTTTATCAGGATTTGCCATACAGACTTCCGCAACCTTTTTTACATCAGCCGGAAGATGTTGTCCGTCTGCATCAAGTGTAAGAAATACATTATTTTTTCCATATAGCCTCACTGCCTTTTTCAGGCCTGCTTTGATAGCCTTTCCTTTTCCTTCATTTTTATCATGGTAAACAATATTGCATCCATATTCATATGCTTCTTCAAAAATCTCATTATATTCATCATCGCTTCCATCATCAACAAGTACAATCCTCTCAAATCCCATCCCTATTAGTTTATCAATGAGTGAAATTAATTTTTTATTAGGATTGAGTGCCGGAATAATTAATACTGTTGTCATAATTTCCCTTCTTTCTAAAATCTGCTTGAAGTTGCTTCGCAACTTCTCATAAGCTTTATTATACATATCACTTTCATTCTAACTCGTAAAAATGCTGCGCATTTTTGCTCGTTAACTTATGAGTTACTTTCGGAACTACGCAAATTTTACTACGTAAAATCTGCTTGAAGTTGCTTCGCAACTTCTCATTTGCTTTATTATACATATCACTTTCATTCTAACTCGTAAAAATGCTGCGCATTTTTGCTCGTTAACTTATGAGTTCCTTTCGGAACTACGCAAATTTTACTACGTAAAATCTGCTTGAAGTTGCTTCGCAACTTCTCATAAGTTATAATATTGCCGTCATATGTGGTTTTTATGTTAATTTTCTATATCATAACCCTATTTTTTTGAAAATCAACTAACTTCACTAAATATTCATAAAAATTCAGATTTTGAACACTTTTTGTTTACCAAAATTTTCAGTTCGTTGTCCCCTTGACATAAAATCTGTAACCAACTATCATACTTTTTAAAGAATTGTATTTTTTTCCTTTTGCTTTTTTGATTATTTTTATAATTGTATGGAGGTTTTCACGATATGATATATGTTATGTCTGATATTCATGGTGAATACGAAAAATATATGAAAATGTTGTCAAAGATTCATTTTTCTGATTCTGATACGCTTTATGTTCTAGGTGATGTGGTAGATCGTGGTTTTAATTCTATGAAATTACTTAATGACATGTCAATGCGAGCCAATGTGTATCCTCTGATTGGTAATCACGATATTATGGCTTATGATTTGCTAAAAAAATTTTCGACAGAAATTACTTCCGAAAATTTTGATAATTATCTTGATGAAGATTTAATGATTTCCATGCTTGAATGGCAGCGTGATGGTGGTCAACCAACGATTGATGATTATAGAAAACTTTCAGAAGAAGAACGCGAATATGTTCTTGAATATCTTGAAGAATTTGCACTCTATGAAACGCTTAAAATAAATGATAAAACATATATTCTTGTCCATGCTGGTTTGGGAAATTTTGATAAGAAAAAAAATCTGGAAGACTATAGTCTTGAAGAGCTCGCGTTTACCAGACTTGATTTTGAAAGAAACTATTTTGATGATGATTCTGTCTTCATCATTACAGGACATACTCCGACATTGAGTCTTTGGGGCAGACCTGATATTTATCAGAAGAATCATAATATATGTATTGACTGTGGTGCATGTTTTGACGGAGGACGGCTTGCTTGTCTTTGTCTTGATACTTTTGAGGAGTTTTATGTGTGAACAAATGTGATAATTATAAAAAAAATGGTACAATTATAAATAAAAATACAAGACTGCTACCGGAAATAAACTATATTGCACTAGTTTATTTCCATAACAGTCCTGTTATTATATTTAAATTTGGAATCAAATCTTAAATCGTCATATTTTCAATTTCATTAATAATATACTCATTCATATCAATATATGTATTCCAAGCACCTTCCTTGATACTCATTCCTGCTTTTACACAAAAATATTTTATCATTTCAAAAATCTGTGCTGCATTCTTCCCTACTTTTTGTTTGATATCTTCATCCGACAATGTCGTAATTGTATGAGCGGCAATATTTCTTATATTTTGCTCCACATCTGTCATATCTGAGATTTTCATTTTCAAAACATCATCACTGCTTAAATTGTTTATTATTTTCACAATATGAATACTAGATACTTCTTTATAGCTGAAAGCCCCCCTATACTCATTATCAAAAATTTGTGCAATTTCCGGTTTCTTATTCAATATTTTTTGTTTATCCCAAACTTTTACAATATGACTTTCAGCAGTTTGTTTTCTCTTGCCAGCTTCTGACAAACTACTTTTTGTTTTTTTCTTTTTTACTTCTTCAGATGTTATTTCATTAATATCGATGCCATACTCTTTTTTCAAAATGCATTCATAAAGTTTCTCTATCAATGGTGTTAATGCTCTTATATAATCTGCATACTCCCCACGCTGCTGCTTTAGCCACACAACCATTGCATATTCAAAAACTTTTCTGTAATTCCCTTCATTCACTGGAAAAATACTGATTCCAGTTTCTCTTGATAATTTCCCTGCCTCATCCATAAACAGCTGGCTTCTCTTTTTTGCCATCATTAATAATAGATATACTTTTTCATTTTCAATTCCCTCGATCGTCATTGCCACATCATATGCTGCATTATAATTAAATGCAAGGATATGTTTTTTTACCAAATCCATTTTAAACATTTTTACAAGATTCAGACTCTTCACTTCACTGCAACGATTTATAATATCTTCTTTATTATCTTCATTAAATTCCCAATATAGTTTGATATCATAATTTTTGTCACTCACCTCAAAATGAGGATTGATACTCTTTTTAGGTGTTGATACCTGAAGAGACACCATTTGATAATCTCCTAAAGTGGACATGATGAATAATGCACTTTTCATTCCCGGTGTACCTGATGATGTATTCAGATATAGTATATCCGTATCATCCATTTTTTCTTTAATAATACCTATTTCCCTTTGGAAAATATGATAAAATATATCGTACTGTTGAACCTCTGTGAGATCTTTTTCAAATATCAGATGACATTCAAACTTATGATTCAAAAGCTCTCCTAATTTTTCAATACAATACAGATATCTGTTATCTTTCATATGATTGTCATACATTTCCTTTGAAAAAAACAGATACACATCATCCGGCTTATATATTCTGCATATATGTAGAATAGATCCATCTCTTTCATTACTAATCGGGTCACTTCCACCTACCGGTGTGAATAATATCTTTTTGTTCATATTACTATTACCTCTTCATCATCAATTTTATAATCCTGTCCGAACACTGTTACCTGTCCTTGTCCAATAATTTTGTACACCCTTATGCTGTCATTTTTTGTAGCATAAACTTTTAACCCCTCAAGCATCTGCTGATATTTTTTCTTTGTCAATTTCGCCTCAAAACACGACTTTTGAACCCTGAAACCATATGCATTTAAATATTTCGCAAGTTTCAGCCTTCTCTTATTATCAATAATATCATAAATAATCAACACATAAACTCTGCTATCTTGTATGTTATCCTGCATCTCTTCATCTGTGGTATCAAAAAAATAATTTTCCATTCACAATCACCTTATCCTTATGGGATTGTACAAATCGCAATCCATGTTTTCCATTGCATCAATAAAATTACTAATCTGTATATCCATCGCTCTTCTAAAGCTGACAGGATTCGGCACTTTTTCTAGATACTTTGCCTGTGTCTTTATCTTTTTGTCATACTTCTTAATAAATATTTTCATTCCATCACCTGTCAGATAGATACCCGGATCATCAAGTCCGTTTTCAAAATGTGTCGTATGAATCTCATTTCCATTCACAAGACTCATCACCATAGCATCAACTATCACAGCTCTCCATTCCTCCATCAAATCACTTGCAAGCGTTGGATGTTTTTCTCTGTCTGCATGCATAAAACCAAAATATGGATTTAACCCTCTGCTCACTATTTTTCCATAAATCTCGTTCATCAACATGGAATATCCGAGGCTCATCATTGAATTGAATGGATCTCTTGGAGGTCTTCTGTTTCTGCCATTAAAACTAAATTCATCATCTACCACTTTCGCCAATCCCTGAAAATAATATTTTGCTGCTATCCCTTCATTTCCCATCAACTGTTCAACAGAGGAAGATTTCATTGCTTTTCCTTCCAATATTTTTAGCATCTTATCCTCTTCGTCTAAATTTACATCGGAAGTTCTCTCATACCTTTTCATTACGATACGTTGGTTATGTATTTTAGCACTGATAATCTTACATGCCAATGCCAACGCAAATTCTGTACGATATATCTGACACTGCTTTCTCTGCCTTTCAACATTGACATGCTCTGTAGACCCCAATCTTCCAAAGTAAACTCCGCCTTTTGAATAATACAATATATTGATTCCTTTTTTCAGGCATTGCACAACACATGGTGTAGTTATATGTGCCTTACCAAATATATTAATGGATTCTAATGTTTCTATAGGAATCTGCTTGAACATTCCATCTTTATAGACAACTGTGATGTAATTGTCTGATACAGATATCGTTGCATTACTTTCATTGATATACAGATTTGTCATCTAACCACCTTCTTATTTTTATATTTTTCATGATTGTGTTCACTTCTATTAGTTTTTTTTCTTCTTTAGGGACTTATTAATTTCTAACGAGATTATGGAGAATCTTAAAGAGAGCGAGGTTCAAAGTTTCCGTCCCCTATGGGGACTTATTAATTTCTAACAACACCAGAGGTTGTATTACAGAGCCGTATTGAGCGGTTTCCGTCCCCTATGGGGACTTATTAATTTCTAACGACCTTATTGTTCTATGCAAGGCTTGCCACGAGAAAGTTTCCGTCCCCTATGGGGACTTATTAATTTCTAACTAGAATTTAAAAAATAATCAAATCTGAATCAATGTTTCCGTCCCCTATGGGGACTTATTAATTTCTAACTTCCGAGTAGAAGTGTATGCCATGCTCAATTATGATGAGTTTCCGTCCCCTATGGGGACTTATTAATTTCTAACTGTCCTAATAGATTCATAAAAAAAAAATAATAAGAGTTTCCGTCCCCTATGGGGACTTATTAATTTCTAACGGTAGTGGAAAAAATTCCGGCAGGTTTCTTTGTTTGGAACGTTTCCGTCCCCTATGGGGACTTATTAATTTCTAACAAAAGAACACTTGTTCCATGCAAAAACCTTTCGCCCGTTTCCGTCCCCTATGGGGACTTATTAATTTCTAACAGGTAAAAAAATATGAGAAGAGAAATCGAAAAATTAATTCGTTTCCGTCCCCTATGGGGACTTATTAATTTCTAACTAATAAAAATAATTCAAAGGACAAAATCCAAGTCAGAGTTTCCGTCCCCTATGGGGACTTATTAATTTCTAACCTGCACAAATCGGTATTAGCGGAGATGATGCACAAATCGGTTTCCGTCCCCTATGGGGACTTATTAATTTCTAACTGAAAATTAAAATGAATAAGGCATTACAAAATGCGTTTCCGTCCCCTATGGGGACTTATTAATTTCTAACTGAGGGTGATAAATTAAAGAGATATAGAATAAAGACGGCGTTTCCGTCCCCTATGGGGACTTATTAATTTCTAACAACATCTAATATTCAGTTTCAAAGTTCAACACAGAAATACGTTTCCGTCCCCTATGGGGACTTATTAATTTCTAACTCCGAAAGATAAAATAAAAGTCAGAATACAAATCGTTTCCGTCCCCTATGGGGACTTATTAATTTCTAACAGTTCAATAGATTTTTTAATGAATATAAGGATATCCTGTTTCCGTCCCCTATGGGGACTTATTAATTTCTAACAGAGAAATAATCACATCAATATTCAGTTTCAAAGTTCAGTTTCCGTCCCCTATGGGGACTTATTAATTTCTAACTATAATTTTATAGAATTATCATAGAAGGAGAATAGAATGGATGTTTCCGTCCCCTATGGGGACTTATTAATTTCTAACGAAAATGGCGGTGGGCACACCATACCAGAGAGTGTGTTTCCGTCCCCTATGGGGACTTATTAATTTCTAACTCTACCCTCAGAACCTCAAGTCCTACGCCTTATACAACCCCACTTTGCGTCGTAAAACTTTTTTCATCTAAAAAAGTCACCTCCTCATCTATTAATAGCCGGAAAACCCTTGTATTTTCTACAACGGTTTAAAATTGTTTTCTTCTATTTTGACTCTACATGAACCCATCTGATATGTCCTTCCACAATACTTCGTAACTTTCAAAATATGTGGTGCCACTCCCTGCATCTTATCTCTATCATGCTTATGCTCTTTATATTTCTTTCCTAATGTATTATAAAATATATTATTCGTTACTGCAACTGCTTTTTTGTCATTATCACTAAACAATGCATTAATAACAGTTTTTGTGTGAAATCCACTGCCACCACCAAGCCATATTGTATTCTGCTGTAACTCTTTCATCTTTGGAAATTTACTGATAAACATATCATAATAGATATCACCAGTCAGCTTTATTGCCTCCATAATTACATCTTTATCAATTCCTGCCTTTTTTGCCTCTCTTGTAATCTCAAGTTCAAATGTAATCTCTGTTCCCGGCTTGACACATTCTCGTAAAAGATTGAGCCTCTTTTCATTCCCATTCACATGCATTTCCACCTTTTGACAAAGCACCAAATCAACGTTGTCAATCGGATTACTATCACTTACTATGATACCCGACATAATATCATTGACCATATCCGTTTTTGCGTCAGTTTTCCCCAATGCATGATAACACTCAGTCTCCAGTTTTTCACTTTCCTTGCGTAAAAAAGTGTTTCTATATCCTCCTACTTTGGCACTTTGTTCCACCTCTAATGCTATTTTCTCATATTTCTCATGTTTCAAAATATTTGCAGTCAACATGCATGTTCGTAAAGCACCTTTCAACGAACTTCCAGGAATATATGCCTTTCCATACCCATCTTTCATAAATGTCCTTATCTCAAGAGCTTTTACTTTTCCAATAAAATCTCCACAGTCCAGCTCATATTCAATCCACTTACTATAATCTTTTTCTGAAAATCGATGTTCCAAGAGCCATTTATGAAGTGTTGAAACCTTTTCATCATCACCAAGCAAATATTTCTGAAACTCTTTTTCCAGTCCGCTTTTCTTAATGTCAAGATACATTTTTTGAAAATTTGGTATCATCACCTTTTTATTTCTTATGTCATAAATATATTCTTTCTTTGACAATCTGTTTCTAGAACCCACATATACAGGTCCCACTGTCTTTAATGTTATTGTATAATACTCACTTCTCAGATTCACACTGTCACCCCCATCCATAATGCCATTCCATACTTATACACAGGATGTTTTCCTTCCGACTGTACATCATATATGTCTCCTTTAAATTTCTTTTTAAAACATGAACCTGATTGAAACATAAAAATATCTTTTTTTCTTTTTGGTGTATCGCTAAAATTAACCGATTCCACAAATCCACTTCTTTTAACCAATACATAATTTGCATCACACAGACATTCTTCCAATTCGTTTTCAGATGGCAATGATATTGAAAGGGACATATATTCATCACTCTCATTGTTCAACATTTCCAATATTGTTCCCGGCATTTTTGCCACTTTTATTTCAAATCTTCCATATCCCGAACTTCTCTCTCCACCAATTCCACTATAGGTAAGGTTTTCAATTAATTCATCAAACAAATCCTTTGCATCATCGTCTCCATATCCAACTATAATATATAGTCCGCTACCCTCTTGATATCTGAAATAATGTATATGATAAGGCATCGTCTCCTCCAGTCCATCCACTGCCGCCGACACGCTTGTGCCATATTGCCCGAAATTTTCCTCAAAATACTTACTTTCATCCTGCGGATTTAGATTTCCATTAAGATATTCTATCATCTTATCACATGGTATATATGCAAGACTTTTAAAGGCCTTTTTTATCTTTGAATTTCCTTCTTCATCCTTTCTTATCCTTTTAACCGGTTTAGGAAGATAAAATATATCATCGATATAAGGAAATGCATCTGAAAAAATAATCTTTCCGTATTTTACATCATTATAAAATTTTGTCATAAACTCATTTCCCATTTTAACCGCCTCAATACACAGCGCTGAAAAAAGAGTATCAGCAAAGAATACATTGTTAGACTTTATTAAAGAATGATTACCAAAATGAACCTTTTCACAAAAATCAAATTTATAAATTGTATATTCCATTTATCTACACTTCCTTCAATTTTAATCTACACTTTTCAACTAAATCATTATCAACCTCTCCTACCACTACATCCATTTCCATTTCATTAAACTTGATTTTACCATATCCTCTAGAACCATTTCCTCCAAGATAATCATATTGTAATAACTTCATTCCCATGCAGAGCATTTCGATATCCTGTTCCATTTCATCGATATTCTCAACCTCATAGATAATAGAAAGTTCAAATTTTGAACCACGCATCGCTCTTTCTATCTGTCTTGGAGTAGCAACCCCTGTACAGCGGTCAATTTTGTTTTCAAATTTCACCTCTGTCAGACTTGTAAGACCCTGATTTCTGAATTCCTGTGCATTTACCATCTGCATATCCGAAAATATTAGTCTGCTCCTCTTGACTATTTTTTTTGAACTTCCAAATAACCTCTGTATTTTTTCATCATCTTTATCGTGATTGACAACCACTTCATTATATTGTCTTGCAATCAAAGTTCTGATTTTACCTTTGAGAGAACTTCCCGGTATAATTGGTATTTTTGTTCTCACATCTTTTATAATAGGAGAATCAATTGCTCCAATTGCTGAAAAAGCATCTGAGCCTCCTATATGCATACCTGTCACCACTTCTATTATTCCTGTTATCTCAATCTTTGAATACATCATCTGTTCCTCCTTATTCTTTCTCTTTACCACCAAGATACTTCCTATATGCCACAATAGCCTCCATGTAATGGTTAAAAAGTATAAAATTTTTCTTACTTCCATTAATCTCTTTTAGGCATTCCAAAAGTTCTGCCTTCTCAATCAATGCCTTGACTTTATCATCCCTGCCTGCGTCATACACCATTCTTATTTTCAGATATTCTATTTTACTTACAATATCATCCGTCAGTTTGTCACCTTCTATTAAAATCGCACAATTATAAATATCTGCTGACATTGCAAGCAGATTTCTTATCTGTGTTGTAGTTGCTATATCAACTTTCTTTCCTTTATCAACCTTACTACATAACTGCCTGATTACTTTTTCTGCTTTATCCACATAGTTCTTTTCACTGATTCTCATTCTTCTCTTCCTCCTGTCTTGTTAAATATACATATATATAAATTGCTGCAATTAACTGTTCCCTATCCGCATCATTCTTCATCCATATGTACATCTTTTCAGAAAATTCATGATATTTCTCCCATACTTCTCTGTCCTCATCCTTGTCCGGTTCCATCCTTGACAAAATATAAACATACCTTGCAAAATTAATCGGATTATATGTATTATCCTCTTCCTGCACATTTCCTTTTTTCTTCTTATTCTGCCTTTCAGCCTCTTTTATCAGTTCATCATGATTTCTTATAAGTTCAAGAAGATTATAGAGGAAATTTTTTCCATATCCGTTATTTGCATTAAAAAATACGCTGATAGCCTGATATTTTTCACCCAACACTTTATCTTCAAATATCTTCCACTTAAAGCACAAATCCTTCTCAAAAAGCGAAACTGCATTTTTCTCTTCGTCTATATTCTTAGCATTTGACTCCAGACTTTCAACCTCTTTTGCCATGATACTCACCGGATAACCACTTTTGTATAATCCAACTCCACCAGACAATGTGAGTGTTCCCTGTGTATATTTCTCAAACTTCCTTTCAAGGTCAATCGCAAATTCTATGACTTCATTCCATGCACCCACAACAAAGATATCATCGCCACCTGAATACACGATTGTGATATTTCTTTTTTCACGCTCTTTCTCTAGAAAAAATTCAGGATTACTCAATATATAATTCATATGCTGTTTGAAAAATATTGAGAGCTGTCTTGATAATGTTGCTGTCCTTGACAATGTCTCATATTTCCCATTTTTCTGTTTGAATCCACTGACAAATGCCGTACCCAAATTATCTACATCCGCTCTGTATACAGCTATTCTGTTAATTCCATCTGCACTAATCTTTGCCAGTTCTTCAAATGTAGTTCCCGTTGTATAATTCCCAACCCACAGGTTCTTCGAAACCTTTTTTCCACTATACATTTTATTTATACTGTACGAACGTACAAAATTACTCTCTTTGCCATTTTCATCATTATTCAACTCTTTTTTCAGAATTTCTCTTATTCTTTGCTCACTGCCGCCTATAAGATATTTTCCTTTTGGAAATTCAATACAATCTTCCATTTTTTTTCTCATTACTGCAAAAAAATCACTGTATAAAATATGCTTTGACATTGCCTTTATACTTCTGCAATATCCACATTCACCTTTATCACTTACTTTTCCTATCCTCTTGCACACAATACACTCTCGTTCATAATTATCTGCTGTCTTTGAATTAAATCTAATGATGTCATCTGCATTATAGCGTTTTAACTTTTTATCACTAATCTGATTGCTTACCACTCTGTACAATTCCGAATAACTGCCTTCAGGATTATTTTTCAATTCATTGGCACTGCATTCACATTCACCTCCAGCTATGTAGAGAGTAGTATCAAACTTGCCTTTTAGCCACAAATTGATATCTTTTTCATTTTGGGCTAAAATTTCTTTTGTCTTATCTGTATTTGGAAGAATCATATAGCAGTGACCTCCTCCTGTATATATCAGATTAGCCCTTGAAATCCCCATCTTGTCCAGCAATTCATCGACAATATGTTCCATCATTAGTTCAAGATAAAAGGAACGTGCACGCAATGTCTTTAATGCGTCCTCGCTTGTAATAGTATAGATAAATTCTTGTATTCCTGAAACATCGATAGAATATATCAGAAATACTTTTTTCTCATAAAAATCTTTTTCCTTATCTAGCAAAGTTTCTTTATAACTGTTTATCCGATTCTCATCTAACCAAATAAAAATACATGTTGCAATAGCCGCTGTCATCTTAACATGGTCAAATAAAGAAATATCCGCAAGTTCACCTTTATTAGTCGACGATGGCACATATGTACATGTCGCTTCCATAATTTCTAACAGAGAATTAATATATTCTTTGTTCAAATCAAACTCTTTGATATTATCAAGAATTTTTTTAGTGACAGACGCATAAAATCCTTCTTCAAATTCTTTTTTAATATCTGTCGGAAAATTGATTCCTTTTTTGGTGTCTAACATCTCAGGCGAATATGTATATTTTTGATTATTTCCATTTAATATGTTAAAAACACTTTCAAGAGGCCTAGTCTGTATAAATCCATAATCTCTATCATCATTTTCCCTTCTGTCACTTGCTGACGCAATATTATCTGCTATATATGTAATATAAGCATTTGATGTATCACTTATATCCGCTCCCGACAATAATTTCTTATGATGGTATTTCACTGAATTTAATATCTCATTATTTTCTATCTTCGCGTCATTTTTCAGAAAATCATATCCACTGACACTATGATTTCTTCCATCACCTGCCCTATAAACAACTTTTCCGATATCATGTAATAAACTACCTATAATCAGTTCTACTAATTTGTCCTGCATTATATCCTCCTCCGTATATGGTATGTACCATCCCATTTTCTACGCTGTATCTTCTATGTTCATCTGTTTTATGCTAGTCTTTCAGTAATTTAACTCCACCCATTCCAAGCGAACACTTGATTCCTATTCCTGAGTATTCACTAAATTCCAGTAATAACCTTATAAATCTTTTAATGGTATCGGTTCCGTTGACCCTAAGAGTAATATTTCCAACAAATGATGGTATCTTCACGCCTTCCATGCTAAATACCGTAGACATTAAATTGTATCTGATTATCTTGGTATTATTGATAATCTGCTCAAATGTATCTTCATCATCAAACACATCTTCATTGGAACTTGCATTATATTTATTCATTATATTTTTGAAAATAAACGGAATGTCCGGATAAATAATATATTGACCATTTGATTTAAATGCTGTGGGTGTAATAAATCTGATATGAAACTGATTTTCCACTTCGCAATGATAAAACTTCTCCATCAACTCCGATTTCGGCTTTGTCTCCAGTTTTTTATCTGTTATCTGCACCTTCATATTGTTGTGTTTTATCACAAATTCATTAAAATCAGATGACAACAAAACCTGCATTATCTTTTCATATGACTTCTTATTCAGTGTAGTAACAGTCCAAATATATTTTTCCTCCTTCTTTATCAGATTACTTGTAAATGGATTTAACCCTGTTGTGTGTAAGCCCTCTGCATATTCTCTATCTATATGTTCCATAATCACTCCATGCAAAAGACTAGCTTTATAGCTGTTTAGCACAGCATTAGAATCTGTTTTAAGAACCATTTTCAATTTTGCTAACACATTCTCTCTCCTTTCTGTTTACTGCATACTTTTCCCCGGCTATTTTACAAAATATATCTTTATTATCTTTTCATATATTTATCGAATATACCATAACAAAAAGAAAAGTCCACATGAAACCAAAGATAGCTTCACATGAACTTTAAATGAATTTAAATATCTATAACCATTTACAAAACCAATCTGTAGCATAGTTGTTTTTTGTCAATTAAATTTTTAAAAAAATTTCTTCATTAATTCATTTATCTTATAATTCATTTATCAAATATTTATCCCTGAATTCTATAGACATTATACAACAATTGCACAATAATTTCATCAATTATTTTATTTTTTTGTAAACTTTCATCAAATACTTAGCCATAAAATACCAGACTTAATTTTGAAGAATGTTTTATATAATTTTGCAATACAACCGGATATTTTTTCAACTAAAAATCATTTTCAAAACTTCTTAATTAAAATCTTAGCATTTTTTGCGTATAATTTCTTATAAAATATACCGTTGTGTTCTCACATACTCATGATAATCTCTCTTGCCACATCCTCAGAAATAGGTGTCGCAAATACACCCTCTTCAAACTCAACGATTGCTCCAATACCACGCTGTATCACAAATCTGAGTTTTCCATCCCTTACTTTCTTATCGGTATAAAGTTTCTTCACAAGAACCTCTCTGTCGATATATTCTGGTATCTCGGTTGGAAGATGTGCTTTTTTCAGAAGCTTAATCACTTCATCACACTCTTCTTGTGTCATATATCCAAGCTTGTATGAAAGTTTCACTTCTGCAACAAGACCAATCGCCACTGCCTGTCCATGGAGTAATTCATACTCACTTACTGTCTCTATGGCTCGTCCGACAGTATGTCCCAGATTTAAAACTTCTCTTAATCCACTTTCTCTTTCATCTTTCATGACGACATTATATTTTATCTTGCAGTTTTCCTCAGCAATATGAACGCATGCCTCTTTATCAATATTTAATATTTCTTCCATGTGTTCATTTAAGTAAACAAAAAATTCATTGCTTGCAAGACAAGCGTGCTTGATTGTCTCTGCCATTCCACTGTAAACCTGTTCATCAGGCAAAGTCTTCCATGTTGCTATATCTATATATACCTTTTCAGGCTGATTAAACAATCCGATTAAGTTTGTGGCAAGTGGTGTGTCTACTGCCGTCTTTCCTCCGACAGATGCATCTGCTGCTGCCAGCAAAGTTGTTGCATAATTGATAAAAGGAACACCCCTGCCAAATGTACCTGCAATAAATCCGGCAAGATCTGTTACGACACCGCCTCCAACTGCAATCACGCAACAGTCACGTTTATATCCTTTTTCAAGCATCGCATCTTCGATTACTTCTTTTGTCTTTCTCACTTTGCTCTTTTCGCCCGCCTCAAACACAAACAAATCTGCGCTGTAACCATTCTCTGTGATTTCTTTGTAAATGTCATTGGCATACAAATCTTTTACGATACTGTCTGTAATAATCGCAAATTTCTTTATATTTCCGACAAGACCATTTTTGATATCCTGTACCAATTTAGTTTTCAAATCAAAACCTGTCTCTATCTCATAACTGTCATCGACTACTTTTTTTAATTCCACATTGAAAATTCCCATTTAGTCACCTCTTTCTGTATTATTGACTATCCCTTGAGCCCTCTTGACTGTCTGTCCATATCCTCGACAACAATATCATAAATTTCTCCAAGTGTTGCACAATATTCAAGAACCTTCCATGGTTCATTTGTATGAAAATGGATTTTGATAAGCTCATCATCACCTACTGCAAGAAGACAGTCCCCCTTAAAGTTTTCTGTGATGTAATCATTGATTTCATCCTCATCAAGATTTTCTCCCTCAATTAATAACTGTGTATCATACTTAAATTCTAACATGCTATTTCTCCTTTTCTTCTAATATACTTTTTTACTTTTATTTAAGTTAATTCTCTAAGACTCTGCAGCATATCCAAATCTGACTGCTTCACTTTAATATTTGATGTAACAGGCTTTTCTCCCGGTTTCGTTACTGTCACTTCAATAATCGTTCCTTCAGGCACACCGCTGCCAAATACATTTCTTAAAAAAGCAACAAATTTAGGATGGTTTTCAGAAAATTTATTTTTAGAATTCATAAACTTCATTGCTGATGATGGATTAATCATTTTTATTTCCTTTCTATTTGTATTGTATTTTATACTCATTCATCAATTATACCCAAACATTATAATACAGACCTATTTCTTTTTACAACATAAAAATACATTTATTTAACTATATAAGGCAGAAAATCTTCTGTATCAGAACATACAAATCCACCTAAATTTTCTACTATTTTCTTGAAAACCATAATCATATTTTTCTCATCGTTTTCATCAATTCGTATGCTATAAATCGTTTTCACATGATTATCTTCTAAAAACTTTTTATCCTGCTCATCTTTAAAACAATCGATTTTCTCAATATCTATACTACATTTTTCATCGGTCTGAATCTCAATAACCTGTGCAGCATCCCACAATTCTGTTTTCCATGAAAATACTTTCAATTCTTTTATAATATTAAATAACTCCTGCGCCATGACATCACTAACCGCCATGTAGTAAAAATCACACATTTGAGAGCTTTGCTTTTTTTTGCTGTTATTGAAGTTATCACATTTTTTGTTATTGCCATTTTTACTGCTGCTTTTTTTATTACTGTTTACATTATTTTTTGTATTTTTATTTTTAATGTTATCGTGTTTGTTGTTTTTATTAGCACTATTTTTTTTATTACTGTTTTTGACACTATTATTATCTTTGTTGCTATTATTGCTGTCTTTTTTTACATCTATGTACTTTCTTTTTTTACTGTATTGCATTTGCTTTCCTTTCTTACCGCATTACATTTTCTACTGTATTGCATTTGCTTTCCCTTCTTTTAAGCAAAGTTCTCACGTATATTTTCATTATATCAGACCTTGCTGAATCTGTAAAATATGTTTCTTTATCGACCTGTCAATAAGTTACTATTCAGATTCTATTCTATTACCACATCATCCAAATCTGCCTGTGCCAATATCCACATATTCCTAAAAAGCTGCATTACCTGCCAGCAGCCAAAACCATGAAGTCCATACTCCCTGAGCTGTTTATATTTGGCCAATATACTTCTTGCATCCTCAAACCAAACTTCATGGGTGGTTCCTTGTGTAACATAGGAAAAATATGGTGTCTGTGATGTTTCATCAAACATAATCTCACTGTCATTTCTAATAGCAATCTGAAGTGCCTCAATATTACCTATTGTTATTGCTTTAGATTCCCCTCTTACATATGGCAAAGTCCAGTCATATCCATAATTCGGTACGCCCATACTAATCTTTTCATTTGGTATTTCCGTAACCGCATAATCAAGTACCTGTCTGACTTTGTCAATAGGTGCCACCGCCATGGCAGGTCCATATGTATATCCCCATTCATATGTCATCACTAACGCTCTGTCTGCTGCTTCTCCAAGCGCTCTGTAGTCTTTTCCCGCATACACTATTCCCGGCTGGTCAGCCGAAGTCTTTGGTGCCAAATCCACTGTCACCTCGTACCCTATTTCATTGATACTATATGTCATTTCTCTGACAAATGCTGAAAATGCGTCTCTGTCTTCTGCCAATATAAATTCAAAGTCAATATTGACTCCCTGATATCCGTCATTCTCTACTGCATTTCTGACATTTCTGATTAGCGCATTTTTTGCATTTTCATCAGACAGAACGGCATGTATCAAATAGTTATTAAAATTGCCTTCTGCACTAAATGGTGTAAGTGTTAAAACCGGTTTTGCACCGTAATAATAAGCCTCTCTTATCATCCATTCTGTTGAGAGCTGTGGTAGCACTAAATCTCCTGCTGTTGTAAAACCATAAGAAAAAATAGACAGTTCTTCCAAGTATGGCAGCGTCTGTCTCAACACCCAAGGACTGATAAAAGGATAAGCAAATCCATTCGCACTTATTTTTCTCCCATCATATACTTCCTCAAACGTGATAAGAAGTGCCTGCCCCACAACAAGTTTGTATGGATATTGCAATTGATTCACATAAATAATCCTGTCTGTACTTACCCTGTATCTTGTGGCAATATTGTCTATATTATCCCCTTGTTTTACTAAATAAATAATCATATATACCAGTCCTTTCATTAAACACATCAATCGTGTATGAATGTGTTTTGTCATAACTAATATATATGATTATATTTTTTTCTTATGCTTTTTCTTACAGTCTTTTATATATTTTCACTACTTTGCGATTTCTCCAACAATCTGGTTAACAAGCTTGCCATCTGCTTTGCCTTTTACTTTTGGCATGAGAACTTTCATAATCTTTCCTTTGTCAGCCGCTTTCGGTTCTTCAATTCCAAGTTCCTTTGCCACTTCCATGACAAGTGCTTTTATCTCATCTGCATCTAACATCTTAGGTGCAAACTCCTCGTATACTTTTATTCTGAAATTGCAGTGTTCAATGATATCTGTTCTGTCAGCAGGTGTCTGCTCAAGCGTATCATTCAACTGTTTGATTTCTTTTAATACCACAGCATTCTCTTCATCCTCGGTCAAATCTGTTCTCTTATCTATCGCCACATTTTTGAGTGCTGCAAGTAATAATGACAATGCTTCCTTTCTTGGCTTATCCTTATTTTTCATTGCTGCCACCATTTCAGCTCTTACTACTTCAATTTTACTCATTTTTCTGCTCGCTCCTTTTCTTCTTTACTTCTTCACTTTTTACTTATCCTATCTCCTTGATGAGTATATTGTCATTTCATCTGTGTTTCTTTGTATTTTCCTATTATAACCGAATCAGTGTTCAAAAACAATATACTGTTAGTATAAAATTACAAAATGGTGGTATCCAAATCAAAAGATATCCACCATTTTCACCTGATTTAACTATTTAGAAGATTCAATTTATTTTATCACAACCGCCATTCTTCCTAATGTATTGTATAATGCTTCAAACTGTGATCGATTTCTTACAACGAGTCCTTCAAGTGGATCGCTTATGTATATCAGGTCATTTATTTTACTCCTTTTTGATAAGCATAATCTGAATTGCTTCCACACGCACACCAAGACCCGTAGTACCATCAATTTCATCATTCTTTGCCCATCCAAGCCATCCAAAACTTTGAACGTGAACCCATCCTCCAACTTTCTGGTTCTGTTTCTGATTCTTTCTGTATCTCCTGTTCCGTTTGTCTTTCCGGTTCATTTTGTATTTCTGTAGTAGTTATCTCTTTATCAATTGTATCCTGTATTTCTACCTCCTGAATGGAGTCTGAATAACTTTCATTGAGCTGCTTATACTGCATATTGTCATTCTCTGCATAAACAGTCACCGTATTCATTACAAATATTAGAATTAGAAATAGAACTACGAATCTAAATCCTTCGAATTGTATAAATTGTATCTACAATTAATAAAAACTCCAAAGTACTGATTTTTCAATACTTTGGAGTTTTTATTTCGTGTATTATTTTTCTAATTATACAATTCCCTGAGCATTCATAGCATCAACAACTTTCTCGAAACCTGCGATGTTTGCACCAACAACATAATTTCCTTCGAAACCATATTTCTTAGCAGCAGCATCAAGGTTGTGGAAAATGTTAACCATGATATTCTTTAACTTAGAATCTACTTCTTCAAATGTCCAGCTTAATCTTTCGCTGTTCTGTGACATCTCAAGAGCTGATGTAGCAACACCACCTGCGTTTGCAGCTTTACCAGGAACAAAGTATACACCATTCTCCTGTAAGTACTGTGTAGCCTCTAATGTTGTAGGCATGTTAGCACCCTCACAAACTGCGATAACACCATTAGCAACTAATGCCTTAGCATCTTCAAGATCTAATTCGTTCTGTGTAGCACATGGTAAAGCAATATCAACTTTCACTGTCCATACACCTTTGCCTTCATGGTACTCAGAATTTGGTCTGTAGTTCTTGTACTCTGTTAATCTTGCTCTCTTTACTTCCTTGATTTCCTTAAGAGCTGCAACATCGATTCCGTCCGGATCATATACCCATCCTGTTGAATCTGAAACTGTAACAACCTTAGCACCAAGTTCCTGAGCCTTTTCTGTAGCATAAATAGCAACGTTACCTGAACCAGATACAGCAACTGTCTTTCCTGCGATATCCTGTCCATTGCTCTTTAACATTTCTTCTGTAAGATATAATAAACCATAACCTGTAGCTTCTGTTCTTGCTAAAGAACCACCGTATGATAAGCCTTTACCTGTCAATACACCTTCGTAAACGCCTCTGATTCTCTTGTACTGTCCGAACATGTAACCGATTTCTCTTGCACCTGTTCCGATATCACCTGCAGGTACGTCTGTGTCAGCCCCTATGTACTTGCAAAGCTCTGTCATAAAGCTCTGGCAGAATGCCATAACTTCTCTATCTGATTTTCCTTTAGGATCGAAGTCTGAACCACCTTTACCACCACCAATTGGAAGTCCTGTAAGTGAGTTCTTGAAAATCTGCTCGAAACCTAAGAATTTAATAATACCTAAATTAACTGAAGGATGTAATCTAAGACCTCCTTTGTATGGTCCAATCGCACTATTGAACTGTACACGATAACCTGTGTTAACCTGAACCTGTCCATTATCATCTACCCAAGGAACTCTGAACTTAAACTGTCTTTCCGGATTTACTAATCTTTCAAGTAAAGCTTCTTTTCTGAATTTCTCTTCATTAGCTTCAACTACTACTCTTAATGACTCTAATACTTCCTTTACTGCCTGATGAAATTCAGGTTCTGCCGGATTCTGTTTTACTACCTGCTCAATTACCTCGTCTACATATGACATAATAAATGTCCTCCTTCACATATACTTTATTTTTTATAAAAAAGTGCCAAAGGCATCACAAAAAAACAAGTTTTGTAGTCGCCTTTGACATCATCCTCGCAAGCTATCATACTACCTTTTGCTTTTTTTGTCAATCAGCTTTTTAAATATTCTTGTCAGCTTCTATCCTGTGACTGTTCCTCATCTTGTTCGTCATTTTCTTTTTTTGATGTTTCTTCTGTCTTCTTTGTCGTTTCTGTTTTATCTTCTTTCTTTGCTGCCTCTTCTACATTATCAGAAACATCTTCTGTTGTCTGTCTATCGTCTGTCTTTCCTTCAGAATTCTCTGCTGATGATTTTTCCTGCTCTTTCACCTTACCGGATATATTGGCATCATTATTTTGGAGAGCATCTACTATCGCTTTGAGATTTTCATCCTTTTGGCATGCTTCTTCTAATTCTTTGTTGACTGCATCGAACAATTTCACAACATTATCAGCCTTCTGCATTCTAGTGACATATTTATAAATGTCTGTTTCCGGATTATTTAATTCTATATATAGTTTGTAATTATGTTTTTTAGTCCCTTTTGTAGTGATATCTTCATTTGCTATTTCTGACTTCTCATCTTCTGGTTCATCTGCCTCAGTTGCCTCATCTTTTGTCACTGCTTGCTTTGTTTCTACTTCATCTTTTCCATCTTTGTCAGTATTTTCATTATCTTCTGTATCAGAATCACTATTTTTAGCTGTATCATTATCATTCTCACTGCCGGTTGTATCATCGTCATTTTCAATATCATCTATAAGGTAATAGGTAAATATTCCAACGGCAGGTGTTTCAATGGATTTTATTTTAATCTGAAATTTCATGTATGCAATATATTCTTTACTCTGCATACCATCCTGAAGATAGCAGTCTGTAATCTCAAAACTTGAACCTATCAGATCATTATACAACTTTACCTCTTCACTCTGTTTTAAAATTTCTTCATCAGTAATATCATCACAATCATATAGATATGTTCTGGCACGCTCAATATCACCTTCTACAAGTGTCTGATAATACCCATTAACAGTATCAATCATTTCATCAGTATCTACGTCATCCAAAAATTTACTTGCACTCTTTGTAATTACAACATCTTCTTTACTGTCTGTTTTTTTTCTATCTAATGCTAATGCTACAATCATAGCAATGCTCAGCACTACTACCGTAGTACCAATAATCATATATTTTCTACTGTTTGAGAATATCTTTTTGATATTCACATCATCTTTTTCATGCAATTTATTAGGCTGTTTTTTTCTAATTTTCGTCGATTGCAGTACATTTTCTTTGCTCGAATTCCTGTTATTGACGCTGTAACTATTCACACTTTTAGCATTACCGTTTTTCCTGCTGTTTTTTTCATTCGAATTGTTTATTTTATTATTTTTATAGTCTTTGGTTTCTTTGTTATTCTTATCTTCTTTCACTGTACTGCTTTCTTTGTTATTCTTATCTTCTTTCACTGTACTGCTTTCTTTGTTATTCTTATCTTCTTTCACTGTACTGCTTTCTTTACCATTCTTGCTTTGCTTAACTATATCACTTTTTTTCTCTTTATCGCTTTCTTTGCTACTTTTATCTGTATCAGTGTCTTCTTTACTGTTATTTTTTTCTTTTATTATGTCTTTTCCGGTCTCTTTATTAACTTTTCTAGTCTCATCGCTGTCTTTACTACTCTTATCTTTATCAGTTTGTCCATTGTCTTTACTGTTCTTATCTTTTCCGACCTGCTTTTCATTCTTTTCGTTCTTGTCTTTATCAGTCAGCTCGTTTTCTTTTCCGCTTCTATCTTCTTTCGTTTTACTGTCTGTCTTATTATCTGCTTTATTAGCATTATTTTCTTTTTCTGTCTGTTCATTCTTTTGATTTTTTGCCTTCTGTTCTTCCATTTTCTTTATGGCTTCTTTGTCACCCTGAATAACTTGCTTTGCCTTTGATGACAAATCGTTTTTTCTTTCCTCGCTTTCCATCTTTTCAAGCTGGGCAAGCAGCTTGTCTGCTTCTTCAAAATCTCTGTCTGGCTTATCAGTAAAACTTTTACCGGAAGTTTTGTTATTATTCTTTCCTTTATTGTTTTTTATAATAAAACTCATCTTATCCTCCTGAGTATATGCACTATAATAAATCTTTGTCAATGTTCCCTATAGTATATCTGCAAACGATATTGCAGGATTACCTGTATATTACTATTTTATATCCATACCAGTAACCAATTAATATATTTCTTTTACCCTGATATTAAACTATTCACTCCAAACGAACTTTCAGAATCACTATTCACAGTCTATTCCTCACTTTGCAAAGCATGTAAGACTGTGAATAGTAACATTTTATCAAATAGGATATAAAAATGCAACCAAATCTCTTGCCTTTTTTCTCAAGATAATATAAAATAGTTATTTGTAATGCACTCGTAGCTCAGTGGATAGAGCAATGGCCTCCGGAGCCATGTGCGCGAGTTCGACTCTCGCCGGGTGCGTTTTAGATAATAATCTTGCCCTCCTCCCTGCTATAGTAATATGTATGGTCTGATAATATATCGATATCATCTACTTCATCTCTATTGACTTCCTTTACCATTTCTGTCAATTCATCTCTGTTGATTCCATTGATTGCCGGTATTAAAATCACTTCATGGATTGAACTTGGAAGAATGTATAAGTCTTTTTGCTTTTCTTTGGCAAAATCTTCAATGATATTATCATATAAAAGGCAGGCCGCTCCATTCATTCTCTGCTTATTTGTTAATACATACATAGAAATCTGTTCTTTTGCCTCTAACAAATCTTTCATCAATTCATCAGCAACTTTTTCGGGACTTGCCAACTCGCAATTTCTATCATATATATCATCATTCTCACATATTACTTTTTTGATATCTCCAACCAGAATTTCTCTGATAAGTTCATTCATCTCTTTGATTTCATACCTAAGCAGTCTGGGAGTATTTTTCTTTGCAATCTCAAATAATTCATCAACCGTAATCTCCCACATATTAATGTGTATATTATGAATTAGTGCAGTTGCACTTCCGAGATACTCACTGTCAAAAATGCAGTAAAATACAATCGATAAATCCAGAAAAGAAATATGCGGAATATCTCTGAGTAGTTTTTTATTTGCCTTTGTATTGATAAGTTTAAATACTACCTTATCCCTGACACTTTCATAATTTTTGAATATATCTACATCAAAATTTATTCTGCTGCTGTTGTCATTATAAAGATCATAAATTTCCATTGTGATTTCTTCTATTTTTTTTCCGCTTAAATACTCATCATAATATGAATTAAGATAAATAGTTGGTGATACGTTTGAATCTTTTGTTATGATTGTTAATGCATCAAGTTCAATATCATTATTTTTAAGTATTCTGTGCGTTTTTACAAAAACTTCGTCTCCAAGTAACTTATTGATGTCTTCTCGGACATCATTCACAAATTCATCGTATGTCATATCTGCTGCTACTCAAAATGTGTTGTTTTAGTATATTTTTCCCTTGAGTAGCATCTCCTTTCTTTTTATTTTTATGTTTGCTGGAGAGCCTTCTTTGTTCTCTCTTTAGTTTCATTTCAAGTTAAACTCCTTCAGTTACTTAAAAATCCTCCTTAAAAAGATTTTGCAAAGCGCTTTACATACTTAAATTTATACCCTACCGGCTTTTTACAGTCAATTCGCACTCTCTACAAAAAAATTTTCACTCTTTTACTCAATATAACAATATTTATATATCATATGCACATGAAAATTAATTCACAAAAACGTACTCTTCTTTAAATTTTGTCATTTATGACATATTTTATCAATAAATTCTATATTTTTTCACAAAATTTTCTGCTGTCTATTTTGACAAATCCACTTTTCTTATCTCATTTTTCACATTCAGCAGCATCCCCGGTGAAACCGAAAGTTCATCAATTCCCATTCTCAAAAATGTTTCCGTAAGTGTTGTATCTGCTGCCAGTTCACCACATATTCCAACAAAGCATCCCTCTTTGTGACCATTCTCTACAGTCATCTTTATCATTCTCATCACTGCCTCGTGATGTGCATCATAGATGTTATCCAGTCTCGAATTCTGTCTGTCGATTGCAAGAGTATACTGTGTCAGGTCATTTGTTCCTATGCTAAAAAAGTCAACCTCTTTTGCAAGCAAATCGCTAATCATCACAGCCGCAGGTGTCTCTATCATGATTCCCAGTTCCACTTCTCCATACATCACCATATTATTTTTCAATTCTTCTTTGACTTCTTCCACGATTTTCTTAATTCTTCTCACTTCATCAACTGATATTATCATTGGAAACATAACAGCTATTTTCCCAAATGCGCTCGCTCTGTATATCGCCTTTAACTGTGTTTTAAATATATCCGTTCTGTCAAGACAGATTCTTATTGCACGATAACCCATCGCCGGATTATCTTCCTGTTCAAGATGAAAATAATCTGCCTGCTTATCAGCTCCAATATCAAGCGTTCTTATGATAACTCTCTTCCCTGCCATATTTCTCGCAACCGTTTTATATATATTGAACTGTTCTTCTTCTGTAGGATAATCAATACTTTCCATATACAGAAATTCACTTCTGAAAAGTCCAATTCCTCCTGCATCATTTTGAAGTGCACTCATGACATCCATTACACTACCGATATTGGCATACAGCATTATTTGTTTTCCATCAATTGTTACAGCCGGTTTCCCCTTTAATTCTTCAAGCAATTTTCTTTTTTCTGCATCATTTTTCTTCTTCTCTTCATATTCTGTAAATGTCACTTCATCAGGTTCAATATAAATGCATCCTTTATATCCGTCAACAATCGCTGTTTTACCATCAAAATCTTTTGATGCCAAAATTCCTGTCAATGCCGGAATATTCATCGTTCTTGCAAGAATGGAGGTATGTGAATTGACAGAACCTTTGTTTGTGACAAATGATAACACTTTATTTTTATCTAGTTGTATGGTTTCGCTTGGAACAAGCTCATCTGCAACTATAATGACCGGTTCACTGCCTGTCATTTTCAAACCGGATTTTCCATGCAGAATGTCGATAATTCTGTTTGACACATCCCTGATATCTGCTGCCCTGGCCCGCATATAATCGTCATCCATCGCCTCAAACATTTGAGAAAAATTATCACTTGTGCATGCTACCGCATATTCTGAATTGATTTTTTCTGCTTCAATCATATGTGTTATAGAATTGATATAATCTCTGTCTTTAATCACCTTTTGATGCACTTCAAAGATTTCTGCTGCCCCGTCACCCACTTCTCTGACTGCTTTTTCATGCAAAATCTGAAGCTGGCACATTGCCTCCGTCTTCGCCTTATCAAATCGTTCCAGTTCTTCATTTATATCTTTCACATGCCGTCTTACAACCTGTCTGTCCTCTCTTGAATAAAATCTGATTTTACCAATTGCGATTCCACCAAATACACTTTTACCTTCTATTTTCTGCATACAAATCCTCCCATTTTATGTAATTTGCAGTTTAATCTCTTCCACACCTGTCTTTTTCCATCTTTATATCACATGCTTAATATTTGTACCATCCCCACTTTGACAAGTAGCCTTTCTACCTCTCCCTTTTCTGCGAGATTTTCACAAAACGCACTTGCACTTCCTGTGGCAATCCCCATTTTCAATGCATATTCATAATCCATTGTCTTTATATATCCTGCTATAAATCCTGCTACCATTGAATCTCCTGCACCTACCGAATTGACAACTTTTCCATCGGGTGCTTTACATACCAACACTTTTCCATCTTCACATATAAGAACTGCACCTTCTTCTGCTCTTGAGATGAGTACATTTTTTGCCCCCATTTCCTGCAATTTTCTGCCATATTTTATCAGTAACGCTTCATTATCCATTTTTTTTCCAAAAATTTCTTCCATCTCATGGTGATTTGGTTTTATTAAAAATGGGTTATACAAAAGCGTGTTAACCAGCAGTTCTCCTGTTGCATCTACTACAATTTTCACATTCTTCTCTTTCAGTTTTTTCATGATTTCCATGTATATTGAAGTGTTAAGTGTGTCCGGGATACTCCCTGAAATTACAAGCATATCTTCTTTGTCAAGTTCCAATAAAATGTCCAATAATTGTTCTATCTCTTTCTCTTCTATCTGAGGTCCCCTGCCGTTTATCTCACTTTCAATCCGATGATTCTTCATTTTCACATTAATTCTTGAAAATCCGTTTCTGACACGAATAAATCTTGTTTTGTACTCATTTTCTTTTAGTTTCCTTTCAATCTCATCTCCTGTAAAACCTGCTATAAATCCTAATGCAATATTTGAGATTCCAAGATTAGTAAGTACAATGGAAACATTGATGCCTTTGCCTCCCGGACAAATATTTTCTGAAATTGTACGGTTTACTTTTCCCTGAACAAAATCATTTACGCTTACCACATAATCTAATGATGGGTTAAATGTTAATGTATATATCATTTTTTCTTTCTCCTTTTTAATTGATTCTTCCCATTTGAAATTCGAATTCAACATTTTGATTTAGCATCAAGATTAATAATTCAATTTTACAATTTATGTCCCTTTTAAAGATACTACTATTTTAGCATTTCATATTGCATAAAACAACATCGAAAAATAACTTTAAAATTTCATGTAATATTATCTTTATATTTGGAAATGCTATATATTGAAATTATTTTTAATACATTTGCAATTTTTAAAGGAGGTATTCATTATGACAAGCAGTGATACTGTGTATCTGTTAAAGGAATGCAATTCCGGCACAAAAATGGCCGTTTCATCTATTGATGAGGTTCTTGACAAAGTAAACGATGGAGAAATGAAAAATATTTTAGAAGAGAGTAAAAGCCACCATGAAAAACTGTGTGATGAAATTCATACACTGTTATCAGAAAATCATGGTGAAGAAAAGGATCCCAATCCACTTGCCAAGGGCATGTCATGGATTAAAACAAATGTAAAACTTGCTATGGATAATAATGACAAAACTATTGCTGATATCATGATTGACGGATGTAATATGGGAATAAAATCACTCAACAAGTATTTAAATCAGTATCAAAATGCAGACAATACTTCTAAAAATATCTGTGAAAAACTTATCACTATTGAAGAAAAACTTTGCAGAGATTTAAAGGTGTATTTGTAATTTTTTATACAATAGTCCGGGGGGCTTTAGCCGTTTGCAAAGCTGACAAATGAGCTGTCGCATTTAAAAAATGCGACAGCCTCCCTTTTATACTTTCATATCCACAAATCATAACTTCTATGAAAACAATTCCATCAATTCTTCTTTTGTAAGTGATGCCATCGAAACATTTTCTCCAGACATAATCTTATCTGCAAGTTCCTTTTTCATTTCCTGAAGTTTTAAGATTCTTTCTTCTATTGTATTCTTCGCAATCAATTTGATAACTGTGACTTTATTTTCCTGTCCGATTCTGTGCGCTCTGTCTGTTGCCTGGTTTTGTGCTGCTACATTCCACCATGGGTCATAGTGTATGACCATGTCTGCTTTTGTAAGATTCAGTCCTGTTCCTCCTGCCTTAAGTGAAATCAGAAACACGTCCGCCTCTCCGTTTTGAAATCTTTCGACCATATGTTTTCTTGATACTTTGGTTGTATTTCCGGTCAACATAAATGTTTTGATACCACATTTTTGCAGCCTACTCTCCAGTATTCCCAGCATTGTTGAAAACTGTGAAAACAGAAGGATTTTATGACCGCCATCTATCGCACTTTCAATCAGTTCCGTACATGTATCAAGTTTTGCACACTCTCCTTTATAATCACTATACAATAATGACGGATCACAGCAAATCTGACGCAACTTTGTTATCTCTGCCAAAATCTGCAACTTACTTTCCTTAAACTCCCTGCCTGATTTTTTTCCAATATTCATCACTATATTTTTTTCTGTTGCCTTATAAAGATTTTCCTGTTCACTATCAAATTTGACATAGACAACTTTCTCCACCTTATCCGGAAGTTCCTGTAGCACATCCTTTTTTAAACGTCTCAAGATAAATGGGTTTATCATTTTGTGAAGCCTCAAAAGTGCTTCTTCTTTTTCCAGCACATATTCATTTTGTCCGGTTGAATCTGTATTATCCTTATTTTTCCCACTCTCATGAGCAAGCATGATTTTTTCTTCAAATGCTTCTTTAAAGTGTTTATAGCTGTACAAATACCCCGGCATCAAAAACTCAAATATGCTCCAAAGTTCACTTAACCTGTTCTCAATCGGTGTTCCTGTAAGTGCAAATCTGTTACTGCTTTTTACCGACTTCACTGCTTTTGCTCCCTGCGTTGCCGGATTTTTAATATACTGAGCCTCATCTATTATCTCGCATCCAAATTCCTTTTCACTGTAAAATTCCACATCTCTCTTTAACAAATCATACGATGTTACAACTACATCATATTTCTCGCATTCACTAATCAATTCCATTCTCTGTCTTGCATTTCCCGTAATCACAATGACTGACAAATCCGGTGCAAATTTATGAAGCTCTGCCTCCCAGTTATAGACAAGCGAAGCTGGACAGATGACGATATGCGTCTTTCCTTTACAGCTACAGATATAAGAAATCATCTGCAAGGTTTTACCAAGTCCCATATCATCTGCAAGGATCCCGCCAAATCCAAATTCTGCAAGCGAACATGCCCATCTGTATCCTTCTATCTGATAACCTCTCAAATCTGCAGTTATCTCTTTTGGAAGCTCGTACTGCTTACTTTTAGAGATGTCAAAATTTTCAACAAACTTTTCAAACTGCTCATTTTTTTCCGCATCAATTCTCTGTCTGTTTTCTTTGACAAGAATATCCATATACAACGAGCGATAGATAGGAACATCTGCCATTCCCTCTACTAACTGTGCCTTATTAAGCCTCAGATTTTCATTGATATCTGCCAAGACATCCAATCCGCTTTCTTTCAGGTTTAACAGTTCTCCTGTTTTCAATCTGTAATACTTTTTCTTTCTGCTGTAGGCGCCTAAAATGTCATACAGTTCACTGTTTGACATTCCCTCAACATTCCATGATACATTGAGCAGATTTCCTTTAATGGATAATCCTGTTTTCACCTTCACATTATCTGCAATTTTGATTTTCTTAAAATCTTCGGAAACAAAGACATCTGCAATTTCTTTGATTTGCTCTATTCCATATTCTACAAGCTCTGCCAATTTTTCATCATCATTTTTAAGAAGGTACTTCTTTCCTCCTTCCAATTTTTGCGGAAAATAAAATTCTATTAAAGTTCTAAGCTCATATTCTGTTTTAATATCCCTGTAAGTTTCATTGACAGTTGCTACTGATATCAGATTATGTTCCTTTTCCCCATAAATTGCTTTCGCACTGCTGATAATATTTCCGTCTTCCATTGTCTCAAAATAGACTTCATATTTTCCCTCTTCTGCCTGGTATTCTTCAAAATTAACATTATTCATTTCCACATCCATGTACTTTTCAAAAACCGGAAGAAGTGTTGAACAAAAATATGCATAATCACTCTCGACAATTTCATAACTGTTCATGTTTCCTACATCTGCATAATTCTTACTGTTTCCATAAAAATATCTGCCATAATATGACTGCTTCATTTTCATGAGTTTCACAATCTCACGCATATTGTCACAATATTCTTCACTGCATATATATATTTTATCTTCTGAAACAATATATAATTTTGTAACTCCCTCCATCAAACGTATCGGTTCAAAATTGATAATCGCACGTTTTGTAGCTGCAACACCATCAATGTATACTTTTAACCTTGGATTTTCACGAATGATTGTCATGCTTTCATATTCATATTTGATATCTCCGCTTGTCTTTATCTCTTTTCCCTCATAATTTTCCATGAGTGTATCAACCATAGCCGGTGTCAGTTGCAAAAAACGTCTTTCTTCAGCATTGGCATACAATATATCATTACTTTTGACACCTGAATTTAGTATCATCGATATGAAGGGAATGGATTCTTTTGTAAATGCACTCTGGTTATGCACAAATTCAAGATTTTTTCCATACCTTACATTAGACTGATTTTTTATATTATATAAAAGTGATGGTATACTCTTTATCACATACATCTGTGTGATTCCTATTTTAAATTCCAGTCTCGGCTTATCATTGTAGTCTAGATTGAGAAATGGCTCTAAATTCACATTTCCTTTTGTGCTTTCCGAACAAAATCTGTTTCTCTCTTTAAGCACAATTCCTGACATAACATCAAGCAGGCTTGATGAGCTTTTTTGCACTTCCGGTCTGTTTCTGCCAACATCATATTCCGGCATGTCTCCATAGGAAAGCCAGTTATTTTCAAAATTCTCATTTCCAAGCTCCAATGTATTTAACAAAGGATTATACATAAAGCTGCGGTTATCCTCATACATATCAAATAATTGATTCAGATGATCAGTAAGCGTTTCATACTCCGGTTCTTTCATATCATCATTATCATAGTCGTCATCAGTTCCATACAGATTTTCCTCATCATACTCTATCTGGTATCCAACTGCACAATACTCCAAAACCTCTTTAATCTCTGAATCCGAAAACATATTATTCGCCATTAAAATTGTCGCAACGATATGTTTGCAGAATCCCTTATAAGTCTTGAATGCCTCGCACTCACACGAGCACTCTGTATATTTCGCCTTTTTGTTTCCATTTTTTGTTTCATTAAAAGCAAAACTGACACTTGTATTATAAGAATTTTTTGTATTTCCGTTAATATTGCCATTTAGAATAATGGTATTTTTACCGGTCTTTCTAATAGAAACCCTATTCACATCATCATTTTGAAACAATTTTTTTCCCTTATTAAAACTTGTACTCAAAAAACAGTTTTTGCTGATTTCTTTTTCTGATAAAAGACTCATAACTATGTAACTCCTCCCAAATTCCTTTGTATTATTCGTATTCTCTTATTCCACTTCCGGCTTTCGCTTTGTTTGATCACTCCAATTCCACAATCTCATTGTACAAATCTGCATACCTTCCATTCATTGCCAACAGCTCGTCATGGTTTCCTCTTTCAATAATTCTTCCGCCCTCAAGTACCATGATGACATTTGCCTTTCTGACAGTAGACAATCTGTGTGCTATCACAAATGTTGTTCTGTCTTTCATGATTGCATCCATGCCTCTCTCGATATTCTTCTCTGTTCGTGTATCAACCGAACTTGTTGCCTCATCAAGAATTAATATCGGTGCTTTTGAAATGGCTGCCCTGGCAATGTTTAAAAGCTGTCTTTGTCCCTGCGATAAGTTTGCTCCATCCTGCTCAATGAGGGTGTCATATCCATTTTCAAGCTGTGTGATAAAATGATGAGCTGAAGCTATTTTTGCTGCTTTTACTACTTCTTCATCGCTCGCCTCGAGTCTTCCATATCTTATGTTTTCTCTTATGGTTCCTGTAAATAAATGTGTATCCTGAAGAACCATCGCTATATTACTTCTCAGTAAATCTCTGTCAATCTCTTCAATATTGACACCATCGATCGTGATTGTCCCTTTTGTAATCTCATAGAAGCGTGACAGCAGATTAGTCACTGTTGTCTTTCCTGCACCTGTTGAGCCCACAAATGCAACTTTCTGTCCCGGTTTTGCATAAAGCGAAATATCATGAAGTACCATAACATCTTTTGTATATCCAAAACTGACATTCTCAAGAATGATATGTCCTTTGATAGGATTCATTTTGTTTTTTTCAATAGTTTCGTGATGATTTCTGTCAGTATTTTCATGTTTCTTTTCACCGGTATTTTCATCATATTCCCACTCTGCTTTTTCATCAAGAACATCAAACACCCTTTCTGCACCTGCTAATGCTGAAAATACTGTATTTATCTGCATTGAAATATCGTTAATTGGTCTGTTAAACTGTCTTGTATAATTCAACGACACAGTCAGTCCTCCAATATCAAATCCTCTTTTCACAACAAGAATTCCTCCAATACATGCCGTTATGGCATAGATAAGATTACAGAGCTGATGCGTGACAGGTCCCATAATTCCTGCACGGAACTGGGCTTTTATCTGTGATTTACAGAGTTCATCATTTAAATATTCAAATTCATCCGTAGCCGTACGCTCATATCCAAATACTTTTACCACTTTCTGCCCTGTGATAATTTCCTGTGCAAATCCATTAATCATGCCAAGATTTTTTTGCTGTGTTTTATAAGCCTGCTGTCCCTTTTTCACAATTTTTTTACTGGCATATATCAAAAGCGGTGTCATGATGATTGTGATTCCTCCAAGTATCAGACTTGTATACAGCATCAAAATCACCGTTCCGATAATTGTTATCACTCCAGATACAATCTGGATTAATGTTGTATTTAACATTTCTCCTATCGTATCAACATCATTTGTAAATCGACTCATAATATCGCCTGTCTGGTTATCATCAAAATATTTTACAGGTAATGTCAAAAGTTTATCAAATAATTCCTGTCTCATTTTGAGAAGTGAACGTTGTGATACTGAAAGCATTATTCTCTGCTGCAGCCATTGTGATACTATTGATATAAGATAAACAATCGCTAACCATATCAATCCCTGCATCAATTTCGCCATTCTTCTACTTATGTCTGAATCAGCTGCGTCATAATAAATGAATTTGTTGATAATCGGTCTTAACATATAAGATGCCATCAATGATGTCACTGTAAAAACAACAGCACTTACCATTGCAAGTATCAATAACTTCTTCTCATTTGCAAGATATTTTGCCAGTCTTATAATAATCTTCTTTGTATCCTTAGGTTTACCATGTGCAGTCATAGCTCTACCTCGTCCTGCCGCAGGTCCCATATTTATTTCCCTTTTATTGCCTGAATTTTGCTCTGCAGAAATTTTATTATATTTTTCTTTCAGCCTTTTTGCTCTGTCTTCATTCATATAAAAATCCAACCTTTCAGTTAAAACTTACCATTTTTTAGTTGCTATCTTTATCTTTCTGCGAATAATATATTTCCTGATATGTGATACATTCTTTTATCAATTCCTCATGTCTGCCCACTCCCACAATACTGCCATTATCCATTACCACAATTTTGTCTGCCTCCATGACAGAACTGATTCTCTGTGCAATGATAATTTTTGTCATACCATTCAATTCTTCTTTGAATGCTTTTCTGATTTTCGCATCAGTTGCTGTATCAACTGCACTCGTCGAATCATCAAGTATCAAAATTTTTGACTTCTTCAGAATCGCTCTTGCAATGCAGAGTCTCTGTCTCTGTCCACCGGAAAGATTTGCTCCTCCCTGCTCAATTTCAGTATCATAGCCCTCCTTGAAACTACTCACAAAATCATCCGCCTGTGCAATTTTACATGCCCATTTCAATTCATCAGTCGACGCATTCTCATTTCCCCATCTTAAATTTTCCGCTATTGTTCCTGAAAAAAGCGTGTTCTTTTGAAGGACTACTGATACAGCATTTCTAAGCTTTTCTATCAACATGTCTTTTACATCTGTTCCATCTATCAGTACTTCGCCCTCACATACTTCATACAATCTTGGAATCAACGATACCAGAGTTGTCTTTCCACTTCCCGTAGAACCTATGATTCCCACAAATTCTCCTGATTCGATTTTCAAATTAATATGGTTCAATACATTTTCTCTATTATTCTTAAAATACTTAAATGTTACATTTTTCAATTCAATTCTTCCGTTTTCTATCTCTTTGTCAGGATTTTTTGCATTGACATCTGTTAAATCGACTTTCGCATTGAGCACCTCTGATATACGTCTGTCAGATGCCGCTGCTCTCGTTCCTTGCAAAAATATATTTGCAAGAAAATTTAGTGAATTCAGTATCTGTGATAAATATGTAATGAATACTGTCAGCGTTCCTATCTCCATATTTCCTATCATAATCTGCTTTCCGGCAATCCAGACAACTATGAGCGTAGTAACATTAATCGCAATCGATGACACTGGCTGCATCAACATCATCATTTTCAATGCATGTATGCTTTTTTTCATCAACTCGTCGTTGATAATTGTAAACTTTTTCTTTTCATAATCTTCTCTGACATAAGACTTTATAACCTTCTCATTAGTGATTGTTTCATTAATTCCATTGTTAAGATTGTCCAATTTTTGCTGCATTATCGTATATCTTGGTGAAGCTGTTTTGATGATGAATGTTATTGTTAATGCCATTATCGGAACTACGATGCAGATTGAGACAGCAAGTTTTTTATTTAATAAAAATGACATACCTATTGCACCAATTAACATCACAGGACTTCTAAACATTCCTCTAAGAAGACTTTGTGTAAAGTTCTGTATTTGTGTTATATCATTTGTAATTCTCGTAATTAGTGAACCTGTAGAAAAATCATCTATATTAGAAAATGAAAATTCCTGTATTTTTACAAATGTCTTTTGTCGGATATCCGCAGCCAACATTGCAGACGCTTTTATTGCGAAATATGCCCCTAACACACCGGCTGCTAGCATAATTATTGCTATCATTAACATATATATACCATTTTGAATGATATAAGATATATTTCCCTTTGCAGCCCCTTTATCTATTATATTTGCATTGATATATGGCAGTATAAATTCCCCTGCTGCCTCAATGATCATAAAAAAAGGTCCTAAAATAAAACAATATAAATATTTTTTGATTGTGTCTTTATATTTATTCATTCTAACCTCCGTTTGTGATAATTTTTAATGTCAATTTTTGTATCTGTTTTGCCAACCACCATCAGACTTCCTTTACATTTTGCACATCTGTACTGCTCCGGATTAGTGATAACTTTACATAATCTGGTCTTTCCAATCAAATTTCCACATTTTTTACACTTTACAAAATATTTAAAAAGTTTCTGTGGTTCTACTTCATTTGCTTCACAATTTTCTGTTCTTTTTATATTGTAACCATACTTTGCATTAATTTTTACCGCATATCTTAGCCATGTTTTTCCATGATTAAAGCTATTATAACATGTATGAAGTAGCTCATGTAAAAGTGTGTTCATTACAGCGTTATCACTTCCCTCCAACAGATATTGATTCAATTCAATCACAAATACTTTTTCATTGTTGATGTTCTTTTTTCTGCATAATCCCCATGATGATCTAAGCCTGTTGTTGATTGTAATAGAAACAATCCTATCCGAATACTTTATGTTGCATTCATCAAGGATATGAAAAGCTTTTTCCACATAATTTAATATTTTTTCTTCTACTGCTATAGAATGATATTTTATTAATTTTTTTTGATTTCTCATAATATGGCTTCCCCATCCGTCACCAATTTCCCTTTCATTTGGTACTTGTATCTTATTGGCAATACTATTTACCCTCTCATTTTTTTTATTTTTATGTCATTTTAATCTTCTGTCATTTTTGTTTTATGCTATTTTAATTTTTTGCCAGTTGAATCAACAATTCAACTATCTTCTCCATTGACTCGACACAACAATACTCATATCTTCCATGATAATTGTGACCTCCTGTACAGATATTAGGACACGGCAGTCCCATGAATGACAATCTTGCACCATCTGTTCCCCCTCTGATAGGCTGAATCTTAGGTGTTATCCCCAGCTCCTCCATTCTCGCTTTTGCTCTATCAATTAAAAACATATACTCCGGCTCTATCTTTTCTTTCATGTTATAGTATGAATCTTTTAACGTTACTTGCACTGTTCCGTTTCCATATTTTTCATTTAATCTATCTGCAATTGTAACTGAAAGTGCTTTTTTTTCCTCAAATTTTTCTCTATCATGGTCACGTATAAGATATGAAAGCGTTGCTTCTTCCACTTCCCCACTCATATGTACAAGATGAAAGAAACCTTCATACGCTTGGGTACATTCAGGCCTCTGCTCAACTGGCAGCATGCTTTGATACTCCATCGCAATCAATGACGCATTTTTCATCTTATCTTTTGCCTCACCCGGATGCACATTAATTCCATAAATTGTCACTTCTAAGGCTGCTGCATTGAAATTCTCATATTCAAGCTCACCTATCCCTCCACCATCTACTGTATATGCATAATCTGCTCCAAACTTATTCAAATCAAAATGGTCAACTCCTGCACCAATCTCTTCATCATGTGTAAACGCAACTGCAATCTTTCCATGTAAAATCTCTTTATGATTCATCAGTGTTTCAGCCATTGTCATTATTTCCGCAATTCCTGCTTTATCATCAGCCCCTAAAAGTGTAGTTCCATCTGTTACAATCAGAGATTTTCCCACATACTCATTCAGTTCGGGAAATTTATCAGGACCTAAAATGATGTTTTTTTCGTTATTCAAAATAATATCGCTGCCATCATAATTCTGCACTATACGAGGCTTTACATTCTCACCTGACATCTCCGGTGAAGTATCCATATGCGAAATGAATCCCAATACTTCTTTGTTTTTTCCACCATCTGTCGCCGGAATCATCGCATATACATAGCAGTATTCCTCATCAAAAAATACCTCCTCCAGTCCCATGTCCTTTAATTCCTGATACAATATCTTTGCCAGATTTTTCTGCTTATCTGTGCTTGGAAACGTGGTCGAATTTTCACTTGACTGTGTATCTTTCTTTACATATTTCAAAAATTTTTCTACTACATTACTCATTTGCTACAATCCTCTTTCCTACTATCCAACTCATGATTGCTGATTTTGCTAAATTTCATTTCACTTTTGATTGCTGCGAGCATTAATTGCTACTCATATACAACGACACCTGCTCCATATTCTCTTCATCATATTCAATCTCTTTGGAATATAGTTTGCAGATATTTATTTGTGTTTTCTGTGTTATCCTGCCATTTAGCATCCATTCATAGATATTAAGAATCTGTATAAAATTTGTACTAATCAATGCAAATACAATTTTTTCAAATAAAGCATCATCATTTCTTGCTTTCATAAAATGACGGTATATAAAATATATCATAAGTTGTTCATATTCAAATAAATTATTTTCATAATACTTTAAAAATTCATTTCTTCTATTTAAAATTTCAGGCAGATTTTTTCTTATATCACATAAAAGTTTCCACCAGTTTTCATCGTTGATTTCAAGTGTAAGATAAAATTCTGTCAATGATTCAAGAAATTCCTGATTCCAAAATTGCGCACTCCATTTTGGTGCTTTCATTGACACAGCATTTTTACCTCCATTCCCCTCTTCACTTTTTAAATCGTCATCACATATTGGGAACATCACATCATCATATTCATCTTGAAATCTGACTGCTGCTTCATATAATTTTTGCATCTTTTCATCCTGATTCATATCAATTTCAGGTTTGATAATTCCAAATAATTTATCACGCATATCAAACAGCATCTGTTCGATTTCTTTTTGAAACAGCAAATCTTCATCTTCGGGATTTGCTATATTGTTTGTATCATTCTCATCATCTTCAATAAATTCAAACTTCGGATATCCACTTTTTTGTAAGATTAATCTCGCTGCTTCTTCACAACACAATCCCAGGCCTGCCTCCTCGCCTTTTAAAAACCAATCATAAAATCTAGGATGATGTGTGCAAATCTGACTTAAATGTTCCTCCCCAAGATGAATGAAAATATCGCATAGACCACAGTTATTTAAAAATGGACATCTCTCATCTTTTGTCTGAATAAAATGTGCTGTTTCTATCTCTTCACTATCTTCATCTTCAAGTTCTTCTCTTTTCAATTTTTCACTCTTCCATTCAATGTCGCTCCTGCCTGATGGAACTTTGATATTCTTTCTCAATCTGTCCCCAAATTCTCCTTCTACCTGCATGTAGAATTGAAGTGTCTCATCATCTATATCTATCTCCCATTCCTGACAGCAGCTATCAGTACACTTTGAAGAAATACATTTGAAATTTTTGTAATAATTTGGTCTCCTTAGATAGCCCATTATCCTCCGTACCTTTCTATGTTTTATCGATGACATGAATCATCTTTAAAATTCTCTGCACTACATTAACCACAAAATCACAGTAATATTCCATGTCACAACAATATCTAATATAGGCATAGCAAATACACCTTTTCTTTTTCTACTACATGCTATTTTCTCTATTTATACATTTCTATTTGCCTACAAATTTAATTCGATTATATATTTCAATCATATCATAGTCAACTTCAATTTATGGTTAGTTTTTGTCAAGTAATCGTTGGCACTTTCCACTCCCTCCGAATCACCTCAATCACCCCCAAATCCGCCGGAAGCCATTCCACACTTTCAAGTTCATCCCTGCAAAGCCATCTCGCATCATCATGTTCCTTTAAAACAATACTTCCATTTTCTATCACACATTCAAAGCAATCCATCGACAAATGAAAATTCGGATAATCAAATTCCACTGTATGCATCAGTCTCCCCACTTCTATTTCAACATCAATTTCTTCCTTAATCTCTCTTTTTAATGCCTGTCTTGGTGTTTCTCCTTCTTCTATCTTTCCTCCCGGAAATTCCCATCCTCCTTTCAATTCTCCATATCCCCTCTTTGTCGCAAAAATTTTCTTCCTGGATAAATCACCCCCATTACTTACAATAACCGCCGCAACCACTCTGATTGCCTTTCTGATATTTCCAAATTCGTCAATATCAACTAATTTCTTCTCCTTCAACCCATTTTCTGCAATCCATTTTTCTGAAACTTCTACTCTTCTTGTTTCACAATTTTTTTCTACTTCCCCATTATCACAATAACCATTTTCTCTACTCTGCTCATTACTGAAAGAATGATTCTCCCCCATCTTCATCTTGCTACCATTTTCACCTTTCCATCTCTCCAAATACAGATACGCATGTGGTCCATCTGACGGACATTCTTCACATCCAAAATCTGCCTCTGTGATATCCATTATCTTATACAGACTCATCTTTCTTTTCCACCTTTTCCATATATCTCTCAAAAAATGTTTTATCAATAAATTTATCAATAAAAATATGCCCCTTTGCAGCCAAACATTTAACTCTTCCTAAATCTCCGTCTGCTACATGAGGCATATTTTATTTACCGGAAACTTATCATATAGTCAATCATTTGATAAGCCTCCATTTTCAATTAATAATTACTGCAAAAACTGTATTCTAGCACACTTACTAAATCAAAATCCAAAAACTTCTACTTTCTTTCCGCCAGTGGCACATACTCATAATGCTTCGCCACGTTCTTATATGCCGGTCTGATTATCTTGCCCGCATTGATAAGCTCCTCAATACGGTGGGCACTCCATCCGGAAATTCTTGCAATCGCAAATATCGGCGTATAGAGTTCTAAAGGCAATTCAAGCATTCTGTAAACAAATCCACTATAGAAATCAATGTTTGCACTGACACCTTTATAAATCTTTCTCTCCTTAGCAATCACCTCTGGTGCCAAACGCTCAACTGAAGAGTAAAATGCAAATTCTTTATCAAGTCCCTTTTCTTTAGAAAGCTTCTCAACAAATCGTTTGAGAACCCTTGCTCTCGGATCGGAAATAGAATATACTGCATGACCTATACCATAGATAAGTCCTGCTTTATCAAAAGCCCTTTTGTGAAGCAAGTCAGTTAAATACTGCTTGATTTCATCTTCATCTTCCCAATCTTTAATAGTTGCTTTCATATCATCAAACATCTGGACGACCTTGATATTAGCGCCACCATGTTTTGGTCCTTTTAGTGAGCCAAGTGAAGCCGCAATCGTCGAATATGTGTCAGTTCCAGAAGAAGAAACTACATGTGTTGTGAATGTAGAATTGTTACCACCGCCATGATCTGCATGAAGTACAAGTGCAAGGTCAAGTATTCTGGCTTCGAGCTCTGTATATTTACTGTCCGGTCTTAAAAGATGCAATATATTCTCTGCTGTCGATAGACCTGGTTCCGGCGCATGAATAAACAGACTGTGACCATCATGGTAATGTTTATATGCCTGATAACCATAGACTGACAACTGTGGGAATAATGCTATCAATTGCAGACACTGTCTCAAAACATTTGGAATTGAAACATCATCTGCCGTATCATCATATGAATATAATGTAAGTACACTTCTTGCAAGTGTATTCATCATGTCATGGCTCGGTGCCTTCATGATAATATCACGTACAAAACTTGTAGGAAGTGAACGGTAATGCCCAAGCAATTTCTTGAAATCCTCAAGCTGAGCCGGAGTAGGGAGATTACCAAATAAAAGTAAATACGTTGTCTCCTCAAATCCGAATCTTTTTTCTGAAATAAATCCATCGACGATATCTTCTATATCAAGACCACGGTAGAAAAGTTTTCCTTCACAAGGAATCATTTCACTATCAACGGTTATGTAAGAACGAACCTCTGCAATCTCAGTAAGTCCGGTCAAAACTCCACGACCGTTTATATCTCTTAGTCCACGTTTAACCTCGTATTTTTCGTACAGACTTGGATCAATAGAACTGTTTTCCTGGCATAATGCTGCCAAATTTTTTATCTCAGGTGTAATCACTGAATAACTGTTTTCTGCCAAATGAAAACCCCCTTTTTTAGTTAATTTTAATTTTTGTATAATCATTACATGTATTTTTATCATTCCATTACATGCATCTTATATTATTTTAAAAGGTCAAAACCATCTAAAAAATAAACATACCAGTTATTTTAACATAAATCACTACCTACAACAATACAATTAACAAAAATTTTACAATTATTATAATAGTTTAATTACTGCTGCATCTTTACTAAATTTTCCAAATCCTCCATCGTCTCATTTACCATCTTTTTTACTTTATATTTTTTAATCGCTTTTATAAATATTTTTGATATTCCTGTCAATTCATTTTCTCTTTCCCCTACAATTTTCAGAAAATTTTCTTTTATATCAGCAGGTTCCTTTATCTCACCAAAATCCATTGTTACATTTATCTCATTTAGAATCAGTCCAATGCATGCCGCCATTTCAGTATTTGCAATCAATTCATTTGGTGGTGTTGTTGCCGCTTTTCTTTTGACCGCATCATATATAATTGAATATATCATCCTTATCATTCCTTTCCATTATACATAATATTTTCAATCCGTAGGTATCACGGTGCAAATACTTTTGACACCAGCATCATTATATAATAGTCCCGGCATCTTTTCAATTTTAAATATCACTATTCATCTTACCTCCAGCTTCCACAAAATTTATCTTCTCAATTTTTTCATTTGGACATGATACATTTTTCTATTTTTTACCATATATTTTAGTAACAGCAGAAAGGATAAAGAAATCATGAAAAAAAATGTTCTGATTATAGGCGGTGATATGCGCCAAAAACATTTGTACCAGCGTATGGTTAATAATGGGTTTCATGTTACCCCATATGATGTACCTGACGTTGCCGGTATTGAAAATTTACCCAAATCCGAATTCTTTGACAATTTTATTAAATCCGGTGATATATTCATTCTGCCGGTTCCTTTCTCAAAGGACAAAATTACTATTAACTCAAAATCGTCTGATATTATAATTGACGAACTTTTGTCATATATAAAGTCAGATTCTATCATAATAGGCGGTTGCTTTTCTGAGGAATTTAACTCTAAATGCAATGAAAAAAATATAAAAACTTATGACTTTATGGATAACCACTCATTTGAATTGTTGAATTCCATTGCCACTGCTGAAGGCGCTATTTCTGAGGCAATCATAAAAAGTCCGCTTAATATCCACATGTCAGACTGCCTTGTTCTGGGTTTTGGAAAATGCGGCAGCGCAATTGCCAAAAGGTTGTCTGCTCTTGGTGCTAATGTTACAGTCTGTGCAAGAAACAAAGTTCAGCAGATGCAGGCGTTTGAAAGCGGACACAAATATATCGATTTTGATACTCTTGGTGAGCATATAGACAGTTTTCATTTCATTTTCAATTCTGTACCATCTATGGTCTTAACGAAAGATGTATTAAAAAACTTAAAAGATGATGCCATCATTATCGACATTGCATCAAAACCTGGCGGAACGGATTTTAAAGAATGTGAGAATCTTGGAATTGCTGCATATTTATGTTTATCGCTTCCAGGAAAGTATTCTCCTAAATCGTCAGCTGATATCATATACAATTGTATTCTTGATATTATCAGATAACATTGTAGAATAATCGTCTTATTTTTTATATAGCTATCAACAATCAATAATTTTTTTGAAAGGAGTTGTAAGCATGGACTTGAAAGGAAAAACCGTTGGTTTTGCAATAACCGGTTCGTTTTGTACTTTTTCAGCCATCAAAAAAGAGTTAGAACGCTTAAAACAGGAAGACGTAAATGTCATTCCTATTTTTTCTTTTAACGCATATAATACTGACTGCCGCTTTGGTAAAGCCGCTGATTTCGTAAAGTATGTAGAAGACACAACTGGAAACAAATCTGTCATAACAATCGCAGAAGCAGAAAAATTCGGTCCAAATGATATATTGGATATTTTGATAATCGCTCCATGTACCGGAAATACACTTGCTAAATTAAATAATGGCATAACAGACACTCCGGTTCTGATGGCAGCAAAAGGCCATATTAGAACCGGAAGACCTCTTGTATTATCCGTTTCTACTAATGATGCTCTCGGGATGAATTTCAAAAATATTGGCTCTTTGTTGAATGTCAAAAATATTTTCTTCGTTCCGTTTGGTCAGGATAATTGCCATAAAAAGCCAAATTCAATGATTGCTCACACAGAACTTATCATCCCTACACTTGAAGCAGCATTGGAGAAAAAACAGATTCAGCCTGTTATTGTATAAGAAAAGCATTTTAGAACTTCATTACTATGTAATAACTGACTTGTGATTGTTTTAATTTTTCTATACCAATTTTCGCCTTACTAACTGACCCCCTTTTATCTTGGGCAGTAAGTTAGTACATGGCGAAATTTCATTTTTCACATATTCAAATTTATCAAATACTCAAATGATATTTCTTCATCCAGTAATTAATCTGCAAAAGATAGGCAAGCATTTGCGGACCTGCCATCAACTGACCATACCATGGCTTACCATAATCCTTTTTCTCCTTTACAAATGCCATAACTTTCTTTTTATCAGTAAGCATATTAAGTGGCTGTGATGCATCCGAAATTACTTCAATAACAGCATCCCCAAGCATTTTCTCATAAGCCGGATCATATGTTTTTGGATACGGACTTTTCTTTCTGAAAAGCACCTCGTCAGGAAGAAAACCTTTCATGGCATCTCTAAGCAGCATCTTTTCCACACCATTTCCTGATTTCATTTTCCATGGAACATTGTACATAAACTGCATGATTCTAATGTCTGCAAAAGGAACTCTCGCTTCAAGTCCAGAACACATACTTGTTCTGTCCATTCTGTCAAGCAGTGTCTGCATAAACCATTTCATATTCAGATACGAGATTTCCCTGCGTCTTGCTTCTGTTTTATCCTCCCCTGTCAGTTTAGGAGTTTCCTCAATTGTCATATTGTAAGCCCTCTTAATATACTCCTCCATACCAAGCTCTGCTATCAGTTCGTCTTTTAACACTGTCTGTCTTGCACTGACATCCATTGACCATGGAAAAATATCTGCATCAAAACATTCTTTTTTATGAAACCATGGATAACCTCCAAATATTTCATCAGCACATTCCCCCGTCAGAACCACTTTGTAATATGGCTTTACAAGTCTGCAAAAATAGAGCATTGATGAATCCACATCTGCCATTGTCGGTAAATCTCTCACATCTACTGACGCAAATAAATTATCAAATAAATCTTTATTATTACATTCAAGGTACCTGTGGTCGGAATCGATTGCATTTATCATAATATCAACAAACGGTCTGTCTCTTGATGGTTGAAATGAATTTGATACAAAATATTTCTCATTATCCACAAAATCAAATGAAAAGGTTCCAAGCTTCTCATTCTTCTTTTTCAATTCTTTTGCACAGACTGCCGATACTATACTGCTGTCTATTCCTCCCGACAAAAATGTTGCGATAGGCACATCAGAAACCATCTGTCTTTTGATAGAATCCTCCACAAGATACCTTGTTATTTCAACCGTTTCCTCATATGATTTCGTATGCTCCTCTGCAGTAAGACCCCAATATTGATGTTCCCTAATATCATCATATGTCATCTCAATATAATGTCCCGGTTTGACTTCATTGATGCCCTCAAACACGCCACATCCATATGTTTTTGCAGGTCCCAGACTGAGAACTTCATTTAATCCTTTTTTACTGATTTTAGGTTCAATATCGGGAAATTCAAAAATGCCCTTTATCTCAGAGGAAAAAATCACTGTATCTTCAAATATTGTATAATAAAGCGGTTTTACTCCAACCTGGTCCCTAACAAGATAAGCCGCTTTATTATTTTCATCTACCACAAAAAATGCAAATATACCATTGAGCATATCTGCTATCCTGATGCCAAATTCTATGAACCCGATTAAGATTACTTCGGTATCTGATGTAGTTTCAAATTTCCATCCAAGTTCACAAAGATTTTTTCGAAGCTCCTCTGTGTTATAAATTTCGCCATTGTATACAATTCTATATGTATTGCCGCTTGCCACTGCGGTCATTGGCTGCTTTCCATTATCTAAATCTATGATAGAAAGTCTTGTATGTGCCAGCCCATAACACTTTGATAAAATAGTTCCATTTTCATCAGGGCCCCGGTGATATAAAATATCACACATATTTTTCAATACATGATTGTACTCATCTTTTCTAAACATAAAATCTGCTTTAAAATTCAAAAAACCGGCTATTCCGCACATAATTACCTCATTTACTGCACTGATTGGATATGATTGTTGGTTAGTTCGTCTTTCCAAATTCAGCACTATACTATCTTTGTAATTATTATATGTAAAGACATGAAGAAAAATGCCTGGTTTTATACAAATTATCAGCTAAAGTCCGCCACTGCCGAAATCCATTCTATCTTCCAAATAAAAAACAGTAGTCTATATACACATGAATAAACTACTGTTTTCCTAATGCGGATGACAGGAATCGAACCTGCACGGTTGTCCCACTAGATCCTAAGTCTAGCGCGTCTGCCAGTTCCGCCACATCCGCATTTCATATATAAAGTTTTTGTTCATCAGAACATTCACTATTATACTAATCCTTCCTCAATAAGTCAAGCTAAATTTTCTAGTGAAATTTATCGTACATCTCTTACGTTACTATTCATAGGTATCCTTCACCTGCACTTCATGCCCCATTTCATCTAAATATCCTTTTTATATTATATAAAATCCAATCACTCCAAACAACACTCCCATCACAATTCCTGCCAATACATCTTTCACATAATGTACCCCTGCCAGTATTCGAAGCACACCAACAAACGTTGCAACAGCAAACATAATTATCCCCCATACTTTGTTGATATAAAATACACTCATCGCAATAATTACCGCTGAGACTGTATGTCTGCTCGGAAACGATTGCCCTTTTTTGTTCTTAACAATGAGAGGATGAATATCCATCTTCTCATAAGGTCTCTTTTTATTAAGAAATTTTCTAAAAAATGTGCAGGCTAAAAACGTAACTGCCGGTACGAGAATCATTCTTGCAATGACGTTTGTATCTTTTCTAACATATGAATATATCACACAAATCGCATATGCCATTACTACTATATATGGCTGAATTATATATATCATTTTAAATACTTTAAGCCTCTTGTCACTATGCCTAAACCATAAACTTATTTTTTCATAACGCTGTTCATTCATTTTATGATATCCTTTTTGATTCTTAAATCTTCGCTAATATAAAACTATAACTTTTTAATTAGATATCATTATATTATCATCAAAGTACATACATGTAAATACACAAAAAATGAAGAATACTTCCTGCAAGTACCAAAAAATGCCACAACGAATGCATGTATTTTACTTTGCCTCCAATTCCAAAAATAACTGCTCCAACTGTATAAGCAATTCCACCTGCAACAAGTAATCTGATTCCTCTTATATCTACTGCCCTTGCAAGATACTTATATGCGAAAATAATTGTCCATCCCATCGCAAGATAACAAAACATTGATATTTTTTTAAAACGCTCCATATCAATTATATTTAATACAATTCCTATGACAGCAGTTCCCCATATAATTCCAAATAATGTCCACCCAACACTTTCTCTGAGGGAAACTAAGGTAAATGGAGTATATGTGCCTGCTATCAGCAAAAATATCGTACAATGATCAAATATCCGCATAATGCGTTTTGCATTATTCGGTTTTAAACTATGATAAATACATGACATGCTATATAAAATAATTAATGAAAACCCAAATATCCAGCTGCTGACAATTCCAAATTTATTTCCATGCATAACAGATATCCTCACACACAGACACAATGCCCCAACACCCAATCCTGCTCCGATACCATGTGAAATTGCATTGATAATTTCTTCTCCTAATGTATATTTAGGAATTGGTATTTTTGCCTCCAGTCTGCTTTTCATTCTTTCCATACTATATTCCATATTAATCCTCTCCTTTAGCTTTACATTTTTGATATATTCATGATTTAAATGCTACGCTTTTTCTTTTTTTAAAGAATTCAATATTTCTATTTTGCTGTTAAGAGTCAAAATACAAAAAACTGTATAAAGTAGTTTTCATAACTACATTATACAGTTTTAATTTTCTTTGTCAAGCCATTTAATAGAATCCGTATCATTAAATTGCATCCTACTTCTCAATCAGTTTCATCAATCATTTCTGCGAATAACGCCACACCCAATTTTATTTCCCGAATTGCCAGAAGGCTGTGTCATGAAATCATCAGCATTTCTGTGAATAATGACTGACTTTCCAATTATATCCTCTATAGAAAATCTTTCATCATAAACTACCAAAAACGCATACCCATTATTTGATAGAAGTGGCGGCAGATCACCGGCATGGTTTGGATGTTCTAAATTATATGGATTATAATGATTTCCGGTTTTATCAAACGGAATTGTACAATCACCATTTTCATGAATATGCATTGCAAAAAATCCTGATTTCTCATTACCGGCAGCTCCTAGTAAATCTGCGTCATCAGGTAACCCGAATACCTCTGTGACCACCAAAACTCCGCCATAACCTGTTTTATAAAATTTGACACTTCCTCTAAGATTATGATAGTCGTTATTTCCATTAATCCATGCAATTGCACTGTATTCACTATTAAATAAGATATCCGAAAAATCAACATATGGATTCACCGTTGTTTCCTCCGAATTATTCTTAAAATACTCTGTATTATTTTATTCATCTGCTGAATTAATGTGAATTGAAACTCTTTTTTTCAAATATGTAATGGCTTTATTCTAATTATTTAATACCAGTCTCAAAAGGTCATACGTTTCATGCCTGCATGAAAAAGTATGACCTTGGGATCCGCAAAAACATTATATTCAATTCTTTATTTTATCCATCAACACACCATAATTATATCCATCTGCTGCTCTCTGTATTAATTCATCTCTGTCAAAAACAATAGTGTTAATGCCCAGCTCTCCTGCTGCCCGCAGATTAACCTCCCTGTCATCAAAAAATACACATTTTTCAGGTGTAAGATTGTATTTTCTGATAATCAATTCATAGATATCTTTATCCGGCTTTTTCATTTTTGCCTCAAAAGAAAAAATCCCTCCATCCATATCTTTTATAAAATTAAGTTCATTTTCGCAATCTTTATATAATTTTTTACTTAAATTTGACAAATACAATACTTTATATCCGGCATTTTTTAATTCTCTGATAAGACTGTCTGTATAATTAAATTGTTTTACTATCCCCTCTAAATTTCCAAAGACTTTTCTAATTTCTTTTTCAAGTTTTGGTTTTCTCTCAATCATCCTGCCAAGAGTTTCTTCATAAGTCATAACACCCCTGTCATATTCGTCCCATATTTCATTGTCAACAACTGCATCCATTACAGCCTTTACTTTGTTCTCTTTTATACCTGCATTCCTAATATGCTCTTCCGGAATAAAATCAACAAGAACCATTCCTATATCAAGTATCACTGTATTTACTTTTTTGCCAAAAATCTTTACTTTTATATTTCTAAAAATAGTGCCGGCAGTTATTTTAAAGTAACTAATCTTTTCAAAAATCTGTTCCTTATTTGTACTATAGTATATAACACATTTTGCAATCATATACACAATAACCATCACAAATTCTATAATAAAAATCAAAAATAACATCCCACACACATTCAAAAATGCCCTTGATTTATTTTCCCAAAACGGATATTCAATTGCTTTTGTCTGCATAGCGTTTTTTCCAAAATTTTTGATTGTCTTTAACAAATTTGTATATGATAGTCTTCCCGAAATCTGTACTATTTCAAATGGCTCACAAACACCTATATGCTCTTTGACCATTTTATATGCATAACCTTTTGTGAGATTCGGCATAACCACTTCATAATTTGTTATCGAAACACTATTATATTTCTCAAATGCGGAATAGGACATATAGATTGCTGTTTTCTTATTTCCGGAAGCTGTATTAAACATTCCACTTTCACGTTTTATCACTCCCGACACAATATATGGATTATCATTTAAATAAACTGTCATTCCTATGATATCGCTGCTTCCAAACAGCTGCCATGCCAAATCCTCATCTATCATAATCAGGTCATCCATCACATTATCATCAGAAAAATATGAGCCACTTAAAAGCCTGAACTGATGTATACGAAAGAAATCTCCTCCTACACCATATGCCGTAACCTGTTGTGTAGATACACCGGTATCTACTGTCATTTCACCTTTTGCACTATAACAGTCAATCCATGTGATTGTATCATTTTTACTCTTTAAAGCATTATCCATCTCAAGATTAGATGTCAGTTCACTTCTGAATCTATCTATATTTTCAATGGCAAATTGTGAGTGTTCAGAAAGCAATACACTGATATGTGCAAATCTTTGTCCTGCCGCCCAGCTTCTATATGAATAATCGTATGTATCTCTTTTTCTTAAATTGTTAATTGATATGATTGGTATTGCAAGCAAAATCAATATTATAATGGTTTTTAAAATCAATTTTCTTTTATGGGTAAAATGATTACCCGAAAAATTTCCCATTCCAATCGCCACCTCATTTCCTGTTTCTTATTGTATCAGGAGATTTTTGTATTCTGTCCTTATTTCTTGCTATTATATCCTTTTTTCTGCTATTGACATCCTATTTCTGTTATTGACATCCTATTTCTGTTATTGACATCCTATTTCTGTTATTGACATTTGTATATCTGTCAGGTACTACTTTGCAAGTCTTACATAATCACCGGCTTTTACCATTTTATTTGATGTTGTAATAACATATTCTTCACCCTCTAACGGACCTGATACTGCACTTTTTGAATCATCTGAACGAAGCACCTCAACATTAACTCTTGTTGCCACATACCTGTTTCCAAGGGGACTTGATTTTTCCTTTATGATAAGTATAAACTTTCCATTTGCATCTTCTCTAACAGCATTATTAGGTACAACATAATCATACTTTGAGCTCTTTTCACCTACGGAAACAGTCATATTCTGACCTGCCTCTACATCTCCATCTATAGAAAATATGAGTTTTTTATTTTTGGATGGATTTTCTGTATCAGCCTTTATGTCCGAAAGTGTAACCTTCACATCGCCATAGTACCATGCATCAGAGATAGATGCCACATCACCTTTATTCACTTTTGCTGCCTGCTCTTTTGTAACAGTAAAACTTAATTCGTATCCTTTTCCTGCCTCCTGTATAGCGATAACAGCACTATCAGGTTCTGTTGTATCTCCCTTTTTAATATTGATGGCTGTAATCTTTCCAGCTACCTTAGCCTTTATCTCATTCCCTACACTATTCATCTCAAGTTCTTGCAAATCAGTCTCTTTTTCTTTAATTGTTTCATATTGCGTCTTTAAACTATTTACTAATGTTATTTCTGCTACGTATTTCTCGTGAGCATCATTTGCCTCTGTCAGTTTTGCATTTGCCTCTGTTAATTCAAGTGATAACTCACCCTTTTTTTCTTCCATTTCACTTTGCGCCTTCGTCTGTACTGAAGTCTTTTGTGTAAGTACACTTTTTGCCGCCTTTAATTCATCAAGTGCTGCTTTCACACTTGCCACACTCTCATCGCCACTTTCATATCTTTCCTGCACTTCATTTTCATCCATGCCATATAAATCAAATCGGTTTTGTGCTTCTTCGACTGCATCAGTAGCATTTTTTACTTCTTTTTCCGCATTTTTTTCAACTTTTACAAGTTCATCTGTCCCATTTTCAAATGCATCTATCTTTTTTTGCAATTCATCAACCTTTTCTTTTGCCTGCTTTACCTCGGCACTTAAACTACTTAACTTCGATGAAGCCACATTCTTATCTATCCCTCCATTTTGTGCCATTGATACGACATCACTTGAAATTTCGTCAAGCAAAATTTTATCATCATACTCTTCTTTTAATTTCTGGAGCTCTTTTTTTGCTTCATCTATCTCATTACTTTCTCCCTCTTTTAATTTTATTAATATATCTCCCTCTTTTACCTCATCTCCTACTTTTACTAAAATATCTTCTACTTCCCTACTCTGTTCCAGTTTGATTTCATTTGCCGCTGACGCTTCTATGACACCGGTTCCTCGCACTTTTGCTGATACAGAATCTGATGTAACTGTCTCCGTTGATACCTGTGCAAGAGAACGATTCATAATTGTATTAGAAAAAAAAGTGAGTAATATCATCATCGCAAAAAATATAATTGCTATTCTTTTTACCCATTTTTTTCTTAAAGTTTTATCTTCCATGATATATCTATCCCGCCTTTCCATATAATGTTGGTGGCAAAAGGTATTCAAATTCTTTATAGGAATCTATCCCTTAATACCACTCTGTGATGTAATTCCATCAACCAAATATTCTTCTCCATATAAAAATACAAGTAAACTAGGTATCATATAAATTACCGCCACTGAAAATGCAAGACCGATTTCTCCATTATTGATTTTAGATAGAAATATTGATAATGGGTACTTTTCCTCGTCTGCAAGTAAAATAAGTGGTTGTTCTACCATGTTCCAATAATCAATAAATACTAGAATTCCCACTGAAAAGAGTGCACTTTTGCATAACGGCATGCATATTCTTGTAAATATTTTCCATTCTCCGGCACCATCAACTTTTGCCGCCTCAATAATTCCCGGTGAAATTCTTCGCATATATTTTGTCAGAAGATATACACTGAATGGTGAGAAAAATCCCGGTAATAATATTGCCCATCTTGAACCAAAAATGTGTAGCCATTTTGCAACAAGATAATTTGGAACAAGTGTTACCTGATACGGCATTAATGTCAATATGACATAGATAAAAAATAGTATTTCTCGTTTTTTTCCTCTGAATCTTGTAAATCCATATGCTGTAAGTGATGCAATCATAAGCTGTACTATCACAATAGGCACAACATAAAAGATTGAATTCCAAAATTTCAACAGATACCTAGGACTTTTGAGTAACACAGTTGCATACTGACTAACGGATACTTTATCTGGAATAAACTTTAAATTAACTTTTTCTGATATAAATTTATGACTTCCTGTGGTGCTTGTCTCAAAAATTTTTCCATAGTTCGCTGTAATCTCTGTCTCTGTCATAAATGAATTGCAGATAGTAAGGACAATAGGAATAGCAAAAAAAATCGCAAAGATAAGTGCCACAAGAAAGCCGCTTAGCATTTTTGTGACTTTTTTTGTTTTCGTCTGTTTTTTAATTTTCTTAGCATTTGCTTCCACTAATTCTCCACATCCTTTCCATATCTATTTTCAATTACAAACATAATTCCTATAATGACAACCATTATATCAAACATGATAACTGCTGCTGCAGACATCTTCTGATAATCTAATGAGGCAAATGTATTGTTCATAAAATGCTGTAAAATATACAGACTTTCGTATGGATAATCTCCGGTAAGCAGATAAACCTCTCTAAATACTTTAAATGAATTGATAATTGATAAAATTGTCACAAACACAATTGTCGGTGATAAATATCTCAGTTTGACCTTAAAAAAAATCTTGAAAGAAGATGCACAGTCAAGTCTTACCACTTCTATCATGCTCTTTGGAACACTACTCAATGCTGCCATAAACAAAACCATGTTATATCCCAGATTTTTCCAAAGGAATAAAACAACAATAATAATCGGTGCATATTTCGATTTAAACCAGTCTATTTTACTTGCACCGAACAGCTGTATAAAATCATTCATTACTCCATTATAATGGAACAGTACCTGAAATATGAGCACAATTGAAGCTACCGGCACCATAAGAGGCGATAAAAATACTGTCCTTAACCTGCTCTTAAACGGTATGTTTGACAGCATCAGATTTGCCATCAACAGTGATAAAATCACTGCAAGTGGTACTGCAATTCCTGTAAACTTCAGTGTGTTTCTTGCTGCCAGACTGAATGCTCCATTCTCAAATACCTTTTTGTAATTATCAAGAAACACAAATTTGTTATTGACTACATTTTCCACAACTGAATATTTGATTACCACAAAAAAGGGTATGATAAAAAAAAGCAGAACACCTATTACACTTGGAACCATAAAGGCATTTACTTTTATTAGGCTTTTTCTTTCCCATTTTTTTCTTTGTCTGTTCATCCACTTTAATTTAGCTTTATCAGTTATTATTTTTTCATTCACATTTGAAATATTTGGTGTCTTATTACCTGTACTTATCTTTATACCCTCTCTCATATTCTTTTTTTTATTTTTTTCCTGATTCTTACTCATAAAACTCTACCACCCGCTAAGATGCAAAAATCTTAAGTATTTTCCAGATTATTGTATAGCTGTTCAGAACCAACCTAGCCCTGAACAGTCATAATCTACCTTTTAATATTTTTATCCGTATTAATTATTTTCTTTTACATAAATTGAGACTCTGCTCTGTATAATCTCTGCTACTTCTTTAGCTGTTTTCTCTCCCTTGAAAAAGCTCTCTGACTCTTCTTCTATAATGCTGAAAATCTCATTATTGGCGTAATTAGCAACAGTGTCTGCCTTGTTAATAATATCCTTAATCTGGTTGATATCTTCATCTGTTGGATTTCCAATATATAACTCAATATCTCCCATGCCAATCTCTGTATAATATTGCGTTCCGTCAGGCGCTGTATCAAGCGGTCTGTTTTTAAGTTCTTCAAAATAATTGTCAAGTGCATCCTTTCTTATTGGAAAACTCCTCATTGAATTTGATATTTCATCATATGAATACATCTGTTTAATGAATTCCCATGCAACATCTTTGTAGTTTGATTTTGAACAGATTCCAAGTGTACCACCACTTCCTGTAACCAAAATTCCATTCTTTTCCTTTGTAGGATACCCTTTAATTGTAAACTCTTCATCAAATGTCTGCTGTAAAGCAAGATAGTCATCAACACCTGTCATTAATGCATTATATAATGCCAGTTTATTATTTTTAATTTTTGTTATTTCACTTGGTTCATTTTCCCAATCCTCATCATCCATATCTTCATATTCAGCCCACAAATCCTCAGACGATTTATAATTACTGCATAATTCTAAAAGTTGAACAAATTCATCTGTATTAAAATTACATGTTCCTTCCAACCAATTTACATATTCGTCTATATCACATCTAATCATCATTGTTAATAAATAGTCGCTTGAAACTTCATTTAACACATCCATTCCATCCGGAAGTCCCTTTACAAATTCAATAAACTCTGATAATGTCCACTTTGTTTCAGTTCCCACTTTACTAGTTGGTCCTGCAAATGCATCGAGCATAAAATCTCTTGGGAGTGAATACAATTTTCCATCTCTCATATATGCATTAACAATACTTTCTACAAAATCATCAACACTTATATCGTTGTCTTTTTCCATATAAGGAAGCAAATCTTCAATAATACCTTTGCTTGCATACTTGCTGATATCTAGAGAATTTAAATCTATTATATCTGCACTGCCAGATAAAATATCTGCATTAAATCTCTGAAACGCATCTTCATAACCAGTGTCTGTATTATATACATTTTTGTCAAAATACTCATCAATCACAATTCTGTACTTATCATTTGTCCTATTAAACTGTATTACCTTTTGCTTTATGTCATCATCTAAACCAAACGCTGCCAGATGTATTTCTTCCTTTACAACTACATCTTCCTTACTCTGCTTTGAAAGCAAATCGATTTCAGATTTGTCATTTTCATAGTCATTTACGACTACTGCATACGAATCTTCTTCTACTGCACAAACAAATTGTATATTATCACATAATAGATCGTTATCCAGGTAATTAAGTACCTTGGTCATCTTTTTAGACTCTCCATCACATACATATAAATATTTATCGAGATTTAACAACACAGAATTTTCTTTTCCTGCATAAACTCCTGAAATCGTATATAAGTTGTCTGCGTCGATATATTTATCTCCTAATTTTCCTTCTTCTTTGTTAATTGTATATATTTCCTGACCCTGGTCTCCCCATATTGAAACCAAAACAGTCCCATCTTCTAGTTTAATAATATCCCGTACATATATATCATCTCCAAGTTCTATTTTCTTGGTTACATTTCCATCTAAATTTTTAAAACGTATATAGTTGCCACCATCAAGTGCTCCAACGGCTTCTATTGTATTTCCATCATTATCTATAATTGTATCACTTATCCATCCTTCATCGCCATTTTCATTGTCTTCCTCATTTATTTCACTTTCATCACATGAAATGATTTCAAGGGCTGTACTGAAAACATAGGTGACTTCAGATACTTGATTACCCATTTCTTCTTCCCGCTCTTCTTTATCATCTTCCGGTTCATTCACAATATCCTCTTCTGAAATGGTAGTGCTAAATGCGTCCTTCTCATCATATGTAATTTCACCAGGCAATGTATCACTGGTATATTTTTCTGCATTTACAATCAGATTCCCCTCAGCGTTAATATACATATTATTGACATATCCTGATGTCAAATCAAGACCTGCTTCGCTTTTTGAATCTGAAGTAAAATCATATTTGATAATTCCATGTGTTTCATTATCACCATTATCATCATATTTTGTATATGTTCCATATATTGTTCCATCCTGATAAATGATGTTATCAAGCGTTCTATCAAGTTCCAAAAGCTGTGTCAATTTATATGGTACAACCTCTTCCTTACTTGCCTCTTTCTTTTTTCCGCACCCTCCAAAAGATATACACATCACTGCTGCCATCAACATAGCTGTCGCTCGCTTGATTGTTCTCATAATGTTCCTCCAATCTAATTTCCAATAATTTTAATAAGCAGATTTACATATCTTAAATCATTTCTACATTTTAACTCAATTATTTCAGGTGGGGTACAAAATACTTTTTGTCCCCCACAACATCATAAAAATGATTCATCAAGTGTATCATAACTACTCTGTATTGTCAAGTAAATTCATCGATATGCCTTTTACCTGCATTTCAAAACAAACTTAAACGAATTACCTAAGCTGCTTTAGTACCTCAATAAGATATTTCCATACCCTTTCTACACTGTCTATATTAAGCCGTTCTTTTGGTGTATGAATATCCAATATATCAGGTCCAAATGATACACAATCAAGTCCTTCTATTTTTCCTGCAAACAAACCGCATTCTACTCCTGCATGTATCGCCTGTATTACCGGCTTCTTACCATACTGCTTTTCATATACCTTTACCATAATTCCTCTGAGTCTTGAATCATTTTTATATTCCCACGCCGGATATTCTCCTACTTTTGTCACATATCCTGAAAGAGCCTCCATAAGACATTCCATTCTTGAAACAAGTTCATCTTTTTCACTTTTAATACTGCTTCTTACAGAAAAACTAAAGATTACTTCTTGGTTTACTATTTTCAATATTCCCAAATTAAGTGATGTCTGTACCAATCCTTCTATATCACTACTCATTTTGTATATTCCACATGGAAGGTTAACAAGTGCTGTAATCACCTTATCTGTTGATTCTCTACTGAAAACATTACAATTTCTTTCTATATCTTGAATAGTAATATTTATATTAGAATCAGTTTGCCTATATTCATTCTTTAAAATTTTATTATATTCATCAATAATTTCATTTACCTTATTCCTAACCTGCTGTACATCATGTTCATTATCAGAATATAATAAAATCTCTGCATTTGCTTCTCTTGGTATAGCATTATCTTTAAGTCCACCATATATATCAATAAGATTAAAGTGAATATATTTTTTCAGTCCATATAAAATTCTTCCTAATATCTGATTTGCATTGGCTCTTCCTTTATCAATCTCTGTTCCTGAATGTCCACCTTCCAATCCGCTTACCAATATTTTAACCATACTTCCATCAAAATCAGAATTAGCATTTTGACTTTCATCATAATCCATCTTTTCATACATAATCGGCAGATGACAGGTTGCAGTAACTCCCCCTGCACAACTTACTAAAAGATACCCTTCCTCTTCTGAATCAATATTGAGCATTGTATCAGCCTTTAAATCACTGCAATCAATAACTGCTGCACCTAACATTCCTATCTCCTCATCAACAGTAAAGACGGCCTCTATAGGCGGATGTTCAATTTCATGTGATGCAAGAATAGCAAGAGCATATGCAATTGCTATTCCATCATCACCTCCAAGTGTTGTTCCTGCTGCATATATAAATCCATCACAGATTCCCAATCGCAAACCTTCTTTTGTAAAATCGATATCACATCCACTTTCTTTTTCACACACCATATCCAGATGCCCTTGAATAATAACCGGTTTAGAATTCTCATATCCTTTTGTGCCATTTTTAAATATCATAACATTATTAGATTCATCCTTTATATATTTTAAACCATGTTCTTTTGCAAAATTAACACAATAGTCACTGATTCTTTTTGTATCAGCAGAACCATGCGGTATATCACATATCTCCTCAAAATATTTAAATACTGCTTTAGGTTCTAATTCGCTCAAAATTCCCATTTAAAATTACCTCCGCAAAATATATATTTTTATGCCAATTATTCTAACGCAATTTAAATATTTATACAAGCATGCAATCTCCCTTTTAGCTCTATAGTTACAATTTGTAGGAATCAACAGAATAAACCATTATCTTTTCATATTCATATGCAATAAATCTGTTTATTTTTACTTTCTTTTAAATACTGTTGCTGTAGCAATAAATGCGATTACTGCAAGTAATGCAATCATTACCACCGCCATATCCAGACTGTCTCCTGTCTTGACAATTACAGGTGTTTTTGTATTGGTATGGTCAACTGTTTTGACTACAACCGGTGTCTTGTCATCCTGGTACTCAAATGTTACTTCCACAGGTGTCTTGTCAAGCTCATAGCCGCTTGGTGCTGCAACTTCCACCACAGTATATTTCATTGAACCTTTATAAGTTCCGTTTGCATCATAGATTCCAAATGCTATCAGTCCGCCCTTCGCATATCCGTTTTCATCTGTAATAAGCGTCTCAATGACGTTTCCATCTTCATCTCTGATTTCAAACTTTGCACCGGCAAGTTTGTTTCCTGTCTCTTTATCTGTCTTGTTGATTACTATCTGACCTTTGACTTCCTCATCCACCATTGTTACCTTTTGTATCTCATTGGTTTCTGTTACTTCAAATTCTACATTAGAAGCTACGATATAACCTTCGGCAGCTCTTTCTTCAATAAGAGTATATTTTCCTGACGGAATTGCTGATATGATATGCTCTGTTCCATCAGTCACCCATGTGTCTATTATATTTCCATCTATATCCTTCACCGTAAGTGTTGCACCGATAATCATCTTTCCGTCTGTCACAGAGGTCTTTGATATTCCCACTCTTAAAGGCGTATCAGTTGCCTGTAAATCTTCTGATGTCAGTTCGATAACCTGAAGGTCTGTATCCACTGTGAGAATGTCTGATACATATAAATCATTTAGATATCCTTTTGGTGCTTCCGTCTCTAAGATTCTGTATTTTCCTAAGTTCTGTGCTGTATATAGAAGCTCTGCCACACTTACTGTCTCTGCACCGGTGCCTGTGTGGAGATTGATGTCCATGCCTTCTGTTGTATATGTACCGTCTCCATTGTCTTTTAGTGTTCCAACCGTAAGCCATGTATGGTGAAATTCTGACCATTCCTGTACTACAAATTTAGCCCCTGCCAATTTTTTATTTGTCAGGCTGTCTGCCTTTACAAGCTCGACAATACTTCTGATACCTGTATCATAGGCTGCGGATGAAGAATCATTATATAATACTTCCATCTCTTCAGTTATATCAAATTTCCTTTCAAATCCGTCTATCCTGTAATTCTTCGGGGCATTTGTCTCGGCAACCTTATATTTTCCTTTGTTGGCTGTTGTATAATATAATCTTCCGTTTTCAAAATCCGGAATATCCGTTAAATCTATCACTTCTCCAGTTTCATCATGGAATACAAAGTCAATTCCGTCACATATATATTCCTGATTCTCTTCATCATATACAAGAATGCCAGTCTCAATCCATTGAGCAATGTTTTCGATATACTCATATACCGTAAATTCTGCATCTCCTGTAAGCACCTTTTCTTTTGTAATGCTGTCATATTTGGCAACTTTTAATATTCCTGACTTTCCAAGATTCCTGGCTGCCTTCTGCCTGTCTGTAATGTCAATCACATCATTATTTTCTGAATCCTTTACTGCATCTTCTGTAATATTAAATTCATAAATATACTGCTCTGTGGCTTCCTCATAATTAGTCGGAGGCATGGCTTCCACTACCCTGAATGCACCAAGATTTGCTGATGTATATGTAAGTGCATTTTCCGTAACATTCATTATCTCATCACCTGTACTTGAGTGGTATGTGATGTTCATATCTTTTGACGTATAGCACTCTGTCTCCTCATCATATGCAAGCTGTCCTACGGTTATCCATTTATCAATATCTGCTATATATTCCTGTACTTCAAATATGGTATCTTTAAACAATGTTTCCTGCTTTGTAAGCACATCATATTTCTGTACTTTTACCGGAACACTGATACCTTTGTTCAATGCTCCTGTTTCCGGCTCCACATATGAAAATACATATCCGTTTCTGCTTACTGTGAACTCCTTTGAAAATGTTCCGTCTGTATAATCCTTTGGTGCATTAGTTTCTACAACTTTAAATCTGCCTTTGTTGGCTGTTGTGTAATACAGTCTTCCTGCCCTAAAATCAGGAATTTCCGCTGTGCCTATCTCTGTTCCGTCTTCTTTGTGAAATTTAAATTGCACGTCTTTTGACACATATTTCTGTGCAGAACTGTCATATACCAGCCTGCCTGACTCCATCCATTTACCAAGTTTATTAATATATTCATATACTGTAAATTCTGTATCGCTGGTTCTTACTAATTCATTTGTAATACTATCATATTTTGCTGTTTCTACAATTGAATAAATACCAAGGTCATTTGCAGCATCAACCTGTTTTGTAAGGTCAATCAGTTCATTTGTGCTATCAAGAACATTAAATTCCTTCACAAAGCCTGCAAGTGTATAATTTGTAGGGGCCTTTGTCTCCCTTACCCTGTATCTTCCTTTGTTGGCTGTTGTATAGTAAAGTTTTCCATCTGATGATGAATACACCTCTTCACCTGTACTGTTATGCAGTGTCACTTCTGTATCTCTTGTTGTATAAACACCAGATTCTTCATCATACTTTAACTGTGCTGTCGGGAGCCATTCTCCATTTATATCCTCTTCCACTGTAAATACTGCATTCTTAAATTCCACATTTTTCTTTGTCAGAACATCATATTTCAATAGATCCACATATGTATATCTTCCCGTATTTTTAGCTGCATTATGAAGTGCATTGAAGTTATTGTTTTCTTCATTTGTATCTACTGTAAATTCTTTCTCAAATATATCTGATGATTCACCTGTTAAAGGCTCATTTGTATAATGTTTAGGAGGTACAGTCTCCACAATCTTGAACTGCCCCTGATTTGCAGAGGTATAATACAGCCTGCCTACCTCAATATCTGTTATGTCTGTGGTGTCAGCTTTTGTTCCGTCTTCATTATGAAATACAAATGAAACTCCGTCACCTGTATATGCCTTTGCGGATTCATTATATTTTAATATTCCTGATTCAAGCCATTTTCCGTTTACTTTTTCATATACGGTAAATACTGCATCTTTATTTTCAACTTCTTCACTTGTTATTCTGTCATACTTTACGACGGAAACGGTTTCATAAATACCTAAATTCTGTGCTGACTTATCAACAGATGTAAGATTAATGGTATTTCCTGTTGTTGCACTGGTGATATTAAATTCCTTTACATACTGCTTTGAACCGCTGATATAATAAGTTGGTGCTGATTTTTCAAGTATTCTGTATTGTCCTAAATTCTGTGAAGTGTAATAAAGTTTTCCTTCGCTGTTTGTACAACCTACTGTACCATCAGGCTTATGCATTTCCACTGTCTGCCCTGTCGTCGTGTAAACACCTTCTGTCTCATCATACATAAGTGTAACTGCATCCAGCCATGTATCTTTATCTGCCAGGTATTCTTGAATGACAAATACTGCATCTTTGGAAGGTGTATAATCTTTTGTAATCACATCATATTTATTGACATTTACGGTCACTGTTATACCAAAGTTTTTAATTGCCTCTGTCATATCATGAAATTCAAATTTCTGATTATCTGTTGTTAATGTAAATTCTTTTGTATATTTTGAGGGAATATCCGGATGTACCAATGTGTAAAATGTCGGTGCTGCCGTCTCCACAATCTTAAACTGTCCCTTGTTTGCTGTTGTGTAATACAGTCTGCCTATCTCAAAATCTGTTATGCCTATTGTATCAGCCTGTGTTCCATCTTCATTGTGAAATACAAATGAAACTCCTTCACCTGCATATAATTTAAGTGCTGCGTCATATACAAGATTTCCCATCTCATACCAGTCATCGCCAATTTTTTCATAGACTGTTGCTGTCATATCTGTTGATTTGACTATTTCTGATGTGACTGCATCATATTTCTTTACAGATACTGTTCCTTTAATACCAATGTCTGTGGGTGCACTACTTATGTCTGTCAGATTCACAATGCCGTCTTTGGCATCACCAAAACCAAACTCTTTTACGTATGGTTCCGTACCAACAAGGTATTTACCAGGTGCACTTGTCTCTACCACTTTAAATCTGCCTTTATTGGCTGTTGTATAATGTAGTCCTGCAAGAGAGCTTCCCGGACTTACAACTGTTCCTTCACTGTTATGATATATAAAGTTGTTTGCATTATCTGCCGTTATGTACATCTTCGACGTAGAATCATATAGAAGTTTTCCCATCTCAAGCCAGTTTCCATTCACATTTTCATAGACTGTAAATACTGCCTCAGAATCTGTAATCTTTTCTTTTGTAATACTGTCATATTTTGATAATTCCACATTCAGGTAAATTCCTGTGTCCTTTGCCGCATTGACAAGCTCTGTCATGTCAATGACAGTATTGTTGCTGACAAATTCATTAATTTTAAATGTTTTTTCAAAGGTTTCAATCTCCATACTGTCATTTAATTTACCACTTAAATAATTTGCCGGATTCACAGTTTCTACCAATTTATAGTCACCTTCATTAACTGATGTGTAATATAACATTCCCGGTTTATATACAGCACCTATAGAGGCGGTTGAGACAGTACCGTCTTCTTTATGTGGAAGGTATGCTACACCTGATGATGTCTCGTATAATCCTGTTTCTTCATTATATACGAGTTTTCCCACTTCCTGCCATTCATCCATTGCATGATTGTATTCATAAACAGACAGTGTACATCTATCCGAATCTGTAAGCTTTTCACTGGTAATTGAATCGAATTTTGCTATTTTTACTGATATGGATTTTCCAATATTAGAGGCTGATGATGAACCTAATCCATTATCATATAATACAAATTCATAGGAATAATTATCCTCCCTTGGTGCTACCCTGAACTCTTTTGTATATGTATTTACATAGTTTTCATTCTGTTTTGCTGTCTCAATTATCCTGTACTTTCCATTATTGGCTGTTGAATTATACAAAGGATACGATGTTCCTGTTATCTGATTTACGGAACCTGTGCTGCTGTGTATGAAATAATTTTCAATAGCAGCTGTCTTGTATACTTCCTCTGTTTCATCATATACAAGATTTCCCACATCATACCATGTTTCGTTTATCTGTTCCTGAATCTTGAATGATACTCCATCCAGTTTCTGTGCTGAAAGTGCATCATATTTTGCAATTTTTACTCCTGCCCTATAGCTATCATCTTTTATACTGTTTGCCGGAATGGTTAATATCTTTCCCTGTTCCGTTAAATCCATTGAGAATTCATAACCGTTTGAATTTACCTTATATCCCTCCGGTGCTTCTTCCTCTATGATTTTGAATTTTCCCTGATTAACAGGTGTGTAGTAAAATGAAGAATCCGTGATGGTCTTTGCAACAGAACCATCACTGTTATGGTATGTAAAACTCGTTCCTCCTGTCAGAATATATGCATAATCTGGAATCTTTACACCCTTTGAGTTCGTGAATCCGTTTTCAAGGAATGAAAAATCACACAGTTTCATGTATGTATTTTTACCTGATACATATTCATACAATGTATATTTAGCAGCTGAGTGAACTACATCTCCGGTAAGGCTGCTCGTTTTTTGGAATACTATTCCATTATATATTTCATTGTTTGTAACGTCTGCTGACATTATTTTGTCATTAACGGTTAATGTTATTATATTATTGTTCTTGACAGTTCCTGTCGGCGCGTTCTGCTCTTTTAAATAATATATGCCTTCCACTACATTTATGACTGCCTCACCGTTGCTGTCTGTTGTGAACTGCCCTATTTTATTTGTGCATCCACTGTCTGAATAGATGTAAAATGTAGCATTGGGATATTTATATGTTTTTGAAATAACTTGTCCATATTTTGTTACGTAAATTTCATCTTTAGGAACTGTTGGACCTACCTCCCATGTAATAAAATCCTGCCAGTTAGCTGTATCTGAACCCTGTACACTCCAATATTGTACTGATGTTTTTAAAAATTTTTGTTCAAAGTCTCCACTTCCGCTTTCCATGACACAGGCTGCAAAATAATCATATATATACGTCATTGCAACCCCAAAGTTATTGGCATAATTTTCTGCCGGATATAACTGTCCAAATATATCCACTGCTGTCCGCTCACATGTGGCTAAATTGCTCCCATCAAATGTTCCGCATGAAATCTGCCATGCAATAATCTGGAATACAGAATATAACTGTTTTTTGTTCATACCAGCCGCAAATCCCGGAAAACCTATTGCTGTCAGTCTTCTGTCTGCTTCCTGAAGGTCAGCGTCCAGTGCACCTGTTGTAAATGTCTTTCCTGTAATGCCTGCTAATGCACCTATTCTCTCATATGCGTATGCAGCTCCCCTCATATATTTTTCAAGAGGATAGTCAGTCCCTCCTGCAAAATATGTATTATTTTTAAGGGTATTTATGTCTGTCTGAATATAATTGTGATCCTTACTTATACTCGCATGTGCACCAAAAGTACAACATAATGCTGTTTGTTGTCCAAGCTCAATATACCAGGGTGTTGCCGAACCTGATACATTTGTCTTTGGATTGAAGAGTGACGGCGCTGTTATATCATTTCCATGATATGATGTCAGTTCTGTAAGATAGTATTTTCCATCTGAATCTGAACTTGCCAAATATTTTTTAGAACTGACGCTTGTGGTGTAGGTACCGTCTTGGTTATCAATTATCTCTGTGTTCAGTGTTTTACTCTTAAGGACTGCACTTTTTTCTCTTGCCCTTTCAAGAACTACATCACTTACATCTTTTCCTTCTGATTTCCATTCAATCAGATCCTCTACAGTTGTACCTTTTGTCAAATCTCCCGTAAAGAATGTATCAAGATTCAGTCCGTTATCCATCATTTCAAGTATTTCATCTGTAGTTTCATCAGTCCATACAAGACTGCTGTAATCATGTGTGTCCGTATCATCTGCAGATACCTGTTTTGTAAAGCCTGCTGACTGTACAAACAACACTGATGCCATTAAAAGAGCAATGCTCTTTTTTACATTAATTCGTTTTCTCATCTTAAATCTCCTTACTGTATTATTTTTCTCCAAATTATTAATAAGCATAACCTCTAAATTCGGTTTATCATTTACATGGATGGCTGATAAACCTGTTGTATACCTATTAAGCAGTAAATGAACTCTTAAATTTGGTTTAAAAAAATTTAAAACTACCTTGATTAATATCAGTTCATTTTTCTACCACATAAATGATGATATTTAACGCACCAACAATGGCATATCATTCATTTATGCTAATAGTATACATTTTAAATACACATTTTTCAAGTGCTTTTATATTATTTTATATTTATTTTATATTTATTATCAATGATGTTAATTATGTTTGTGAGCATGTTAATAAATGTTCTGTTTTTCATAGAATCCTCTAAATATCAGATATCCTGCTGCCACTCCAAAGATGCTCCCATGAACAAGGACGGCTTAAGTATTTTTGGGGTATAAAAATACCACCTAGCCATTATGACTTGGTGGTATTAATTCAAATATTAGTTTCATCTACCTCTTGCAATCGGCAGTGTGTCTTCTATGCGCTCATATTGAGGGCATCATTCCTTTCAAAAAATCTGTTGATAATTTTAAGATAATTGTTTATAATAATCTAAAGATATCTTACAGAGGAATTATATGCCGTCCCCCCTTGTCGTTGATATGCGACCGGACAGATATATAGTTCCTCTTTTATTTTCTTTTGAAAATTGATAGGATTTCATTATTGCGAATAACAATAATTCTAATTACAAATCTAGTATGATCTGATGTAAATATTTCTTTAATCTGTATACCACTTAGTACATATTTTCCACTTCCTGTCGGAGTCTTTAAATCATATTTTTCTTTCTCTATTATGTAATCAGGCGTCTTTCTTTCAGATGCTTTGATATCCGTATTACCATCATAATTATCTGCATCACCTGAAACACGCGCCTTGATAGGTACTGTTATATAATTTCCACCTACCTGATCAGGAAGCATTGCAGCATACTGTGACTTTTCTATGATTGCTTTGCTTTTTAACAATTCATTTCTGTTAAGGTTGTCTATCCGGTCTACATATGCACCGAATACTTCACCATTGAAATTCTTTGCATCAAATAGCATATTTTATCATCCTTTCTTTAAATGTACTGTGAGATATCCATGTCCGGATTCTCATTTTTTAATTTCATTAATTCTGCAGGACTTATCTTTTTATCAGTTGACTGTTTTCCTACTGTATTGGTAGTAAACTTGGCTTTTTTTCCCTCAAGTTCCTGCTGCTTCTCATCAACAAATGCACCTGCATCTTTTTCTTTGATGGCTGTAATCATGTCATTTAATCCCATGATTTTGCCTTCAACACATTTGAGTCCTGCTGCCTTGACTTTGTTGATTACAGATTCTTTTGCAGCCTCAGTAGTAAACTGATAACTTTCAATCTCTTTTGAAAGTGCATTGTTGAAGTCTCTTTCTTCCATCTGCTTTTTATAAGTCTCTTCCTGTTCTTTTATTTTTGTCTTATAATCTGCAATTTCCTGATTCAGAGCCTCAGCATCCACTCCGTCAAAGTTTTTCAAGGTCTTGTCTGCCTGTTCAAATTTTGTCTTGTAATCATCACGCTCTGTTTCGAGCTGCGATACCCGTTTGTCAAACTCACTTACCGGTTTGTAGTTTTCTCTGACTCTCTTACTAAATTCATCTGCCTTGTCCGCCGGAATCTCCAAGCCAAACTCCTTTAATATTTTTAATATGTTATCCATGTTGCAACATCCTTTCCACGTGATTTATCCACCGCCCGTCAGCGGTATTAAAGAATGTAGGCTTTTACACTCTGCCCTTGAGTAATACCTGCATGACCTTTGACAGCCATACAGGAAAGAAGGAACAAAAATGAGAAAAAAAGAAAAGTGCCGGACAGCAAATATCATATCTACTGTTCGGCACTCGGCTCTCTTTTTATATCTATTAAATTTTCACATTTGCACCTTTTACAAAATACTATCAGATTTTCGGCAACTGTATCTTCTCGTACTTTCATAATCTTCTGATTATTACAGTTCGGACATACAAGCCATTTGTAATTATGTTTCATTCAGGCACCACTTCCTACGTAAAAGTATACAGCAAACAAACATATGTTTCAAGAGTCTTTTTTCTCTTTTTTTCTTAATTCTTTCAAATGTTCCTCAAATTCTTCGTCCGTCATAGCTTGAATCTTTTTTATTTCTTCATGTATATCTTCCCTATCGTCACATATATAATCATTATTGTACTTTTTACTCATTACTTATTCTTTTCCTCTCCCTATTTAGTCAAGTGTTTTTTCCCATACTCCTTCCAGTCTATTTGCTCAAATTTTATTCCGTTATCGTTTTCTATGTTTTCATTATGTCTTATCTTATTCCAAAACACATCTTCTGGTATTCCATCCGGAAATGCTTTACAACAATGTTTACCTTTTTCACTATTATCAATATAATTTGAACAATCCAGACATTGCGAAAATATCACCATTACTTTTTCCACCTTTCCACATATTTATTTAAGAGTTCTATTACACTATCAGGTAATTCTTCTCCTCTTCTGTATCTCACAAATGCTTCTGCAATCGTCTCCGCTCCATCTCTTTTTGCATCAGCATAACCCGACATCCCTTTTATAAATGCCTGATATTTTACCTCCCATTCAAGCTCCGTAAACACTCCTACGGTATCACACTCTTGAAAAGTTAATATATGTGCAAGTAAATCTTCTATACTCTTTGATGCTAATGCACCACTTTCATAATTTCTCAATATTCTATTGTTATACTCTTCTAAAGTGCCATTAAAATAATATCTTTATTTACAACCAATTCATATTCAAAATATATTCCTCTGGTATTTGCACAAAACTGAAAAGGTACATTTTGTTCATCCGCTTCCAACTCTCTTACTGTCAGTTTATCTAACTTTATATTGTACTCGTTAGTCAGTTTTCTTAACCCCTCTTTTATTTCATCCACTACTCCTTTCGAAATTCCGCTTATATCATATATTTCTTTAGGTATTTTTATACCATTAATTATATCATCTTTCTTCTCTTCATCAATACATAATTTATCCAAATTCCATGTCTCCAGAGTATCTTTGTATCCGCTGTTATAAACTACCATGGTGCCTTTTTTGCTTACTTTCTTTATTGCGTCTGCTATGGCTTTATCATATGACTTATATCCCAGTAAAATTTCCGTAAATGCGGTATCAAGTGCGATATGTAACTGCTGCTGAGATGACCTTGCCATGGTTTTTGTAAAGTTTTTCAGGGTTTTATTTGTACGCTGATACATATTCTCTGCCATCTGTTTATTGCTGTCGCTCATATCATCCCATGTCTTTATCCCTGTTTTTACACCATGATTTTTGTATGTCTCATTATCATTAATAATTGACTTCACCGCTGAATCTTTGAACAATTCATGAAAGATGCATTTAAACAGCAGCTGGTAGATTTATACCACGCTGGAAAACACAGATGCGACATTTGCAGAGAATATGATATTTCCACTTCCCTGTTTGATAAATGGGTAAAACAAGCCGATACTTCCGGTTCTTTCCATGAAAAGGATAACAGAACCCCGGAACAGGAAGAACTTATAAAGCTTCGCAAAGAAAACCAGCAGTTGTAAGGTGCCTTAAATTTATTAATCAGCACCAAAAAGTGTTGTTCCTCCAATTGCCATATCTTTTTCCTTCTTTTTTGACTACACTAGACTAAAAAAAGAGCCTCTGACTACACGCTGACTACACGCTGACTACACATATTTTACTTAAAAACAAGCTATCATGATAGCACAAAAAAGTGGCCAAAAGCCTTGATTTCTCTAGCTTTCAGCCACTTTTCAACTAATGAGACATCGGGGATTCGAACCCCGGACAACTTGATTAAAAGTCAAGTGCTCTACCACCTGAGCTAATATCCCATATTTTAATTGTTCAAATAACAATTCTCTATTTCTATTATCATTATGTCTTTAGCTGGGCCAGCTGGATTCGAACCAGCGAAATGCAGGAGTCAAAGTCCTGTGCCTTACCGCTTGGCGATGACCCAATATAATTACTTTATAAAATCCCTATAATTCAAAAAAGTTAGCAACCACCACAAACATGGCACTTCCTAACCTAAAGGGTGGATAAAGGGATTCGAACCCTTGGCCTCCAGAGCCACAATCTGGCGCGCTAACCAACTGCGCTATACCCACCATAATATCCAGTTAGAATAAATCTTCCCAGAAAAAAATGTGCCCAAAGGGATTCGAACCCCCGACCCACGGCTTAGAAGGCCGTTGCTCTATCCAGCTGAGCTATGGACACATACTTGCATATCTACAATGCAAAAGCGGGTGATGGGAATCGAACCCACGTATCTAGCTTGGAAGGCTAGTGTTCTACCATTGAACTACACCCGCATATCAATCGGGGTGACAGGATTCGAACCTGCGACCTCTTGATCCCAAATCAAGCGCTCTAGCCAAGCTGAGCCACACCCCGTTGAATGTTTTTCTTAACAACGCAAGAGTAATTATAATCTAACAACCATTAATTGTCAATACTTTTTTTAATTTTTTTTTATTTTTTATTTTTTTCTTTACTATACTTTTCATGCTGTTCCTTTCCTTGGATTTTTCTCTGTTTTCAACCATTTCTGTCTACTCTTATTCCACCATTTTATAAATATTTTATTTCGTACCATATATGACCATCATCATCTAATTCCATCACTATATAACTTGGTCTTTTTCCTTCCTGTCTTGGATATGTAAGGCTTCCTGGATTGATTAATGTTATCTCTTCCTGAATATCTATTAATGGCTTATGTGTATGTCCAAACATTACTATATCCATCCCCTGTGCGATTGCCTCAGATGCTATCGTTTCATATCCAAGAGAAACATAGTAATGGTGACCATGTGTTAATAACACATTATAATCACCTATTTTTATTTTTAATTCTCTGTTAAGCATACTAAAATAGTCATTATTCCCTGCTACCATATAACATGGACATGCAACAATTGACCGAATATAATCCTCTGAACCTTCTACATCTCCAAGATGAATGAGCATATCTATATTTTTTTCTATATTCAAAACTTTTTCAAAATTGTCTTCTTTTCTGTGTGTGTCACTAACTATCAATATCTTCAATCCGATAATCCTCCATAAACACTATCCACTACTTGCTATACGAATGAATCTATATTTCACTTTTTAATTTTTCCCACATTTTTCTAAGGGCAATCCCTCTGTGACTTATCTCATTTTTAAACTCTGCTGCCATCTCTCCTGTAGTTTGCTGATACTTTGGAACATATAATATAGGATCATATCCAAATCCATTTTCTCCCCTTTCCTCATATCCAATTTCTCCTTCAATAGTTCCATATGTTGTTAAAATTTTCCCATCCGGAAAGCATGCAGCAATTGCACATACAAACCTTGCACTTCTCTGTTCACCTTTCGCATCTTTCAATCTGTCAATGATAGACTGATTCTTTACACTATATGGAGTATCTTCCCCCATATATCTTGCTGAATATACTCCTGGCTCTTTGTTGATATAATCCACCTCAAGTCCTGAATCATCTGCAAGTGTAAGACATCCTGTCAGCTCCATTACCGCCTTCGCTTTAATAATTGCATTCTCCTCAAAAGTTGCTCCATCTTCAACTATATCCGCTCTTATACCGGCATCTTTAAGTGAAATAATAGGAATATTACAATCCTTCATAATCATTCTGATTTCGTTCATTTTACCTTCATTTGTAGTTGCAAAAATTATTTTATCATAAATATTACTCATTTTTTATCCTTTCATGCTTTAAAATTTTATATTCAATTATGCCATACTTTTAAACTTGTAAAAATGGTACGCATTTTTACTCATTGACTTATGAGTTTTTATCGGAACTAATCAATCTTTACTTCGGATAATTTTCTAGAAGTTTCTTCCCGAAGATTTATCCCACATCAAAGATTATGATAAATCATATGTTATATTATCTTATATTTTTCATTTTCTGTCAATCGAACATTATTTGCATACATTTTATCAATATCAATCGTTACTGACCACAGGTATTCTCCATCTGCACTTTATACCCCTATTTGAGCTGTATCGCACATATTTTTATATTCCTGGAGAAAGAATACAATCATAATTGTTGGTAATTAACTTGAGTTATACTAGTTATATTAGCAAATTTAATATCTACAAGCACCAAATTACACTTATATACTTTTTTCTTTAGATACCAAATTTCACAGCACTAATTATCGTCAGTATATGCCTTTAAACAAACATTACAATAATGTTCTTTTTCAGTATTATCCCAATTAACACCTTTGAGACTTACATATCCCTCCCCATCATCAATTACAACAGTCTCTGTCTGTTCGTCATATGAATACTCAACTGCAACAGGTCTTGTGCTGTTTGGTGTTGTTATCCTGATAATAACAGCAAACTTTTTACCTTTCTGTAATTTCACCGGAGTGTCCAGATTAATAGTATAATAGCCACTGTTTTTAAGCTGCCCAGTCATAACAGGATCAGAACGCTTGCTAAGTGAAGAGACATCTTTAAAATCTTCACAAATATAAATGCTATACTGTGTATCGATACCTGTTGCATAAAATCCAACAGCCTTTAATTCTTCATCCGAATTCGGTGTATACACATTGGCAAAAAAAGCTGATTCCTGATCATAACCAAGTTTACCTACGCATCCACATAAGTCTGTCTGATAAATATTGTCATAGTTATTAATACTTTCAACTTTGGTATATACTACATTGTGAACACCTATGTTGGTATCATAATATGAAATATAGAAATCGCCATTGTCTCCAAAATCATCTCCCCAGCTGTTACGGCAAATAAATGCTCCATCACCTTCAACATCCAGATTAAAATTATCTTTAGAATAATTATCATCCCATCCAATTATCACAATATCATGATTTGGCTTTTCATCACCTATATAACAATAGGAATTCGTATAAGAATTATAATATTTCGTTCCTCTGTTTTTATTCAAAACAGAGGCATAAAATGAACTTTGCACACCTCCATATTTAAAAACCATTTTTTTTATGTTCTCTAAATCCTTTGCTTCGATTATTTGAATTTCCTGAACATGCTTTACGGCCTCTAATTCACTGTCTGTCACTCCATCTCCATAAGGATCATCACTTTCCAGCACCGGTCCCTGCCATGCAAGTAAATATGCCATTGCCATAGAATAGTCTCCTCCTTCCCATTGTTGGAGGTTAAATGAATTATTTAATGACATATGGTCAACTGAAAAAATAATTTCTTCTTCCGGCATAAGAGTTGAAGATAAGGCTGTTAATGATGCAAATGCCCAACATGTCCCTAAATTTCCCTGATTGCTTACAGCAGGTGCCCGTCCTATTTCTTCATAATTGTAATTATATGGTATAATTCTCTTTTCTAAATCAATACTTGTAATATTCGCCTGATTTGTATTAACATCAAAATCATATTGATATCCAAATGTGTCACACAAAACATTAACTGGAAGATAGACTTCATTGTCATTCACAGTATAATTGATATTAGTTGCTGTTTCACCATTGATCTCACAAATTTCTTCATCAGCATCAATTTTAATCGTACTATTTCCTTTTTGAATTAATACTCTATCAATATCGTATATATTGACTGCACAATCAAAACTTTCCCTTATCTGACTTACCGGAAGCATGAGTGATAATGTATCACTCATATAAATTCCGTTTGAACTTGATTTTATCTGCTTTGAATCTATATTAGCAACAATATTGGACTTGTTAATAACATAGGCCTCTGTTGCATACCATTCTTGCACATTAATAGAATATTTTTTATTTTTTGCAATATACTCTTTTTGGACGATATTCCTATATACAACTATAATTCCAAATGCAAGCAATATTAACGATATGTATAGCAATATATTTTTTTTCAACTATATCTCACTCCTATATCTCACACCATTACTTTATCTTTTTTCACTTCTTTTGGGAGGTTTTGGTCCAATAAACAGATACAGGTAGGTCTTCATCATACCATTATATATTTTCCTATTCTTTGCTGCATTAACTCCCATCGTTTCCTGAGCTTTTTCATAAGATGTAATAACATATGCTGACCATGAGTCCAGTTTCTTATAAAGACTTCCTAAATCTCCATATATTTCCGGCAGATTTTTCTTTTCTTCTATTCTTTCACCATATGGCGGGTTTGTAATGATAAAACCATATTTTTTTACATGACTAACTGCTGAAACAGCCTTCTGCTGAAAATGTATCAGTTTGTCCACACCTGCATTGATGGCATTCTCCCTTGCAGCCCTCACAATCTGTCCATCTATATCACTTCCCTGAATATCTGTTTTTACCTCATAATCAATCAAATCTGTTGCTTCGTTAATCGCCTCATACCAATTCTTTTTAGATATAAAATTTGTCCATTTTTCTGCCGTAAACGCTCTATTCATCCCTGGTGCAATATTGGCTGCCATCATGGCTGCCTCTATAGGAAATGTCCCACTGCCACAAAACGGATCTAACAGTATTCGGTCTGCGTGCCATGGTGTCAGCATAATAATCGCTGCTGCAAGCGTCTCTGTAATGGGTGCCTTTGAAGTCAGTTTTCTATAGCCTCTCTTGTGAAGCGACTCTCCTGATGTATCTAACGCAACAGTGACATCATCTTTATTCAAAAATACACGTATGGGATAATCTGAGCCACTCTCCTCAAACCACTCTAATGAATAACTCTGCTTCATCTTTTCAACAATAGCCTTTTTGACCAGTCTTTGAATATCAGATGTACTAAACAGTTTACTTTTTACTGAGCTTGCCTTTGTCACCCAAAACCTGCCGTCTGCCGGTATATAATATTCCCAGTTAAGTTTCTTTGTATTCTCAAACAGTTCATCAAATGTATACGCCTTAAATCTGCCCACCTGAATCATAACTCTTTCAGCAGTTCTCAAAAATACATTCGCTCTGCAAATTGCCTGCGTATCGCCCTTAAATGTCACCCTTCCATCTTCCACTAATGTAATTTCATAACCTAAATCTATAATCTCTTTTTTCAAAATCGCTTCCAAACCAAAATGACATGGTGCAACCAGCTCAAACATTTCCATGTAAACCTCCATAGTATATAAAACATTTCATCTTCTTATGTACGTTTATAAACAAATCAATTTTTATACTACTATATTATATTTTACATAATTTTATGTCAATGCGTTAACTATTAAAAAATGGTTAAATTTAAATTTTTATCTATAGATAGTTCTAAATCCATAAATACCTCCTGAAAGACTTTTGATTATTATTTTTTCACCATCATACATCCCTTTCCCTATCGTTTTATATTCAGGCTGTCTGTTTCTTATATAGCTTGCAAGACGCCTTGATGCATATATACTGCTTCCCCCTCGTTCACAACATAATATTATTTGCTTTCCATTTAGTGCTTCCTGTAAAATTTCTTCATAGTCTTTTGAATTCATAAAATCATTATATTCTATATTTACTGAACCATTAATATGAAATTCATCATATTCACTCTCTTCTCTCAAATCTATAATCAGATATTCCCCTTGCTTTCCATTTTGAATAATATTTTTTAATTCCATTGCCGAAATAAAACCACTTATATAATCCATATTCTTTCCTGCCACTTCTTTTATTTTATCATATGCAAAATCTGCAAAAGCGTTCATATTATTTTTTCTTCTATACCTTATACCCTATATTCTACTGGTGCCTGAATCACGCCAATACTGTGCTTTCTTATATCACTACAAAATTTAAGACTGTTATATTATACATATTTTCTACAATATACGGTTAATACTTATGCTATATATTGTAATTTTTCTGCCTAATATAACAGTCTTGAACATAACATATTAAATTATTTGCTATATTAAATTTAAATTCAATACGTTATTGATTAACTATCTGCAATTTCTTGAAAATCCTTCCTGAATCTCTGACTCATGTTCAGCTTCCGTAGATGTGTGTGGATCTTCTTTTGTATCTTTTGAAGTCTTATTACTATATGAGTTACTATACGAATTACTATAGGAATTACTGTATGAACTCTTAGTTGAATTTTTTCCTGCATTTTTTAAATTATTATTTTTCATGATATACCTCCAAAAATTTTATTTACTTACAAAGTTATTATCTGCATTTTAAATTTTTGTATACCTAATAAAAATATTTATTTCAAAATTTAAAAAATGAATTTTGTTTATTTATATAAATAGCTTTTATACAAAAATATTTAAAACAACATTTCACAATAATATTTGGTAACATTTTTTTTCTAAAACCAAAAAAAGTGCTTGCATTTTTCGACATTATATATTATATTATGTGTGTGGAAAGGAATAACCCTTCAAATGTTCCTTTCCCTTATAACCCCTTATTAATTATTTATACTCCCCTCAAAGTGGCTAATGGCTCCCCCATTAGCCACTTTACTTTACCCATTATATTTCTAATCCTGTTTGTAATGATTTATTTCCTACATTTTTTATAAATTCACATCTATTACCATTTTCCACTGAATCTATTATCTGTATAATATATTTTTGGTACATTTCAGATGCAATACTCATTAAATCAAAAAAATTATCCTGTCTCATTTTTCCTGTAATACTATTTACCTTATCTTTTATGCAGATATTTTCTTCTATTTTCTTATTTTTTTCTCTATATAACCTTTTACCAATATCCATATTTTTTACTTGATGATTATCTATATCTGCATTATGTTCTATTTTCTCACTAATCGTTTTACTTGTACTTTTTTCTATGTCTGCCTGCTCAATCGAATTTTCTTCCCATGGGTTGTACCATCTACGCTTTTTAAGGTTTAATGGATCCGAATAAACCAATTGATAATTGTCTTTAATAAATAACGGTTCAATGTTTGTAATTGAATCAACAATACTTGAAATGTAACTCAAAATTCCTTTAATTCTGCCATCTTTTTCATTAATTATATTAATTACATAACTCATATTTTTTATCACATATTTTGCAATTTTTTCATTTAAATTTATGTCTTTATATGTTCCTGTACAAATATAAGTCAGCATTTTTGCAATTACTTCACATTGCATATCTGTTAGCCTGATTAACTTTCCATAATGTATATCTGATGATTTTCTTTTCATATATTTTTGTGTAAGCAAATAGTCAATATCTGTCTCCAAAGCAACATGTTTTCCATGATATAATTTATTTTTATGCATTACATCTGTTCTGTAATATATATAAGGATGGCAAACTACATCCATACAATAATGACCCATAAAACCTGCAAAATAAGCAATTGCAATTTCTTTCTTGTGCTCATCTTTTATATTCATTACAAACTTGAGCATTTTTTCAATATACTTTTCCGTTGATTCTTTATGCATCATTGAACCTAAATTTTTTCTACTGATTAAAAGTGCTCTTGGAAAATAGAAGAAAATATCCGGTCCCTGTAATCCAAGATGATAAACATTCATATTATGATTAATATTTTTTTTTACTGTAGCACTCTGTAATTTTTTATATTCTAGTTTTCCAAAAATATAATGTGTCATATACCCTGGCATCTTATCACTCCTAACATAAAATTTATGAAAATCAATATTACTCAAACTTCGCACATAAATTTTAGCTATGCACCTTGAAAATTCAATACCTGGCAGCTATTCAATTGTCAATGTTCAGTCAATTATGCCGCTTGCA
>CADACD010000001.1:1892-144910 GCA_902786365.1 uncultured Lachnospiraceae bacterium | reverse complement strand
TTATTCCTCGATAGCTCAATGGTAGAGCACTCGGCTGTTAACCGAGTTGTTGCAGGTTCGAGCCCCGCTCGGGGAGCTTTAGAAAGACTTGATATATTTTATCAAGTCTTTTTTCTATAATATTTTACCAATTGATTAATATGAATATAGCCACAAAGATTAGTGCATGATTTGGACTTGATGCGGATTTTTCATCTATCTTTTTACATATATATTGCCAATTCTATAAAAAAACATTGAAAATATCCATAAGATATTATAAAATAGTAGCTAATATTCTTTTATCTGTCGATGATGCCCTTTTCGCATATCATTCTGACAGCATGAAGTAATTTAATAGATAGGTAACTTGTTTTAAAACAAATTACCATAAAAGAACAATGAACAGAAAAGAGGGATTTTCATGGAATTCAACATTGCAGTTATGTCCGGAGACGGAATCGGTCCGGAGATTGTTGAAGAAGCGAAAAAAGTGTTGTTAACCGTAGGTAAGGAATTTGGTCACACATTCAATTTTAAAGATGTGTTAATTGGAGGAATTTCGATTGATACATATGGTGAACCGCTTACCAAAGAAACGATAGAGATAGCGAAAGGAAGCGACGCCGTCTTACTAGGTGCGGTCGGTGGAATCGTCGGTAAAGATAAATGGTATGAACTTCCTCCGAATTTAAGACCGGAAGCAGGTTTGCTTGGTATCAGAAAGGCACTCACATTATATGCTAATTTAAGACCGGCATACTTATATGAAGAGTTGAATGCAGCCTGCCCGTTAAAAGAGTCGATTGCCAAAGAAGGATTTGACATGGTAGTTGTCAGGGAACTGACAGGCGGTTTGTATTTCGGAGCAAGAGAGACAAAAGAGGTAGATGGAGTAGTAACAGCAATTGACACACTCACATATACAGAAGATGAGATAAGAAGAATTGCAAAGACAGGTTTTGAGATTGCAATGAAGAGAAGAAAGAATGTCATAAGTGTTGACAAGGCAAATGTTCTTGATTCCTCAAGATTATGGCAGAAAGTTGTCGCAGAAGTGGCAAAAGAGTATCCGGAAGTAACACTTACCAATATGCTTGTAGATAACTGTGCAATGCAGCTTGTCAAAGATCCGAAGCAATTTGATGTAATTCTCACTGAGAATATGTTTGGAGATATCCTTTCAGATGAGGCAAGCATGATAACAGGTTCTATAGGAATGCTTCCATCAGCTAGTCTTGGATATGACAAGATGGGGCTGTATGAGCCGAGCCATGGTGCAGCACCTGATATTGCAGGTCAGGATATTGCCAACCCGATTGCAACAATATTGTCAGCAGCAATGATGTTAAGATATTCATTTGATTTAGATAAAGAAGCAGATGCAGTGGAAAATGCAGTCAAACAGGTATTGAAAGACGGTATCAGAACAGTTGACATCATGTCAGAAGGCAAGACACAGGTTGGCTGTAAGGCAATGGGTGATGCAATCTGCGAAAGAATAGTGAAATAGTTCTTGTAGATAAATTCTAAATGAGAAGCAGATTGTTTCGTAAAGAAGAAAAGGAGATATAGTTATGGAGAGAAGAAGTGATCATGTAACAAAGGGAGTTGCGACAGCACCCCAGCGTTCCTTATTTAACGCTTTAGGAATGACAAAGGAAGAGCTTGACAGACCTTTAGTAGGTATCGTAAGTTCCTATAATGAGATAGTACCGGGACACATGAACATCGATAAGATTGCAGATGCAGTCAAGATGGGTGTTGCAATGGCAGGCGGTACACCGATTATGTTCCCGGCAATCGCAGTGTGCGACGGTATTGCAATGGGACATATTGGAATGAAATACTCACTTGTTACAAGAGATTTGATTGCAGATTCCACAGAATGTATGGCAATGGCACATCAGTTTGATGCACTTGTCATGATTCCAAACTGTGATAAAAATGTTCCGGGACTTTTGATGGCAGCGGCAAGACTAAATATACCAACGATATTTGTCAGTGGTGGTCCGATGCTTGCAGGAAGAGTGAAAGGCTGTAAGACATCCCTTTCAAGTATGTTTGAAGCAGTAGGTTCGTATGCTGCCGGAACAATGGATATAGATGATGTAGATGAATATGTTTCAAATGCATGTCCTACATGTGGTTCATGTTCAGGAATGTATACTGCAAATAGTATGAACTGTTTAACAGAGGCACTTGGTATGGCTCTGAAAGGAAACGGAACGATTCCGGCAGTATATTCTGAGAGACTGAAACTGGCAAAACATGCAGGAATGAAAGTGATGGAGCTGTTGGAAAAGAATATAAGACCAAGAGACATTATGACAGAAGATGCATTTATGAATGCACTTACAGTAGATATGGCACTTGGATGCAGTACGAACAGTATGCTTCATTTACCGGCTATTGCGCATGAGGCAGGAGTAGATATCAACCTTGATATCGCAAATGAAATCAGTGCTAGAACACCAAACCTCTGCCACCTTGCACCGGCAGGACACACATACATTGAAGAACTCAATGAAGCAGGCGGTGTCTATGCAGTGATGAACGAGCTTGACAAGAAAGGCCTGTTAAAGACAGATTTGATCACAGTAACAGGTAAGACAGTGAAAGAAAATATAGAAAAAGTAAAAAACAGAAATCCGGAAGTAATCAGACCTATTGACAATCCATACAGTGAAGTAGGCGGCATTGCCGTACTTCGTGGAAATCTGGCTCCGGACAGCTGTGTAGTGAAGCGTTCGGCAGTAGTTCCTGAGATGCTTGTGCACGAGGGACCTGCAAGAGTATTTGACTGTGAGGAAGATGCGATTGAGGCAATCAGAGGCGGAAAGATTGTTGCAGGAGATGTTGTAGTTATTCGATATGAAGGACCAAAAGGTGGACCGGGAATGAGAGAGATGTTAAATCCTACATCAGCGATTGCAGGTATGGGACTTGGCTCAACAGTAGCATTGATTACAGATGGCCGTTTTTCAGGAGCTTCAAGAGGTGCATCGATTGGTCATGTATCACCGGAGGCAGCTGTAGGAGGTCCTATTGCACTTGTCCGGGAAGGAGATATCATCAAGATTGATATCAATGCCAATACAATTAACCTTGATATTTCTGATGAGGAAATGGAAGCGAGAAGAGCTGAATGGCAGCCTAGACAGCCAAAGGTGACAACCGGTTATCTTGCAAGATATGCGTCACTTGTCACTTCAGCTAATACAGGTGCGATTTTGAAAAACAGATAGTAAATTTAAGCAAAACAAAGATTTAAATATCAGTAAAAAATAAAATTAGAAAATTACAAAATTTACTGACAATAATAGTACGGAAAGGTGATAATTGTAATGGAATTAACAGGTTCAGAAATTATAATTGAATGTTTAAAAGAACAAGGTGTTGACACAGTATTTGGTTATCCGGGAGGAACAATTTTAAATGTTTATGATGAATTATATAAGCATTCTGACGAGATAACGCACATACTGACATCACATGAGCAGGGAGCAGCACATGCAGCCGACGGATATGCACGTTCAACAGGTAAAGTCGGAGTGTGTATGGCTACATCAGGTCCGGGGGCGACAAACTTAGTAACAGGTATTGCAACAGCACATATGGATTCTATTCCGCTTGTTGCAATTACAGCAAACGTGCCACTTCCTATCATTGGCAAAGATTCATTCCAGGAGGTAGATATCGTAGGCGTGACAATGCCTATCACAAAGCACAACTTTTTAGTCAAAGATGTTAAGGATTTGGCTGATACATTAAGAGATGCATTTTATATAGCACAGTCAGGAAGACCGGGACCTGTACTTGTAGATGTTTTAAAGAATGCAACTGCGGATAAGGCAGAGTATGAATATAAAGAGCCAAAGAAGATCTGTCCATGTACCAATAAAATTACAGAGGAAGATATAAATACAGCAGTTCAGTTGATTGAAGAGGCTAAAAAACCATACATTTTTGTTGGTGGCGGAGCTATCATTTCCGGTGCATCAGAGGAACTGAAAAAATTTGTCGGATTAGTAGATGCACCTGTATGTGATACTTTGATGGGTAAGGGTGCATTTGACGGAACAGATGAACATTACACAGGAATGCTTGGAATGCATGGAACAAAGACATCTAACTTTGGTGTGACAGAGTGTGATCTCTTGATTGCTATTGGTGTAAGATTCAGCGACAGAGTAACTGGTAATGCGAAGAAATTTGCAAGTAATGCAAAGATTTTACAGATTGATATTGACCCGGCTGAGATTAACAAGAATATTGCTACAACAGCAAGTGTTATCGGTGATGTAAGTGAAGTTCTTAAACTTTTAAATGCTAAGATTAGCCAGCATGACAACAAGGAATGGCTTACACATATTGGAGAACTTACAGAGAAGTATCCTATGACATTCCCTCAGAATCAGTTAAACGGACCGGCTTTGATTGAGAAGATTTTTGAGGTTACAAATGGTGATGCAATTATCACAACAGAAGTTGGGCAGCATCAGATGTGGGCTGCACAGTTCTACAAATACAGCAAACCTAGAACACTCATCACATCAGGTGGTGCAGGTACAATGGGATTTGGTTTAGGTGCAGCACTTGGAAGTAAGATGGGTAACAAGGATAAGGTTGTTATCAATATCGCAGGTGACGGATGCTTTAGAATGAATATGAACGAAATTGCTACAGCAACAAGATACAATATTCCTGTAATTGAAGTGATTGTCAACAATCAGGTTCTTGGTATGGTTAGACAATGGCAGACATTATTCTATGGAAAGAGATATTCTAATACAACATTAAATGACCAGGTAGACTTTGTAAAGGTTGCAGAAGGTATGGGAGCAAAGGCTTACAAGGTTACAAAGTTAGAAGAGGTAGAGCCTGTCCTTAAGGAAGCAATTGAATTAAATATCCCTGTTGTAATCGATTGTCACATAGACAGTGATGACAAGGTATTCCCGATGGTTGCACCTGGAACAGCTATCAGTGAGGCATTCTCGCAGGAAGATTTGGCAGCTAAAGGACTTGACTGTTAATATTTTCAGAGATAAAATAGGACTTGGTAAAATTAAAATAAGTAATCATTTTCAATGAAAGAAATGAGAAATTGATGATAAGAATTGGTAATGAGCTTTGATGATTAGATTCACATAAGTTGCCAAAAAGCATATCAAATTATATTTATTATTATGATAATACGTATCACAAGGAGGAAATACAAGTGAGCAGAGTTTATAATTTTTCAGCCGGACCGGCTGTATTACCGGAAGAGGTATTGAAAGAAGCAGCAGATGAAATGCTAGATTACAAGGGAACAGGGATGTCTGTTATGGAGATGAGCCATCGTTCAAAGGCATACCAGGCAATTATTGATGAGGCAGAGCAGGATTTGAGAGACCTTATGAATATTCCTGACAATTACAAGGTTTTATTCTTACAGGGTGGAGCTTCTACACAGTTTGCCATGATTCCTATGAATCTTAAGAAAAATGGTGTGGCTGATTACATTGTAACAGGTCAGTGGGCTAAGAAAGCATATCAGGAGGCACAGAAATTTATCAAGGCCAATAAGATTGCATCATCAGAGGATAAGACATTCTCTTACATTCCTGATTGTTCTGATCTTCCTATCAGTGAAGATGCAGATTATGTATATATCTGTGAGAACAACACAATTTATGGTACAAAATATAAGACACTTCCAAACACAAAGGGTAAAGTTTTAGTATCAGATGTATCATCTTGTTTCTTATCTGAGCCTGTTGATGTTACAAAGTATGGTATCATCTATGGTGGTGTTCAGAAGAATATCGGACCGGCAGGTGTTGTTATCGCTATCATTCGTGAAGATTTGATACCGGAAGAGCCACTTGAGGGAGTTCCGACAATGCTTCAGTACAAGATACATGCAGATAACGGTTCTATGTATAATACTCCTCCTGCATATGGTATCTATATCTGCGGTAAGGTATTTAAATGGATTAAGAAGATGGGCGGCCTCGAAGTGATGAAACAGCGTAACGAAGAGAAAGCTAAAATTTTATATGATTTCTTAGACCAGAGTGAGTTATTCAAGGGTACAGTTGTAAAAGAAGACCGTTCACTCATGAATGTGCCTTTTGTGACAGGAAATGAAGAGCTTGATGCCAAATTTGTAAAGGAAGCGAAAGAGGCAGGATTTGAGAATCTGAAGGGACACAGAACAGTTGGCGGTATGAGAGCAAGTATTTACAATGCTATGCCGATTGAAGGTGTAAAGGCTTTGGTTGAATTTATGAAGAAATTTGAAGAAGAGAATAAATAATAGAGAACCAATAGTATAGTCAAGCATATTGATTACCAATACAGCCGGAGAACTTTGTTTTCCGGCTTGGTTCAAAATTAAAATATAAAAATAATATTAAAGAATATAACACAAGGAAATGGAAGGAAAGAAAAATGACAAAGATTAATTGCTTGAATCCTATCGCAAAGGTAGGTCTTGATTTATTTTCAGATAATTATGAGATAACAGAAGATTTCGCACAGGCGGATGCTGTTTTGGTGAGAAGTGCAGTAATGCATGACATGGATATGCCGGAGTCTTTGAAGTGTATCGCAAGAGCAGGTGCAGGTGTCAACAATATTCCACTTGATGCATGTGCTGATAAAGGTATCGTCGTATTCAATACACCTGGTGCTAATGCAAATGGTGTAAAAGAGCTTGTTTTAGCAGGAATGTTACTTGCAGCAAGAGATATTGCAGGCGGTATCGAATGGGCAAAATCAGATGTAGCAAAATCAGATGAAAATGTGGCAAAGACTGCTGAAAAAGAAAAGAAGAAATTTGCAGGTACAGAGATTAAAGGAAAGAAACTTGGTGTTATTGGTCTTGGTGCAATCGGTGCAATGGTAGCAAATGCAGCAGTTTCACTTGGAATGGAAGTATATGGATATGACCCATACATTTCTGTAGCAGGTGCATGGAATTTATCAAGAAGTGTGAAGCATATTAATACAACAGAAGAAATCTACAAGACTTGTGATTATATTACAATACATGTTCCTCTTCTTGACAGTACAAAAGGGATGATTAACAAAGAAGCTTTCGATATGATGAAAGACGGAGTTGTTATTTTGAACTATGCAAGAGATATTCTTGTAGATGAAGAAGCAATGGCAGAAGCTCTTAAGTCAGGAAAGGTGAAGAGATATATGACAGACTTTGCTAATCCTACATCAGTGAATATGGAAGGTGCAATCGTTACACCGCATATCGGTGCGTCTACAGAGGAATCAGAAGATAACTGTGCAGTAATGGCAGTGAATGAAATCGTTGATTTTATTGAAAATGGTAACATCAAAAATTCAGTGAACTATCCGGCATGTGATATGGGTGTTTGTGATAAGGCAGCGAGAGTGACAATTTGTCATAAGAATATTCCAAGCATGATTGGCCAGTTTACATCTGCATTTGCAGCAGAGAACATCAACATTTCAGATATGACAAACAAGAGCAGAGGCGATTACTCATACACAATGCTTGATTTAGATGCAAAAGCAACAGAAAGCGTTGTTAAGAGAATTGAAGGAATAGATGGTGTTATAAAGGTTAGAGTGATTAAATAACAGTTTGTTACATCAACTAATTTGTATAGATGAATAAGTGATTATAAGATATCAAAATTTGTTTCGTATATAAATTTTGATATCTTATTTTATTGCTTATTTATTTGATTAATAAAATGGAAGTTGTTGACAGATAAATGATTAAAATATAAAATATGGTTGGTTAGAAAATGTAAGATGAATCATTAGGGCGAAATAAGGAGGAAAAATCATGGCAGTAATAAAAGCATTTGAATGTATCAGACCAACAAAAGAACTGGCAAGTGAAGTGGCAGCGCTTCCTTATGATGTATATAACAGAGAAGAGGCGTGCGAGGCTGTAAAAGGTAAAAAATATTCATTTCTTAAAATTGACAGGGCAGAGACACAGTTCGGACCGGAAGTTGACACATATGATGACAGAGTGTATGCAAAGGCAAAAGAACTTTTAGATCAGATGAAGTCAGAGGGAGTATATGTAAAGTCAGATAAAAAATGTTACTATCTGTATGAGCTTACAATGAATGGAAGAATTCAGACAGGTATTGTTGCATGTGCGAGCATAGATGATTATATGAATAATGTGATAAAAAAGCATGAAAATACAAGAGAGGAAAAGGAACTTGACCGCATCAGACATGTTGACACATGCAATGCACAGACAGGACCGATTTTTCTTGCCTACAGAAAAAATGAAGTCATTAAAAATATGATTGATGAAGCAAAACAAGGGGAGCCTATTTTTTCTTTTATATCAGAAGATGGTATAAAACACGCAGGCTATGTTATAGATGATGAGAAAGAGATTAAAATAATAGAAGAAGAATTTGCAAAAATTCATGAAATTTACATTGCGGATGGACATCACAGAGCTGCATCAGCAGTGAAAGTTGGGCTGAAAAGAAGAGAGGAAAACCCGGATTATGACGGAACGGAAGAATTCAATTTCTTTTTATCTGTATTATTTCAGGAGCAGGAACTGATGATTATGCCATACAATCGTGTTGTGAAAGATTTGAATGGATTATCAGAGAAAGAATTTCTTGATAAAATGAGTGAGAAATTTGAAATTTCAAAACACGGAAATAACGCCATAGAACCGGCAAAGAAGACAGAAGTTACCATGTATCTTGACAGTGAATGGTATCTTTTAAAGGCAAAAGAAGAGATTTTATCAGATGATGCAGTGAACGGGCTAGATGTGTCACTGTTGCAGAATTATGTTCTTGCACCGATTCTTGGAATTGGTGATCCGAGAACGGATAACAGAATTGATTTTATCGGAGGAATCCGAGGACTTGGTGAGCTTGAAAGAAGATGTGAAAAAGATATGAAAGTTGCTTTTGCCATGTATCCGACATCCATCAGTGAACTTTTTGCTGTGGCCGATGCCAATAAACTGATGCCACCAAAGTCTACATGGTTTGAACCAAAACTACGAAGTGGATTATTTATACATGAGCTTTCATAAAATTACTATTCAAAGAAATTGACAGAATAGAAACTTTGTAAAAAAAATGTAAAAAAGCAGATGAATACTTGATTTGTTTTTAGTTTTATACTACAATATACGGGTTGACTAAAAAGAATAATCAGAAATATAAAGTAACCATAAATATTGAATGTAAAGGAAAAACTTATGAGCAACGATAATAATGAAGAATTAGATTTTATGGATAATGAAGATTTTAGTTCGGGTTTAGTAGAACTCGATGAAGATATTGTAAAAGGTATACAGGCTTATATGGATATGGATGATGAAGAACAGAATCAAGAGAATAATGAAAGTAATAAAAAACAGAAAGTTTTTATGACGAGTGAAATTATGTATTTTGATACTGATAAAGACTATGGGGGAAGAAGTGTTGATTCTGCAGAAAATGAAGAATATGAAACCATAGACAGTCAAAATGATGCTTATGCAGATGAGCAATATGATGATTTAGATGACGAGCCATATATTCAGCCAAAACAGAAACTTTCAAAAGAACAGATTATTAATAGAGTGATGGCGGGAATGGGAATTGCTATTACAGCGTTTACAGTATTTTTTGGTATTGTTGCGTATGGATTTCTTCATAAAGACAATCATGAAGTGAAGGTAGAAAACGAATCTGAGCAGGTAATAGCAGAGACCACTACTGAGTATGTAGATGAAAGCTTATTTGTTAGTCCATACTCAGATAAAAATATTTCAGAAGAAATTAAGGAAAAATTAAATGATGCAAAATTGAAACCTGTTAAGACAAAGTTAAACAAACTTGACAATAAAGTTGACAAGGTTATGACAAAAGTGGTTGACAGTTCAAAGTCAAATTATGAGAATATAAGAAATATTTATGATTATCTGTTGGTTAATTTCGATTATAAAGAGAAGTCATATGTTGACGAAGATACAGTTTATGAACTTTGTTCAGCAGTTGATTATGAATCTTTTCTTGATATGAAGATAATCTATCGTGCGAACAAATCACTTGCCAATAATGAAGGTTCGCCTGATGATTATGCATGTGCTTTTACGGTGCTTGCAAGAAGATATGGTCTTGAGGCTTATTATATTGATGGGGCTATTTATAATAAAGATGGAAAATATGAATCACATGGATATTCTCTGATTGTGATAGACGATGAAAACTATATTTTTGATCCTGCATACGACGCATTTTTGCTCAAAGAAGAAAATGATAAAGCCTTATATGAATTATCAGAAGATAATTTAAACGCTCAGAATATGGATGAGGCTCAGCTTGGAAAAGAAACGTTGAGCAAGAAAGATGATGGTAGTAACAATCAGATAAAAACTGAAGATAAAGACACTGAAGAAGATGAAATGACACAGACAGATGCCCGAATAGCACCGGCATATATGTCATTTGGAAAGACATTTGAAGAGTTAAAAGAGGTTTACACAACAGATGATGTGAATAATTCTATGAGTAAATTCGGTAATTTTGCTACACTGGGAACTTTTTCATTTGATGCTTCATTTACTACAACAAGCGGTGGAAATGCATATGGAAGCGTAACATATAAGACAGGTTATAGTGAAGATGGTAATTCAGTAACTGCAGGTGGTGACATTTCAATTAGTACAGGTGATAAAGTGTATTTAAGTGGTTCTGTTTCAGGAAGCAGTACCAATACATGGAAACTTGTTGCTAAGGTATACGATGATGATATGGATTATATTACAGAGGCGACAATTTACAGTGCAACAACAAATACATCAATCAATGATATTTCGTATACTCCTAGCAGAGCAGGCAATATAAGGCTTGTATATATGGTAACTGATTCATATGGAAGAACATGTGCAATCTCGAAGATGATTACAGTAAAAGGCAGTTATTATGATGATAATGATGACGATGATGAAGAAGTTATTACTACAAAAGTAACGGAAGCAGAGACAGAGTCAGAAGAAGAAATAACAACAGAAGCACAGGAAACGGAAGAACCAACAAGCGAGGAAGAGACAACGACACCGGAAGAAACAGATTTACCACAGGAAAGTTCATCAGAGACAGAGAAGGAAGATGAGCCTATAGAACCGGATACTACAGAACCGGTTTCCGAGGAATAATTAATAGAATAAAAAGTAAGGCAGATATCAAATAAACCGATGCATGGTCAAAATAAAATGATGGTGCATCGGTTATTTGATTTGTTTTAAGTGTTATGGTATATTGTTACTATGCGGTACAGATACAAGAAAAATAATAGTAATAAAAATGTAACCTTGCAACCCGCAAAAAACATGAGAAAGTAGCCCATATAGGGCGAATGAAATAAATTAAATATAGAAAGGGAAAAATATGATATTAAATGTAACAAATTTAAGTCATGGTTTTGGAGACCGTGCCATTTTTAATAATGTATCATTCAGACTTTTAAAAGGTGAACATATAGGTCTTGTAGGTGCAAATGGAGAAGGCAAATCTACTTTCATGAATATTGTGACAGGGAAACTGATGCCGGATGAAGGTAATGTTGAATGGAATAAAAATGTGAGGGTTGGATATCTTGACCAGCATGCGGTTTTAGAACAAGGTATGACAATCGGAAGTGTCCTTAGGTCAGCATTTTCCTATCTTTTTGATATGGAAAACCATATGAATGAGATATGTGACAGGCTGGGCGATACAAGTATTTCTGATGAAGAAATGAACCGAATGATGGAAGAACTTGGAACAATTCAGGATACACTTACAAACCATGATTTTTATACAATTGATGCAAAGGTAGAGGAAGTGGCAAGAGCATTAGGGCTTCTTGAGCTTTCATTAGACCATGATGTCATGGATTTGAGTGGTGGTCAGAGAACAAAGGTGTTATTAGGAAAATTGTTGCTTGAGAAGCCAGATATTCTCCTGCTTGATGAGCCGACAAATTATCTTGATGCCAGTCATATTGAATGGCTCAAAAGATATCTTTTGGAGTATGAAAATGCATTTATCCTGATATCACATGACATTCCTTTTCTTAACAGTGTTGTCAATATCATATATCATATGGACAATCAGGAGCTTAACAGGTATGTTGGAAATTATGATAAGTTTTTGGAAGTATATGAGATGAAAAAGTCCCAGCTTGAGGCTGCCTATAAGAGACAGCAAAAAGAGATAGATGACCTAAAAGACTTTGTGGCTAGAAATAAGGCAAGGGTTTCAACACGAAACATGGCAATGTCAAGACAGAAAAAACTGGATAAAATGGACATTATTGAACTAAAACGTGAAAAGCCAAAGCCGGAATTTCATTTTAAAAATGCGAGAGCCACAGGAAAGGTAATATTTGAAACGACAGATTTAATCATAGGTTATGATAAAAAGGCACCACTTTCAAAGCCAATCAATTTAAGAATGGAACGTGGTGAGAAAATCGCTGTTGTTGGAACAAACGGTATTGGAAAGACGACATTTTTAAAGAGTGTGCTGGACATTATAAAACCTTTATCGGGAAAGGCGACACTTGGTGACTATCTGGAGATTGGGTATTTTGAACAGGAGATAAAGCCTGGTTCTAACACATGTATTGAAGAAATATGGGAGGAGTTTCCGTCATATACACAATATGAAGTACGTTCAGCATTAGCAAAATGTGGTCTTACGACAAAACATATCGAGAGTTTAGTAAGAGTATTAAGTGGAGGAGAGCAAGCGAAAGTAAGACTTTGTAAGCTGATTAACAGAGAGACAAATATACTACTTTTGGATGAGCCGACAAACCATCTTGATGTAGATGCGAAAGAAGAATTAAAGAGAGCACTGATGGAATACAAAGGAGGAATCCTTTTGGTGTGCCATGAACCGGAATTTTACGAAGGCTTGGTGGATAAGATCTGGAATCTTGAAGAGTTTTCGACATTGTCAGTGTAAAATATATTAGAAAAGTAAAAATATATTTTTGGAAGGAATAATGCCAAAAAATGGAGTGGAAAATATGGAATGGCTTGAAAATTGTAATCTTTGTCCACGAAAATGTGGTGTAAACAGATATAAAACGACAGGATTTTGTGGTGCCGGTGTTAAAGTAAAAGTCGCAAGAGCAGCACTTCATTATATGGAAGAACCTTGTATCAGCGGTGTGAAACATGGGAATCTGAAAACTGAATATGAAATTATTTCACAAAATGAAAAGCTTTTGGATAATCAAAAAATTCGATACGGAAGCGGAACGATATTTTTCACGGGATGTAATCTAAAGTGCTGTTATTGTCAGAATTACAAACTTTCACACGAAAATTTTGGAAAAGAAATAAGCATAGCAAGGCTTTCAGAAATATTTCTGGAATTGCAGCAAAGAGGTGCAAACAATATTAATCTTGTGACAGCAGTTATGTATGTTCCACAGATTATAAAAGCACTTGATATGGTAAAAGATAGACTAAAAATCCCTGTTGTTTATAACTGTGGAGGATATGAAAATGTGAACACAATCCGATTGTTACAAGGATATGTGGATATCTATCTCGCAGATATAAAATATTATCATGATGAAAAGGCAGTCAGATATTCGAAGGCAACGAATTATTTTGGATATGCGATGGATGCGGTGGAAGAGATGATTCATCAGACAGGAAATCCGGTCTTTTATCATGGAAAAAGTTTTGATGACAATGATAGTATATTAAAATCTGGTGTGATTATCAGACATCTTGTCATTCCCGGTATGCGAAAAGACTCCATAGAAATTTTAAGAAGAATCAGCAAAAGATTTGACAGAGAAAGCTATATATTAAGCCTTATGAGCCAGTTTACACCACATTACAAGTGTGGTGAATATAGAGAAATTAACAGGCGTGTCACAAGTTTCGAGTATGATAGTGTTGTGGATGAAGCATTGAGACTGGGACTTGATAATACTTATATTCAAGATAGAAACAGTTCAGGAAAAGAATACACACCGGAGTTTGACCTGGAAGGAATTTAGTGATTTTAGTCAGGATAAAATTCAGGAAACTACAAAAAATAACCAGCATAGCAATCAGAAATGGAGGAAAACAATGGAACGAGATAATGCATGGAAGAAATATTCAGAGAGTGATTTGGAAAAGCTAGAAAAGATAAATAGGGATTACAGAAAATTTCTTGACACAGGAAAGACAGAAAGAGAATGCGTGGCAGAGTCTGTAAGACTGGCAAAAGAAGCAGGATACAGAAATCTTGCTGATATCATAGCAAATGGAGAGACTTTAAAAGCAGGAGATAAAGTATACCTTGCCTATATGGGGAAATCAATTGTTCTTTTTCACATTGGTTCAAAGCCGATAGACCAGGGAATGAACATTTTGGGTGCACATATCGATTCGCCAAGAATTGATATCAAGCAGAATCCTTTATATGAAGACACAGAGATTGCTTATCTTGATACACATTATTACGGTGGTATTAAAAAGTATCAGTGGGTTACAATACCGCTTGCCATTCATGGAGTTGTGGTAAAGAAGGATGGAACAGTACTCAATATAATAATTGGAGAAGACGAAAATGACCCTGTTGTTTTTATTTCAGACTTGCTGATACATCTGGCACAGACACAGCTAGAAAAGAAGGGTGCCAAGGTGATTGAGGGAGAGGATTTGAACGTTATTATTGGAAATATGCCTCTCAAAGATGAAGAAAAAGATGCTGTTAAGAAAAATATCATCAGGCTTATTAAAGAAAAATATGACTTTGAAGAGGAAGATTTCATTTCGGCAGAGCTTGAAGTTGTGCCGGCAGGAAAGGCAAGGGAAGCAGGAATTGACAGAAGCATGATTATGGCATATGGTCAGGATGACAGGTCGTGTGCCTACACATCACTTATTGCAATGATTGAAAAGAAAGAAGTCGAGACAACAGCGTGCGTTCTTCTTGTTGATAAGGAAGAGATAGGAAGTGTGGGAGCAACCGGAATGCAGTCAAAATTCTTTGAAAATACTCTGGCAGAGCTGCTTGACAGAATGGGAATATACAGTGAGCTGACACTAAGAAGGGTATTGGCAAATTCCAAGATGTTATCATCAGATGTCAGTGCGGCATTTGATCCGACGTATGCATCTGTATTTGAAAAGAAGAATGCGGCATATTTTTCTAAGGGAATTGTTATTAATAAGTTTACGGGAAGCCGTGGAAAATCAGGCTCTAATGATGCAAATGCGGAGTATATTGGAGAGATAAGAAGAATTTTTGATAAATATGAGGTTGCTTATCAGACAGCAGAACTGGGAAAAGTAGACCAGGGTGGCGGAGGAACAATCGCTTATATTATGGCACTTTATGGAATGAATGTCATTGATAGCGGAGTGGCAGTCTTAAATATGCATGCACCATATGAGGTAGTGAGCAAGGCGGATATTTATGAGGCGGTAAAAGCTTATGAGGCGTTTATTTCTGAGTAAGATTTTGCCGGTAATATTTTTTGGCATATAGAATCACAGATAATGAACATGACTCTTGACATTATGCTTAAACGAAAAAGACCTTGGTTTGATATGGGTTATATCAAACCAAGGTCTTTTGATTTATTATTATATAAAATAAATAGTCTGATTAGTCAAGCTTATTAACAGCCTTTGCTAAACGAGAAACCTTTCTTGAAGCATTGTTCTTGTGGTAAACACCTTTTGTACAAGCCTTGTCGATTTCAACTGTAGCAGCATTAAGTGCAGCAACAGCAGCTTCCTTATCGTTAGCAGCGATAGCAGCATCAACTTTCTTTATAGAAGTTTTAACCTTAGATCTGATAGACTTATTTCTAGCAGTTTTTGTTTCAGTAACTAAAATTCTCTTTTTTGCAGATTTGATATTAGCCAATCTGTCCACCTCCAAAATATATTCTGTTTTTTTATGCCTTGTCTTTTGGCAATTTTCACTATTGACCCCGTTGAGAGAGTTTAGAGCCAATCACACCTGTTTACAACTATTTGACGCGGACGTGCCATATGTAAACATACTCATGTAGTTTAAATGAAATTTGGTTCAATGTCAATACATAATTATAAAAAAAATGAAAAAAATAGTAATGTAAAATAACGAAATCCTAAAGATGATCAACAAAATGAATAAGTAAGATTCGCAAACGGAGGTAATGTATGAGGAATGAAGATAATAAAAAAGATAAAGCGTCATATAATTATGAAAAATATAAAATTTTGGATAAGGAAGATATATTCAGTGAAAGGCAGTCTGGAAAATCAAATCATGACCAGGAATGTGAGTTTAAGATTAGAACAGATTTGGCAGTAGAGCTGAAAGAGGATGTCACAAAAGAAAAAGGGAAATTAGAGGGCGTGCAGATAGACAGTAAATATATATTTGAAAATAAGATATTTGTCACGAAGGTAATCGTAAAAAATGACATTGGAGCAAGGAATCTTGGCAAGGAAAAAGGAACATACATTACGTTAGAATCACAGGAACTTGCAAATAATGACGAGGGATATCATAGAGAAATGTCGGCAGCTCTTGCAACATATGTCAGTGAACTTCTTCCCGGTCATAAAAAACAGGAAAAATTAAAAATACTTGTCGTAGGACTTGGAAACAGAGAGGCAACACCGGATTCTTTGGGACCGAGAGTTGTTGATAATTTATGTATCACGAGATATATGACACAGGAATTTGCTGATATGGATATTGTAGAAAAATGTCCGGATTTTGAAGTAAGTGCAATCATACCGGGAGTTCTGGCACAGACGGGAATGGAGTCAGCGGAAATTGTCAAAGGAATTGTGTCAGAGATAAATCCAGATGTTGTCATTGCGATTGATTCACTGGCAGCAAGAAATACAAAGAGATTGAATACTACCATACAAATATCAGATGCAGGGATTAATCCGGGCTCAGGAGTTGGAAATCACAGAAAAGGTCTGACGTTTGATATGCTTCATGTACCGGTGATAGCCATAGGAATACCGACAGTTGTAGATGCGGCGACAATTGTAAATGATACATTTGACAATCTACTCCAAATATTTAAGTTAACAAAAGGGATGGAAGATATTAATGAAGTAATGTCAGGTTTTTCACAAGAAGAGAAATATGAGCTGGTAAAGGAGCTGATAGAACCGGCAATAGCATCTATGTATGTCACACCTAAGGATATAGATGCGACAGTCAAATATATCAGTTATACCATCTCAGAAGGATTGAATATTATATGGAGTGGCAACATATAATGTATGGCAGGATGGTTAATTGCGAGAGTACATGTGCAAAGCAATCCGTGGGTATAAAGGGGGAAAAATACTTTTTGCCCCCAACATCATATTATTAAGGGGAACAAGAAAATTATGAGAAGACATTCATATCGCAGAGGAAAACATAAAAATCGTACAGGTAGTGTTTTCATAACAATGGTGATATATGGATTGTTTATTTATTTAATTATTGCATTGTTTAACATCAGTATCAATAAAAGTATCAGACAGAATGTAGTGGGGGCGGTTGTCAAAAAAATGGCTGCAAATGATATTGGACTGATTGGTTATGTATCAGAAAAAGACAAAAAAATTATCTCAGATACAAATGACAATATGGCAATATTTGTATTGAAAATATTATCAGATCCTGTATCAGAATACAACGAAAAAAGCGTGGCTGTTAATATTGCAGACAATCATCAGATTGAATTTTTTTTGGATAATAAGAATTTAGGAATTGATATAAATGAGGAAACAGGAAGTGATGAAAATAATATTGAGGTTCGAAATGATATACAAAATAAAGACGAGTCTGATGGAGAAAATCAGACTGGTAGTGGGAATGAAGAAAAAGGAGGGGGTGATAACAATACAGAAAACAATCAATCGGATAAAAGTGATGAGCAAAATAATGATATAGAAAATCAGGACACCGACACACAAGGTGAACAAAATGTTGCAGATGCAAATCAGGAGAATAATTCGGAAAATAGCAATAGTGAAAATACTGCAAAGACATCAAATATGAATCTCAATAAAACAAGAGATATACAAGTATCAGATATGACATATGAATATCTGATGAAAAATTTTTATACTGTTGTGTCAAGTACAACATTAAACCCAGAAGATATCAATGCGGAAAAGCTGATGAGTATTGATATGAAACTGAGCACAAAAAGTGATCAACCACAGATTTTGATTTATCATACACATGGACAAGAGGGATTTAGTGATAGTATCAGTGGAAATCCTGAGACGGGAATTGTCGGAGTGGGAAATTATCTTGTAGATATTTTGCGTGAGCAATATGGATATAATGTAATACATATTACAGATTCATTTGATTATGTCAATGGCGTATTTGACAGAAGCAAAGCGTACGATTATGCATATGAAAAAATAGCAAGTGTGCTTGCGGAAAATCCTTCAATAGAGGTTGTCATCGATTTACACAGAGATGGAGTGGGAGAACATACACATCTTGTCACGGAGGTTAATGGAAAGCCGACAGCTCAGATCATGTTTTTTAATGGAATTAGCAGGTTAAATGGGATAGGAGAAATCGGATATCTCTATAATCCATACAGAACTGAAAATCTTGCTATGAGTCTTCAGATGAAAGTGCTTGCAGAGGAATATTTTGAAGGATTTACAAGAAGAAATTATATACAGGCATATCAGTACAATTTGCATATGAGACCGAAATCAATGCTGATAGAAGCGGGAGCGCAAACAAACAGCTTTGAAGAGGTAAAAAATGCAATGGAACCGCTTGCTGCAATATTACATATGTGTATAGGTGATGCAGACTAATACAAATATCAAATATTGTTCGCACTGTCGAAGTAATCCGTAGGTATCAATGGGTCAAAATATTTTTATGCCTTCAACAAATAGAATTTGGTTGTAGAATTTCCAATTAACTGTTATAATTCTTTACAAGAGGAAGAATGAGACTATATTGGGTAAAGTCGAATATAATATGAGAAAAGGAGACAAAAGAAGTGAAGGATAAGATTGTGGATCTTAAAGACAAGTTTGTGCAGATGCTATCGGCAAACAAAAAAGTCTCAGCAATTGTAGCGGCATCAGTGTTAGCTATTGTGGTCATTATTATAGTGACTGTATCATCAATTGGTAACGGAAGCAGGCAAAGTAAAAATGCCGGTTCAGACAGCAATGAAAGTCAGATAAAAAATAATTCGGGAAACACTGGAAATACGTCTCTAGGAGATACTAAAACCAATACCGGCGGAGAGGGCAGTACTGACCAAACAGTAAATAATGCACAGGAAAATGAGGGGGAAACAAGTACCGGAACGGAAAATAACGGACAAAATACCAATTCTTCAAATGGCACATCAGGAAGCGAAAATGCAAAAAACACTGCCAACACCGGTAATACAGTAGCAGGTGGAACAGCGAATACGGGAAATGGCGAAAATACAAATAATTCAGGAACAACAAACAATTCATCAGGATATAACGCAGGAAATACCGGAACCACAGGAAATAATGGAAGCAATACAACAGGTGGCAGTACAGGTAGTAATACAGGAAACAGCACAGGCAGTAGTACAGGAAATGGTGGAAACAATGCAAGTACAGGAAATACAACAAATCCTGCAACACCATCCGGCACAGATACACCGCAGCCAAATCAAGAAACGATTTATAATCAGTTATTTGATATCAATAACAAGGTAACCATAACACTTGATATATCAGATGCAGAACTTCAGAAATTACAGGCAGATTACAAAAAATATGGAAGCAATGGAAAGTCTCCTATTTACAGAAGAGTGACAAAGATGACAGTCACTATTAACGGAAACTCATATGAAATGTATGATGTCGGAGTCAGAATAAAAGGTAATACATCAAGATGTGATGTATATAACAATAACAATGTCAATGACAGAAACTTAATTCATTTGAAATTAAGCTTTGATGAGACATTTGATGATACAGAGTATTATGGTTCTGAAGCGCTTACATGGAGTGATGCAGCAAGGAAGCAGAGAAAAGAAAGAACATTCGCAACACTTGATGGTCTGGAATTGAAATGGAACAGAAACTTTGATGGTACATATGTGGCAAATTATTATGCCAATCAGATGTATAGAGCGTTTGGAGTATATGCCCAGAATACAAGTCTTGCCAATATAAGATTTGGCGGATACAATTATGGTGTATATACAATATATGAGCCGGTAAACAAAAACTTTGTCAAGAGATATATGCCAGGGGCAACAGACGGAGATTTGTATAAATGTGGTTGGGGCAGCGGTGGCGGTGCCTCTTATACAACAGGTACATTGTCGTCAATAGGTGTAGAGACACCATATCAATCACTAACGTATGATTTAAAGACAAATAAATCTTCATCGACTCATGCAAGTTTAAAAAATCTTATTAATAAATTAAATAATGGAAATGTAAGTAAAACAGATTTTTCAAATCTTGTGGATGCAAATAATTGGGTATATTTTGTGGCAGTAAGTTATTTTGCAGGAAATCCTGATGACCTCAGAAATAACTATAATAATCACTGTGTATACTTCAAAAATGGAAAGGCTGTGTTTATTCCTTACGACTACGACAGATGTTTTGGAATTGCGACAGAAGGAAGAGAGGATATGACAACATTTAGTCCGTATGCAGACAATACAGCTTTGCAGGGAGGACAGAGTAATCCATTATATCTGAAATCCGTAACAGGAAGAAGTAATAACTTTACAGCAGAATATACAGCTGCATTAAAACAAGTTGCAAACAGTGGATGGCTGAATTATTCAAATTACCAGCAATATTATAATAAAGCAAAGAATAATTATTCTTCAGTGGTAATACCTGATTCAAATGTGCATATATATGTGAAAGCATTTGGAAGCTCGTCAGGAAGTAATCAGAATAGTTCGAAACTTGCATTTAATGAAAATAATGGATATAATGTGTATAGCGTAAGCACATATATGACAAAGATTATGCAGAGATACAATGAGGCAATGTCAAAGTAAAAACATAGTATTCTTTGTGAATTAATAAAATATCATAGAAAAAGGACTGATACATATAATGAATGTGTCAGTCCTTTGTTTTATTGATTGAAAATGATGATACGAAACGTTTCTATTCAAAAGAAACTCGTAAAATCAGTTTTTTCCGGTACTTCCAATACCGCCGCGGTCTTCATTCTCTAATTGTTCAACTTCGCAAAAAACAATTTCAGGCTGATGCTTTTCAATGCGAAATTGGCAGATTCGGTCATTTATTTTAATGTCAGTATCCCTAAGTGCGATAGCAGGGAAGTAGAACCAGTCATTCGGTCCGCAATATGATTCGTCTACGATGCCCATTGAATTAGCTTGAATCACACCAAAGTTCTTAAAGGTACTGCTGCGAGGAACAATATGGGCTTCATAACCATCCGGAAGCTGCATTGCCACACCAAGATGAATCAGCTTAAATTCACCGGCCTTTAAAGTAACATTTTCAGCAGCACGAAGGTCAATCCAGTCAGACTTGCCATCAATGTATTCAAGTCTTTTAATATCATCATTTAAGTATTGTATTTTAATTTCTGTCATAAAAAATATCCTTTCTGATTTTTATTGATTATGTGAAATAAATCCCTTCCTAGTTAACAATGCATTTGATCATCATTATTTTGGGTTTAGTATCAAGTTAATTTAAAATTCATCATTCGGAGGGTTCCATAAAACAATGTTTCCTGATTCTAAAGATTCTTTTACAAGAATTGTCCGCTGATTTGATGAACCTTTAAAACGAAGATTCACATTTTTCAGTTCCTCAACAAATTTTCCATCGACTATCACATCAAAGTATGACAGAAGCTCTTTCGTTTGTGGAACCTTATCAACCATCACCTCAATAATATCTTTATCGAATAAAAATCCTGTATAGCACCATATTGTCTTGTCAGGATAAGTCTCCTTTACACGTTTTACAAGAGGTAGAAGCTCCTTCTGATTGACAGGTTCCATTGGCTCACCGCCAAGCAAAGTGAGTCCGGCTATATGGGGACTGTCAAGATATTTGATGATTGTCGTGATTGTTTCTTCTGTAAAGATTGTACCATAATTAAAATCCCATGCGACTTCATTAAAGCAGCCTTTGCAGTGATGGTTGCATCCACTTACAAATAGAGAAATACGTATGCCGGGACCATTAGCAATATCAAATTGTTTTATATCTGCGTAATGCATTGATAACCTCCATAAAATAAATCACTGTTCACAGTCGCTTTATGAAAATTGAAAAAAATATCCAAAATGATGTGAACAGTAATTAAAAGATAATATTTTAAATATACTACATTATAAATGAAGAACGCGTGATTTAATCTCCTTTGTCTTTCCGACATTCCAGAAGTTTTCACCTAAATATCCACAGGTTCTTCTTGTGACATTCATTTTATTCTGGTCTTTGTTGTGACATTGCGGACATTCCCATTCAAACTTGTCATTAATCAAAATTTCGCCATCATATCCGCAGACATGGCAGTAGTCGGACTTTGTATTAAATTCAGCATACTGAATATTGTCATAGATGAATTTGACAACTTCCTCAAGCGCTTCCAAGTTGTGGCGCATATTAGGTATCTCGACATAAGAGATGGCACCTCCTGAGGAGATACTCTGAAACTGACTTTCAAATTTGAATTTAGAGAAAGCATCAATTTTTTCACGTACATCCACATGATATGAGTTCGTGTAATAACCTTTATCTGTTATATCAGGGATACTGCCATATTTCTTTGCATCAATTCTTGCAAAACGATAGCAGAGACTTTCGGCAGGAGTACCATAAAGACCGAAAGCAATTCCGGTATTCTCTTTCCATGTATCTGTTGCGCTTCTTAGGCGTTTCATTACCTTGAGCGCAAATTCAAGTCCTTCTGGTTCAGTGTGGCTGACACCAGTCATGAGTTTTGTGACTTCATATAGACCGATATAGCCAAGAGAAATTGTTGAGTAACCGCCATGTAAAAGTTTGTCGATTGATTCGTTTTTATCAAGCCTTGCAATGGCACCATACTGCCAGTGGATAGGACTCACATTTGACAAAGTACCTTCTAGTGCGCGGTGTCTGCACATAAGTGCTTCAAAACAAAGTGAGAGTCTTTCTTCCATCAGCTGCCAGAATAACTCCTCATCGCCTTTGGCAATGATTCCCATCTGAGGAAGATTAAGACTTACAACTCCCTGATTAAAGCGGCCTTCCCATTTATATTCGCCGTTTTCGTCTTTCCACGGACTTAAGAAACTGCGGCATCCCATACAGCTAAATACATTACCTTCATAATTTTCACGCATTTTTTTGGCTGATATATAGTCAGGGTAGAGACGTTTGGCAGAGCATCTTACAGCGAGCTTTGTGATATAGTCATATTTACCACCTTTTAAGCAGTTGTGTTCATCAAGAACATATATGAGTTTAGGAAAAGCAGGAGTGACAAATACTCCTTTTTCATTTTTGATACCTTCAAGACGCTGTTTTAATATTTCCTCGATAATCATTGCATTCTCTTCTATATATTCATCATCTTTGTCAAGATTGAGGAAGAGAGTGACAAAAGGTGACTGACCGTTTGTTGTCATCAGAGTGTTAATCTGATACTGGATTGTCTGTACGCCTGATTTCAATTCATCATAAAGTCTGTCGAAAATAAATTGTTCCATCAATTCATCATCTATTTTATCACCATACTTTTCTTTGTAGTGGTTTTTGTATTTTTCACGGCTTCTTCTCAAATATTTTCCAAGATGCCTTATATCAACAGACTGACCTCCATATTGGCTTGAAGCCACAGCAGAGATAATCTGTGTCATAACGGTACATGCCACCTGAAAACTTTTTGGACTTTCAATCAGCTTTCCGTTCATGACAGTTCCGTTATCAAGCATGTCACCGATATTGATCAGACAGCAGTTGAAAATTGACTGAAGAAAGTAATCGGCATCGTGAAAGTGAAGGACACCTTCTTCATGAGCCCTTGTGATTCTGTCAGGAAGAAGAACTCTCTTTGTGAGATCTTTCGAAACCTCACCGGCAATTAAATCACGCTGTGTTGAAGCGATTACCGCATTTTTGTTCGAATTTTCCTCCATCACATCTTTGTTGCTGTTCTGGATAAGGCTTAAGATAGATTCATCAGTAGTGTTGGCCTTACGTACCATTTCGCGGGTATATCTGTAAATAATATATGTTTTTGCTAGAATATACTTTTTCTCATGCATTAACTTCTGTTCTATTATATCCTGAATATCCTCAACCTGCATTTCAGCCATGCCACGATTCTCAATAGAGGCTACGATATTATAAATCTTTTCCTCTGAAATCTTCTCATGTGGCTCAACTTCATCATTGGCCTTCTGGATAGCAATCACAATTTTGTTTCTGTCATACTCTACACGCCTTCCGTCTCGTTTTATTACCTTCATTTAAAAATCCTCCTTATACAGATAATGCCAGTTGTATTTCTTAACGAAACGACTAAATTATATCATTACATATCGCTTTTGTCTACTAAATATTGTAAAAATTATAAGATAAAACACAAGATATGGTATATGTTGGTTTCGTATATGAAATGAACTGTGATATGCATAAACAGTGACTTTATAAAAAACTGGCATGATTATAAAGAATGAAAGTGGCACTTTAAAAAAGGGCAATATATGGTATTCTGTTTATACACATGGTTGCTATGTACAGCATATTGAAATCAATCATTAGATTTGATAAGAGCGCTGTGAAAGTGACTGAATCTATTGTAAGGTATACATTACAAAAAATCAAATAAAAAATATTAGAAAGGAAAATGTACGGCAGAGTTATTATTCAACATTATGTATTTCGCACATTTTTGAAGTGGGAAAAGTGAGTAATGACATAGGCTGTGCAAGGGCATTGATATGATAGGAGAAGTTCAAACAAAAAATAATACAATAGCACTCAGTAATGTTCAAAATATAGCAGTAACAGCAGTATTTATTGCATTGACTTATGTATTTACAGCATTTGTCAATATCAGACTTCCAATTATGGCAAAAGGTGGACTTGTGCATTTGGGAAATATCCCTTTGTTCATTGCTGCAATTCTGTTTGGCTGGAAAGTGGGAATGATAGCAGGAGGTGTAGGTATGGCATTGTTTGATCTGACATCAGGCTGGGTATCATGGGCACCATTTACATTGATTGTTGTGGGAATGATGGGATTTGCTGTAGGAAAAATTTCAGGAAACAAAAATTCTTATGCAAGAAACCTGACTGCTGTACTCGTAGCACTTGTTATTAAAGTAGTGGGATACTATATCACAGAGTGGATTTTATATGGCAATATGTTTACACCGGCAAGCTCAATACCGGGAAATATCGTTCAGGTGGCAGTTGCCGGAATTGTAGTGTTGCCGATTTCAGTAAGACTTGGTAAGGCGGCAAAGAATATTTTTGATAAGGAATAAAGATATATTGAATCAGGTTTTATGAATGGAAAGATTTGAATGATAAATATTAGCAGAGAAAGGAAGAGAAAATATGTATAAAATAATGACACCGGGACCGACACAGGTTGCTGAAAATGTAAGGCTTGCCAGAGCAAAGGAATGTACCAATCCGGATTTAGATCTTGAATTTTATGATTTTTATAAGGAGACATGTGAACTCATCAGCAGTCTTTTGCATACAGAAAATGAAACACTTATATTAAGTGGAGAAGGTATATTGGGGCTTGAGGCAGCATGCGCAAGTCTTACAGAGCCGGGGGACAGGGTACTGGTGCTTGATAATGGTGAATTTGGGAAAGGATTTGCAGATTTTGTAAAAATATATGGTGGAGAACCTGTTTTATATACAGTTGATTACAAAAATGAGATTGATGTCAGTCAGTTAGAACAATTTCTTGAAAATGACAATAACTTCAAGTATGCCACAGTTGTCCACTGTGATACACCGAGTGGAATATTAAATGATATATCAAAAATCTGTCCTCTATTAAAGAAATATCAAATAGCAACCGTGGTCGATTCTGTGTCAGCGATGTTTGGAGAATATGTCAATGTAGATGAATTTCAGATAGATGTCTTATGTGGTGGTTCTCAAAAGGCAGTTTCCGCACCGGCAGGCCTTACCTTTGTGACAATGAGTGATACTGCAAAAGACATTATCAAGAACAGAAAAGTACCGGTGGCTTCTTTTTATTGTAATCTTGGTATTTTTGAGGGATATTATGAAAATAAATGGTTTCCATATACAATGCCAATCAGTGATATATATGGACTAAGAGCTGCATTTGACAATATTAAAAATGATCCTGATATGTTAAAACGTCATGAAAAACTTGCAAAAAAAGTAAGAAACACATTGTTAGAAAATGGATTTAAGTTATATGGGGAGAGTGGATATTCCAATACGGTAACAGCTTTTTTAGTACCGGAAGGGCTGACAGATAAATATATCATAGATGAGATGAAAAAGAGGTATAACATTATGATTGCCGGTTCATTTGGAGCATTTGCAGGGAAAGTGATAAGAATCGGTCATATGGGTGAAAATGCCACAGAAAATAATGTGAATGAAGTTTTAGATGGAATTATCAGTATATGTAAGAAATAAAACAGATTTATACTTAGAAGGGATAGTCTTGTTTTATGCTTTGACTCTCTATTTATGAAAAAATTTATATATGCGTAAACCGGAAAACTGATATCAGACGCACTGACAGGGATAGGCAGTGGCGGTGGGCATGCTGGCATGGCAGGAGGAGTGATATACCAGAATGAAAAGAAGACATGGCATAATAATATAGAAGAAATAGTGAAGCATAGATTTTTGAATATCATAAAGCAGGGAGATTTGATGGCTGCAAGACGAAAGACGAAGAAACTATTGTAATTAAAATGAGATGAAAGACATATATGAGGTGTAAATAGGTGATATCAGTAGATAAGATGATATCGCCTATTTATTTTATAAAAAAATTTTCAAAAGGTGTTGACAAATGAAAATACAAGTGCTATCTTATTCCTATAAACAATTAGCACTCTTATCGAGTGAGTGCTAACAAGTTAAAAAACAAAACGCAACATATGAACTTACCTAAATATTTGAAAGGAATTTATCATATGGAATTAGCTGAAAGAAAACTAAAGATTTTAAATGCAGTTATCAAGAATTACCTTGAGACAGGTGAACCGGTAGGTTCAAGAACAATTTCAAAGTACACAGATTTGAATTTAAGTTCCGCTACAATCAGAAATGAGATGGCGGATTTAGAGGAGATGGGATATATTGTTCAGCCACATACTTCGTCAGGAAGAATACCGACAGATATGGGTTACAGACTCTATGTTGACAACCTGATGAGAGAAAAAGAGACTGAGCTTAACAAAAAAGAAAGAGAATTAAACGAAGTTCAGGAATTCTTAAATGACAAGGTTGAGAAGGTAGAAGAACTTTTGCAGAACACAGCGAAGCTTCTTGCAAATAATACGAATTATGCAACGATGATTACAACGCCTATCAATCATAGGGGACGGAGACTTAAATTTATCCAGCTTTCACTGTTTGAGGAAAATAAACTTTTATGTGTCATTGTCGCAGAAGGCAATATTATTAAAAACAGAATAATCACTTTAAAAGAGACAATCGATAATGAAACGGTTCTTAAACTGAATATTATTTTTAATACGAGTTTAAACGGACTTTCATTAGAAGAGATGAATATAGGATTGATTTCGAAAATGACAGGACAGGCAGCAGAACATATGCAGCTCGTCAGAGATATCATAGATGTTGTGGGACTTGCACTTGCCGATGAAGATGACTTCAAGGTTTACACAAGCGGGACAACGAATATATTCAAATATCCTGAACTTAGTGAGAGTAGTACAGCAAGTGAGATTATCAATACATTTGAAGAAAAAAATCTGCTTACAAATCTTCTTGTTGATAAAGAAGACAGCTCGCAAAATAAAGAAGTGATTCAGGTATATATCGGAAATGAAACTTCCGTACAGTCTATGAAAGACTGCAGTGTTGTCACTGCAACTTATGAAATAGAAGAAGGTGTCACCGGTACAATCGGTATCGTCGGTCCGAAAAGGATGGATTACGAAAAGGTAGTGGAGGCTTTAAAGGCTGTCAAGTCACAGTTAGATGACAGATTTAAAAAGCATGACTGAAAGAAAGGTGGAATTAGTTAAGTGGAAGATAAGAATACAAATATAGATGAAACAGTTGATACAGAAGAAAACAAAGGTAATACTGATGACGCAGTAGTAAATGATGGAAATTCAGAATTTACATCAAAAGAACAGACAGAAAATTCAAGTGATGAAGCAATTGATTCTGATGGACAGAATGAAGAAGTGAAAGAAAGTGAAGATGTAGCATCGGAAGATACAGAGGAAAGTGAGAATAATAGTTTGTTTAAGAAAAAGAAAGACAAAAAAGATTTACTGATTGAGGAACTCACTGACAAGTATAAGAGAACATTTGCAGAATTTGACAATTTCAGAAAGCGTTCAGAAAAAGAAAAATCAGCAATGTATGAAATTGGTGCAAAAGACATTATAGAAAAGATACTTCCTGTTGTCGATAATTTCGAGAGAGGTTTTAGCACAGTATCAGAAGAAGAAAAAGCAACACCGTTTGCTGAAGGTATGGATAAGATTTATCAACAGCTTGTCAAAACACTTGAAGATGCAGGAGTAAAAGAAATTGAGGCAGAAGGAAAGGAATTCGACCCAAATCTTCACAATGCAGTAATGCATGTTGAAGATGAAGAACTAGGGGAGAATGTTGTTGCAGAGGTGTTACAGAAAGGTTACACCTACAGAGACACAGTCGTTCGTCACAGTATGGTAAAAGTGGCAAACTAGTATATGCAGATAGCTAATAGAATATAGATTGAACAAGATTGGATTTTAAGGAGGAAGTTATTATGAGTAAAATTATTGGTATTGACTTAGGTACAACAAATTCATGCGTGGCAGTAATGGAAGGTGGTAAACCAACTGTTATCGCAAATACAGAAGGACTTAGAACAACACCTTCTGTCGTAGCATTCACAAAGACAGGAGAGAGACTTGTAGGTGATCCTGCAAAACGTCAGGCAGTGACAAATGCGGAGAAGACAATTTCTTCAATCAAGAGACATATGGGTACAGACTATAAAGTACAGATTGATGATAAGAGTTATACACCACAGCAGATTTCAGCAATGGTACTTCAGAAATTAAAAGCAGATGCAGAAGGCTATTTGGGAGAGAGTGTTACAGAAGCAGTTATCACAGTTCCGGCATATTTCAATGATGCACAGAGACAGGCAACAAAGGATGCAGGTAAGATTGCAGGACTTGAAGTAAAGAGAATTATCAATGAGCCTACAGCAGCAGCACTTGCTTATGGTCTTGACAATGAGAAAGAACAGAAGATTATGGTATACGATTTAGGTGGTGGTACATTTGATGTATCTATTATCGAAATTGGTGACGGAGTTATCGAAGTTCTTGCAACAAATGGTGATACAAGACTTGGTGGCGATGACTTTGATGAGCACCTCACAACATATATGATTAATGATTTCAAGAGTAAAGAAGGTGTGGACTTAAGCACAGATAAGATGGCATTACAGCGATTAAAAGAGGCAGCAGAGAAAGCAAAGAAAGAGCTTTCATCAGCTACAAGCACAAACATCAACCTTCCATTCATCGCTGTAGTAAACGGTGAACCAAAACACTTTGACATGACATTGACAAGAGCGAAATTTGATGAACTTACAAGTGATCTTGTAGAGAGAACAGTCATCCCTGTACAGAATGCATTAAAAGATGCAGGACTCAGCATGTCAGAGATTACAAAAGTATTATTAGTCGGTGGTTCAACACGTATTCCTGCTGTTCAGGATAAAGTAAAGCAGTTGACAGGAAAAGAGCCAAATAAGAGCCTTAACCCGGATGAATGTGTTGCACTCGGTGCTTCTATCCAGGGTGGCAAGTTAGCAGGTGATGCAGGTGCAGGTGATATCTTACTTTTGGATGTTACACCACTTTCACTCTCTATTGAAACACAGGGAGGTATTGCAACAAGACTGATTGAGAGAAATACAACAATTCCAACAAAGAAAAGTCAGGTATTCTCTACTGCAGCAGATAACCAGAGCGCTGTTGATATTAATGTATTACAGGGTGAGAGACAGTTTGCGAAAGATAACAAGAGTCTTGGTCAGTTCAGACTTGATGGAATACCGCCGGCAAGAAGAGGTGTTCCACAGATTGAGGTTACATTCGATATTGATGCCAATGGTATTGTAAATGTATCTGCAAAGGATTTGGGAACAGGAAAAGAACAGCATATTACAATCACAGCAGGTTCTAATATGTCAGATGCAGATATTGAAAAGGCAGTGAAGGAAGCAGCTGAATTCGAAGCACAGGATAAGAAACGTAAAGAAGCTATTGATACAAGAAACGAAGCTGATTCAATGGTATTCCAGACACAGAAAGCACTTGACGAAGCAGGCGATAAGATAGATCCGAATGATAAGGCAAACGTAGAGGCTGATTTAAAGGCATTAAAAGATTTAGTAGACAGCACAGATGCAGAGAATATGACAGACAGTCAGGTTGCAGATATCAAGGCAGCTCAGGAAAAATTAATGACAGGAGCACAGAGTTTATTTGCAAAGATGTATGAGCAGGCACAGGCAGCAGGTGCAGGTCCTGACATGGGTGCAGGCGCAGGTGCAGGAGCAGATGCAGGTTCCACAAGTTCAGATGATGATATTGTAGACGGAGATTACAAAGAAGTATAAAGGATAAAATAACATTTGAAATCTCTCAGAAGTTACGATATAATGACATCTGATTTGAAATAATGTGATTTATACAATATGTCGTTTTAGAAATCATATCGGTTTCTAAAGCGGCGTATTTGGGTTTGTGTAAGTTTTTGCAAACCCTCTTGAATGGAGGATTATTATGGCAGATAAAAGAGATTATTACGAGGTTCTTGGTGTCGATAAAAATGCCGATGATGCAGCAATCAAAAAGGCATACAGAGTGTTAGCAAAGAAATATCATCCTGATGCAAATCCGGGAGACCAGGAAGCAGAGGCAAAATTTAAAGAAGCAAGTGAAGCATATGCTGTCTTAAGTGACAGTGAAAAAAGACAGAAATATGATCAGTTCGGTCATGCAGCATTTGACGGAGGTGCCGGAGGCGGCGGATTTGAATTCAACTTTGAAGATATGGGTGACATATTCGGAGACATATTTGGAGGATTATTCGGCGGAGGAAGAAGCAGAAATCCGAATGCACCACAGAAAGGTGCGAACATAAGAACAAGTATCAGAGTGACATTTGAAGAGGCAGCATTTGGCTGTGAAAAAGAGATAGAACTCACGCTGAAAGATGAGTGCAGTACATGTCATGGAACGGGTGCGAAGCCGGGAACAAATCCGGTCACATGTTCAAAATGTGGAGGTAAAGGTCAGGTGATGTTTACACAGCAGTCACTGTTCGGAATGGTGAGAAATGTCCAGACCTGTCCAGAATGTAAAGGAAAGGGTCAGGTTATTAAGGATAAGTGTCCTGACTGTTATGGTACAGGATATAAGAGCAGCCGCAAAAAGATACAGGTAACAGTACCGGCAGGTATTGATAACGGACAGAGCATTCGTATCAGGGGCAAGGGTGAACCGGGTGTAAACGGAGGAGAAAGAGGCGATTTATTAGTAGAAGTTGTGATGTCAAGACATCCAGTATTTGAACGTCAGGACTATACTGTATATTCGGAATCTCCTATCACATTTGCACAGGCGGCGCTTGGCGGTGATGTTAAAATTAAGACAATAGATGGAGAGGTTTTATTTAATATCAAGCCGGGAACACAGACGAATACAAAGATTAGGCTTAAGAATAAAGGAATACCTACACTTAGAAACAAGAACGTGAGGGGCGATCACATTGTTACTTTGGTTGTGCAGGTTCCTGAGAGAATGAATGCAGAGCAGAAAGAAGCACTCAAGATATTTGATACAGCGATGGGCGGTAGTCTTGATGTTAGCAAAGATGAAAACAATAAAGATGATAAGAAGAAAAAGGGAATTTTTGATAAAATAAAAGACACATTTCAAGATTAACAGGTGAAATTTGATTGATGAAAAGTATATATATATACAGATTTCATTTGTATTTTGTCTGAATTGTATATGATAAATAGGATTGTCGACATTAAAATAGAAAAATGATAAATTAAAACAGGGGGATAGCCATACAGTTGGGAAGACGTGTGGCTGTCCTTTTTGATTGCAGTTTATAGAAAAATATGATAGAATATGCACTATGACAGAATCCGAAGAGTGGATTTGATAAGAGATTGAGTTGAAAATCCGGTTAGCAGTTGCCGGAATATGAAATACAATAAATATGAAAATAAATAACGGACTGAGAGGTACAATAACATGACAAATTTGAAAACAGGGAAAAATCATATGATTCCATTAGATAATACACAAGGATTTGACATTAGACCTGGAATGTATGAGATGAATGGTGCAACTGCCATACCGGGTGGAGTGAACTTTACAATTCATTCAAACAACGCAACGTCATGCGAGTTATTATTATTTCACAGAACAGAAACAGAACCTTATGCGATTATAGAGTTTCCGGAGAAGTACAAGATTGGAAATGTATATTCAATGATAGTATTTGGACTTGACATTGAAGAGTTTGAGTATGCATACAGGATGGATGGACCATATAATCCAAGGAAAGGACTTATTTTTGATAAGACAAAATATTTATTGGATCCTTACGCCAAAGCTGTGACAGGCCAGAGTGTATGGGGAGATCCTGTCAGAAAAAATAACGTGTACAAAGCAAGGGTAGTAAGAAATGATTTTGACTGGGAGAATTTTCATAAACCGGTAATCCCTATGGAGGACTTAATTATCTATGAGCTTCATGTGAGAGGATTTACAAAAGATGAATCATCGGGATTGTGTGAGGATGAGCGTGGAACTTTTGAAGGATTAAGAAAGAAGATACCGTATTTAAAAGAACTTGGTGTGAATGCTGTAGAATTAATGCCAATATTTGAGTTTGATGAGACAAGAGACAGAAGAGAAGTGAATGGAAATACACTGCTTGATTATTGGGGCTATAATCCTATCAGCTTTTTTGCACCAAATACAAGTTATACTTCCAAGATAGAATACAATCGTGAAGGAAATGAGTTAAAACAGCTTATCAAAGAATTAAACGAGAATGGAATAGAGGTAATTCTTGATGTAGTGTTTAATCATACGGCAGAGGGAAATGAACTGGGTCCTTATATTTCATTTAAGGGACTTGACAACAATATCTATTATATGCTCACTCCTGATGGTTATTATTACAACTTCAGTGGCTGTGGAAATACGTTAAACTGTAATCATCCAATTGTGCAGAGTATGATACTTGAATGTTTAAGGTATTGGGTAATCAATTACAGAGTGAATGGCTTTAGATTTGACCTTGCAACAATTCTAGGCCGTAATGAAGATGGTTCACCGATGAATAAGCCGCCACTTTTACAGTCGCTTGCGTTTGATCCGATACTTGGAAGAGTCAGGTTGATTGCTGAGGCATGGGATGCCGGCGGATTATATCAGGTAGGAAGCTTTCCGTCATGGAACAGATGGTCAGAGTGGAACGGAAGATATAGAGATGACATAAGGGCATTTTTAAAAGGCACAGGAGGTGCTTACCTTGCCTCAAACCGTATCACAGGATCTACCGACTTATATGATGAAATTTACAGAGGAAGCAATGCATCAGTAAACTTTATCACATGTCATGACGGATTCACATTGTATGATTTATATTCATACAATTACAAGCATAATGAAGCGAATGGCTGGAATAATACAGACGGAACAAATGATAACCTCAGCTGGAACTGTGGTGTTGAGGGAGAGACAGATAATCCGGAAGTGCTTGATTTAAGAAGAAGAATGGTGATGAATGCATGTACTGTTCTCATGGTAAGCCGCGGAATTCCTATGTTTTTTGCAGGTGATGAATTCTGCAATACCTCCTTTGGTAATAATAATGCCTACTGTCAGGACAATATTATATCGTGGCTTGACTGGAAAAATCTTGATAAACATAAAAATGTTTTTAATTTCTTTAAAAGAGTGATTAAATATAGAAAAGATCACAGTATTTTAAGAAGAAACACAAAGGTCTGTTCACTTGGATTTCCATCAATCAGCACACATGGTAAAAAGCCTTTTGAGAATCAATACAGCGGTGATACAAAATTCATAGGTGTCATGTATGCAGGAAGACATGAGCAGAACGAGACAGAAGATGATATCATTTATATAGCAATCAATACATTCTGGGAGAGAGATACATTTACAATGCCTGATATTTCATTCAAATATAAGTGGAAAGTCATTATAGACACAATGGATGAAGAAGGTTATATCGAGGATAAAAATGTCATTATAGAAGGTAATAATGCAATTATTGGTCCTAGAACTGTGATGGTGTTTAAAAATGTGGAAAGAGATGATGAATACCGGTATTGATTGAGAAGATGTTTTTTATCATACAGTGATACGGCAGAAATATATAAATTAGATATAGTATGGAGAACAATTATGGAATGGAAGAAATTCACTTTGTCAACAACAACGCAGGCTGTAGACCTGATAAGTGGTGTGTTGATGGAGAATGGGATTGATACTTTTGAGATAGAGGATAACCGTCAGATTTCAGAAGAAGATAAAAAAGCAATGTATATAGATATCCTGCCTGAAATGGAAGATGATGGACAGGCGAATATCATATTCTACATGGATATAGATTCATCAAAAGAAGAGGAAAATACAATAATATCCGGTATTTATGAGGGAATTGATGAGTTGAAAGATTTTGTTGATGTAGGAAACGTCACGATAAAAGAAGGTTCGACAAATGAGCTTGACTGGATAAACAAATGGAAAGAGTACTTTAAGCCATTTGCAGTAGACGATATTTTAATCAGACCTACATGGGAAATAGTAGACAATGAATCTGATTATAGAATGGTAATCAAAATAGATCCTGGAACAGCATTTGGAACTGGATTACATGAGACAACACAGCTTTGTATCAGACAACTGAGAAAATATATGAGGCAGGGAGCGAGTCTTTTAGATGTGGGATGTGGAAGTGGAATACTTTCTATTATTGGTAAAAAACTTGGTGCCGGAACAGTTCTTGGAATTGATATCGATGAGAGGGCTGTCAGTGCATCGATAGAAAATGTCATAGAAAATGATGTAAATGAAGATATTCGATTGATAGAAGGTAATATGATAGAGGATAAAGCCTTAAGAGACGAGGTGGGATATGAGTGCTATGATATTGTTGTGGCTAATATCCTTGCAGATATTATTATTCCTCTTTCGGAAGTGATAGCACCACATCTGAAATGTGGAGGTTTGTTTATAACATCAGGTATCATCTGTGATAAAGAGGCAGATGTTGTAGCAGCAATTGAGAAAAATCCATGTCTTGAAATTGTGGAAATCACAAGGCAGAAAGACTGGGTTAACGTAACGGCACGAAAAAAATAAGTTAAAGAATGATTATACTTTGAAAAGGAGAAGATATGCACCATTTTTTTGTTTCACCCCAAAAGATAGATACCGAATTGATGAAAGTACAAATTGACGGAGAAGATGTTAATCATATCAAAAATGTTCTTCGTATGAAAGCAGGAGAAGAAATGCTTATCAGTGATGGAGAAGGAAATGATTATCTATGTTCTATTAAAAAGTTTGAGGATGGGAGTGTCATTGCTGATATTACGGACAAAGAATTTGAAGGAACAGAGCTTCCTTCGAAAATATATCTTTTTCAGGGACTTCCAAAGAGTGACAAAATGGAGCTTATTATCCAGAAAGCAGTGGAACTCGGTGTGTATAAAATCATTCCTGTTGCCACAAAACGTGCCATCGTAAAATTGGATAAAAAAAAGGAACAGACAAAGCTAAAAAGATGGAATGAGATAGCAAAGAGTGCAGCAAAGCAGTCGAGAAGAAGCATTATTCCGCAGGTGGAGAATGTGATGTCGTTTGGTGAAGCTCTGGAATATGCAAAGGATTTTGATTTAAATCTCATTCCATATGAAAATTATAAAGACATGACAGAAACGAAAAACGTCATGAAGAAAGTAAAAAAAGATTTAAGCATTGGAATATTCATAGGACCCGAGGGAGGATTTGATGAGCAGGAGATTGAAAAAGCAGTCAGCTGCAATATTGAGAGAATTTCTCTTGGGAAGCGTATTTTGCGTACAGAGACAGCGGGACTTATGATAGTTTCGGTGATTATGTTTGAATTAGAGCAGTAGAGAAATGAGGTAAAGTAATGGAGGCATATCTTGATAATTCATCAACCACAAAGGTATTTGATGAAGTGAGACAATTGATGATAAAAACGATGGAGACGGATTATGGAAATCCTTCATCTATGCATCTTAAAGGTGTAGAGGCTGAAAAATATATTAAAAAATCAGCAGAGCAGATAGCAAAGTTATTAAAAGTAGATGAAAAAGAGATTTTATTCACATCAGGTGGAACAGAGTCAAATAATCACGCTATTATTGGTGCTGCAATGGCGAATAAAAGGGCTGGTAATCATATTATAACCACATCGGTTGAACATGCTTCTGTTTTAAGCACAATGGCTTTTTTAGAGGAACAGGGATTTAGAGTGACATATCTTCCGGTAGATGAAAAAGGAGTGATTTGTGTCAATGATTTAAAAGATGCGATATGTGATGATACGATATTGGTATCAGTCATGTATGTCAATAATGAGGTTGGTGCTATTATGCCAATAGAAGAAATATCACAAGTAATAGCAGAAAAAAAGCCAGATATTATCTTTCATGTAGATGCTATCCAGGCATTTGGAAAATTTGAGATATATCCAAGAAGGCTTCGTATCGATTTATTGTCGGTGAGCGGACACAAAATACATGGTCCAAAAGGAGTAGGTTTTTTATACATTAGGGATAAGACAAAGATAAAACCTTTCATATACGGAGGCGGCCAGCAGAAAGGAATGCGCTCGGGAACAGAAAATGTTCCGGGAATAGCAGGAATCGGATGTGCGTCAGAGATTGTCTACAAAGACCTGTCACAGAAGATAGAAAAACTTTACGAGTTAAAGGATTATATGATTGAACGATTATCAGAGATTGATAATGTGAAAATAAACAGTCAAAAAGGTCATGAAAGTGCACCACAGATAGTCAATGCCAGTTTTGTGGGTGTCAGAAGTGAAGTGCTTTTGCATTCATTGGAGGACAAGAATATCTATGTATCAGCAGGTTCTGCATGTAGTACCAACAAGCACACAGTGAGTGCAACATTAAAGAGCATGGGATTGAAAAAAGAAGAGATAGAATCAGCTATCAGATTCAGCTTTTGCATCAATACGACAAAAGAAGAGATAGATTATGCAATTAACACGATAAAAGAGCTGCTTCCTATGCTGAGATTATATCAGAGAAAATAGATGAAGCATAGAAAACTAAAAATAAAGTATGGTTGATAGAAGAAATGAGGTAAGTCATGTTTAAGGCATTTTTGTTAAAATACGCAGAAATCGGCGTAAAAGGAAAAAATAGATATATGTTTGAGGATGCACTGGTTAATAGAGTGAAAATCGCACTTGAAAAAATAGATGGAGCATTTGAGGTAAGTAAGGTATCAGGAAGAATTTATGCGACAGCAAATGAAGAGTTTGATTATGATGAGGCTGTGAATGCGCTTACAAAAGTGTTTGGAATTGTAGGAATTTGTCCACTTGTACAGATAGAAGACGAGGGATTTGATGACCTGGCAGATAAGGTAATTGATTATCTTGACAAGACATATCCGGATAAGAATTTTACATTTAAGGTCAATGCGAGAAGAGCGAGAAAGAATTATCCGCTTTCATCACCGGAGATTAATATGGAGTTGGGTGAGAGAATACTGAATGCGTTTGATACAGTGAAAGTGGATGTTCATCATCCGGATATCATGGTGAATGTTGAGATAAGAGAGCAGATTAATATATACACAAAGGTAATAAAGGGAGCGGGAGGCATGCCAACAGGTACAGCAGGAAAGGCGATGCTTCTCTTGTCGGGAGGAATTGACAGTCCTGTAGCCGGTTATATGATAGCCAAGAGAGGAGTTGTATTGGAGGCAACTTATTTCCATGCACCTCCATATACAAGTGAAAGAGCGAAACAAAAGGTAATCGACCTTGCAAAGCAAGTTGCAAAATATTCCGGTCCGATTAAATTGAATATTGTCAATTTTACTGATCCACAGTTATACATTTATGAGACATGCCCTCATGAGGAGCTTACCATTATTATGAGAAGATATATGATGAGAATTGCAGAACATTTTGCAAAAGAGTCAGGTTGTTTAGGACTCATAACAGGTGAGAGTATAGGACAGGTTGCAAGCCAGACAATGCAGAGCTTAAATGCTACCAATGAAGTGTGTACACTTCCGGTCTACAGACCTGTGATAGCTTTTGATAAACAGGATATTATAGATATATCATGTAAGATAGATACATATGAAACATCAATTCTTCCGTTTGAAGATTGCTGTACAATATTTGTTGCGAAACATCCTGTTACAAAGCCAAATGTGAACGTGATACGAAATTCAGAAGAAAAACTTGGAGAAAAAATGAAAGAGCTGGTTGATAAGGCAATAGAGACAGTTGAAGTTGTTTGGTGTGAATAGTTTAGTTGGTACATTTAGAGTTTTGAATTTACAGAAACTATTGGAATAGCAACCGGGAAATAAAAAACTGCTACCGGACTGGTAGCAGTAAATGTTTTAAACATTTAATAATATGATATCTTATGTATCAGAATTAAAACTATTCAACGATATATGGCTTTAATACTGCAAGGATATCGTCGATATTGTCTTCAGCATGAATATTTAAGTCTATATTCTTTGAAAGGTCTAAACTAAAGATACCCATGATAGATTTTGCATCGATAACATATCTGCCTGATACTAAATCAAAGTCTGAATCGAACTTTGTGATATCATTAACGAATGCTTTTACCTTGTCAATTGAGTTCAAACATATTTTAACTGTTTTCATAATATTACCTCCTCTTTCAATAGATTTAGTTTGATAATTGTGGTGGTAATAACAAAATTGTCACTACCCATACCTATATACTACATTTTATGGAGTGAAAAGTCAATAAAAAAATAGTAATATAACATAAAGAAATGAGGAAAAGAAAGTGAAGAAAAATGTTGCATTACATAACCTTGGATGTAAAGTAAATGCATATGAAACAGAAGCTATGGGACAGATGTTTAAAGATAGAGGATATGAAATTGTTCCGTTCGAAAAAGGGGCTGATATATATGTAATCAATACATGCACCGTAACAAATATTGCAGACAGAAAATCAAGACAGATGCTACACAAAGCAAAGAAAATGAATAAAAACGCTGTTGTTGTGGCCGTAGGATGCTATGCACAGGCGTTTTGCGATGAGTTAAAGAAAGATGAAACGATAGATGTTATTATTGGGAATGACAGGAAGAAAGAGATTGTGGATATCGTTGAAAAACAGATAAAGCGAAATAAGGGTAATATGCCGGTGATGCGGTCGGATAATATATCTGTGACAGATATCAATGATACAAAGGTGAAACATGAATATGAGGAATTGAATATAGATAGTATGGATGAGCATACAAGGGCGTATATTAAGATTCAGGATGGATGCAACCAGTTCTGCACATATTGTATCATACCGTATGCAAGAGGGAGAGTAAGAAGCAGAGAACCGGAAAATATTATGGTAGAGGTGGAAAGGCTGATAGAAAAGGGATATAAGGAAATTGTGTTGACTGGAATCCACCTAAGCTCCTATGGTATTGACTTTGGTGAAAGAAGAAGCGAGAGACTTATCGATGTGATAAAGCAAATCGGTGAAAAAAAAGCAATAAAAAGGATAAGACTTGGTTCGCTTGAACCGAGAATAATTACAAAAGAATTTATGGAACAGTTAAAAAGTGTACCATCATTTTGTCCTCATTTCCATCTTTCGCTTCAAAGTGGATGCGATGAAACATTGAAAAGAATGAACAGAAGGTATACTGCAAAAGAATATCTTGACGGATGTAATCTTATCAGGGAATATTATGAAGATGCTGCAATTACGACTGATGTGATAGTCGGATTTCCGGGAGAAACAGAGGAAGAATTCGCAAAATGCAAAGAATTCCTTGAAAAAATTAATTTTGCCAAGATGCATATATTTAAATATTCAAAACGCGAAGGAACAAAAGCTGCAGTAATGAATGAACAGATTTCGGAATCGACAAAAGCAGCAAGAAGTAGTGAACTTATCAGACTTGATGAAGAACTTCACAGACAATATCTTGAAAAGTTTGTTGGAAAACGCATAAATGTATTATTTGAGGAAAAAATAAGAATAAATGAGGAAGAATATTTTGTAGGACATACGATGGAATATGTAAAGACAGCACTGAAAGCAGATGAAAATTTGTGCAGTCTTGAGAATGAAATCATAGAGGTAACAGTGCAAGGTTTATTAAATAATGAAATAGTGCTTGCTATCTTGTGATTTTTGTATTAGAATAGACAAAGATATCTTGGACGTGATGTTTGATTATAGTTACATTGAAATAAATAAAAGATAGTGAAAGGAAAAGGTTCGCATTTGCGAAAATGGTAAGAAAAATGAGTGATAATTTTAGCAATACACAGTATTTTAAAGCAACAACAGATGAAGCTAATTTAGAGGTTTCGCAGATTTTAGAGAGGGTATACAAAGCACTTGTAGAAAAAGGATACAATCCTGTTAATCAGATTGTAGGTTATATTATGTCCGGTGATCCGACATACATTACTAGTTATAACAGTGCGAGAAGTCTCATTATGCGTGCAGAGAGGGACGAGTTGATAGAAGAAGCACTTACATATTATATCAATAGCAAATTTGCAGGTAAAAATGGCAAAAGTGAATGATAACAGAAAATATGACACAAAGATGTACAAAATTAAAAAAAAAATAGTATTAATATAATGGAAGATATAGTTTTTTATGAGAATATTAGGATTAGATTTTGGTTCAAAAACAGTGGGTGTAGCAGTTTCTGATGAATTATTAATTACTGCAGGGGCAGTAGAAATTATCAGAAGGGAACATGAAAATAAACTTCGAAAGACACTTGCACGAATTGAACAGTTAATTAAAGAATATGACGTCAGTAAGATTGTACTCGGTTTTCCGAAAAATATGAATAATACAGAGGGAGAGCGTTGTGAAAAAACTCTTGCGTTTAAGGAGATGTTAGAGAGAAGGACGGGGTTAGAAATTGAGTTATGGGATGAAAGACTTACCACTGTAGCAGCGGACAGAGTGTTGATGCAGACAGGTGTAAGGCGTGAGAATAGAAAAAAGTACGTTGATAGTATAGCCGCTGTATTTATTTTACAGGGCTATTTAGACGCGTGCAAAAATAAAGAATAGACTTTCAATCAATTTGAATGGAAATACAGTGTATGATTTTTATTCAAATTCATTTGAATGATGTGAGAGAAAGGTTAAGGGTAGAAGTATGTCTGAAAAAATTAAATTTACTGATAGTGAGACAAATGAAGAGATAGAGTTTCAGATTGTTGAACAGACAAGGATTAATAATACAAACTATATTCTTGTAACAGAAGATGTCGCAGAGGATGAAGAGGAGCAGACAGCATATATTTTGAAAGACTTATCAAAAGATAGCGATGAAGAGGCTAATTATGTCATTCTTGATGATGATGATGAATTGGATTACGTTTCAAAAATATTTGCAGAACTTCTCGAAGAGGTGGATATTGAAAAATAGTCTGTTTATATCAGTGTATCAGAAGAATATAAAAGACTGAAAATATAAGAATTTATATGGAAAATATAAGTAACAGCATATAGCACAGGACATAGATTTATGATACATATATAGTTTAGAAAATATGAAAGTATAGGTATAAATGTATATGTGAAATGAAAATGTGAGTGCATGCAGTGTCGGTATGAACGTAAAATGAAATACATCATAGATGTAGGATTGATAACAGATGTAAAATAATAAATAACAGAAAGGATTTTGGGACGTTGAAAAGAGAAGAGAGAAAACCGAATAAAGAAAAAATAAAAATCATACCTTTAGGTGGTCTTGAGCAGATAGGTATGAATATTACAGCATTTGAGTATGAAGACAGTATCATTGTTGTCGATTGTGGACTTGCATTTCCGGATGAGGATATGCTGGGAATTGATCTTGTGATACCGGATACAACCTATTTGAAAGAAAATATAGATAAGGTAAAGGGATTTGTTATCACACATGGACATGAGGACCATATAGGTGCCATACCATATGTTCTTTCAGAGATTAATGTTCCTATTTATGCAACAAAACTGACGCTTGGAATTATAGAGGGAAAATTAAAAGAACATAATCTTACAAAATCAGTGAAGAGAAAAGTAGTAAAATATGGACAGTCAATCAATCTTGGCTGTTTTAGAGTTGAATTCATCAGAACAAACCATAGTATTGCTGATGCGGCAGCACTTGCAATATTTTCTCCGGCAGGTGTCATCGTGCACACGGGTGACTTTAAGATTGATTATACACCTGTATTTGGTGATGCGATAGATTTGACACGATTTGGAGAACTTGGAAAAAAAGGTGTGCTGGCACTGATGTGTGACAGTACAAATGTATTGAGAGAAGGATTTACCATGTCAGAAAAGACAGTTGGTAAGACATTTGACCATATTTTTGCAGAGAATACAAACAGGCGAATCATTATAGCAACATTTGCATCTAATGTTGACAGAGTGCAGCAGATTATTAACACAGCCTACAAATACGGAAGAAAAGTTATCATTGAAGGACGTAGTATGGTGAATGTTATCACAACTGCAAGCGAACTTGGATATATCAACATTCCAGAAAATACATTGATAGATATTGATTCGATGAAAAATTATCCTGATGAGCAGATAGTTCTTATCACAACAGGAAGTCAGGGTGAGTCAATGGCAGCATTGTCAAGAATGGCAGCTTCCATTCATAAGAAAGTAACCATCAATCCGGGGGATACAGTGATTTTAAGTTCATCACCTATTCCGGGAAATGAAAAGTCGGTTTCGAGAGTGATTAATGAGCTGACGAGAAAAGGGGCAAATGTGATTTTCCAGGATACACATGTTTCAGGGCATGCATGTCAGGAGGAAATCAAATTAATCTATTCTCTTGTAAAGCCGATGTATTCTATACCGGCACATGGTGAATACAGACATTTGAAAAAACAGGGAGAACTTGCAGTAACAATGGGAGTGGCACCTGAAAATGTCATGATACTTTCTTCAGGTGATGTACTTGAAATTGGTGAGGAATCAGCAAAAATTGTAGACCGTGTACAGGCGGGAGGAATTCTTGTAGACGGACTTGGTGTAGGTGATGTTGGCAATATCGTATTGAGAGACAGACAGAACCTTGCAGAAAATGGTATCATCATAGTTGTCATGACACTGGAAAAATATAGCAACCAGCTTCTTGCTGGTCCGGATATTGTTACAAGAGGTTTTGTATATGTAAGAGAATCGGAAAATCTGATTGATGAGGCGAAGCAGGTTGTGACAGATGCGGTGACAGACTGTATTGATAACAGAGTATCTGACTGGGGAAAAATAAAAATGGTGGTAAAAGACAGCTTAAGTGACTACCTTTGGAAAAAGATGAAGAGAAGCCCTATGATTCTTCCAATTATTATGGAAGTAAAGTAGGATTTACTCTGGTGGAGGAAATATGGACATAGAAATAAAAGCAAGAGAATTGGCGGATATGTTGATTAACGGTGATGTATATAAAAGATATATTACAGCGAAAGAAGAAATTGCAAAAGAGCCTGAGCTGATGGCAAAGGTTGATGAATTTAGGAAAAAGAATTTTTTTATTCAAAATGAAGAAAATAATAATAAATTTGATGGATTAAAGAAATTAAAAAGCGATTATTATGAGATAATGGCTGACAAGAGAGTAAAAAAATATCTCGACAGCGAATTGATTCTATGCCGTACGATTCAAAAAATTAATGCGATATTGGTAGAAAATCTTGATGTTGATGTAAGTTTTATTTCATAGAATCAGGTGTGGAGGATTATGATGACTTTAAAGACAACTTCCCAAAATATGGTAAAGATATCGATAAGAATAGCAGTATGTGTTATTGTTATGCTTGGTATATTTCTTTGCGCAAAAAATGCCTATACTTTCGGAAGGGATTTGTTTGCAGGAGGCGGGCATGATAGAGCACCGGGACATGATTTGATTCTGACTGTTTCAGAAGGTGAAAGTGAATATGATATAGCAAAAGATGCTGCAGATATAGGAATTGTAAAAAGTGCATTGGCATTTTATTTACAGATAAAATTATACACAGGAGAAGATGAAAAAATAGTTCCTGGAGACTACAGGTTAAATTCGTCAAAAACGGGAGAAGAGCTGGTTGAAATATTGACAACTCCGCCGGAAGAGGAAAATACACAAGAGTAGGGCAGTAATTATGATAGTGAATGAAAGAATTGTTTCATATATACATTCTTTGGAAAAAAGTAATGGAAGTATATGTGATAAAATAGAAAATACGGCACATGAAACAGATGTGCCGATTATCAGAAAAGAGATGGAAAGTTTCTTAAGGGTTATGATAAATATTCGTAACCCTCAAAATATTTTAGAGATAGGTGCTGCAATAGGTTATTCAGCAATTATAATGGCAAATTGCATGCCGAAAAACTGTCATATTACTACAATAGAAAACTATGACAAAAGAATACCGATAGCAAAAGAAAATATAAAGGCAGCAGGACTTGAAGATAAGATTACTCTTATGGAAGGAGATGCGGCAGAGATACTCGATTTGCTTGTGGAACAAAAAAGACAGTTTGAATTTGTATTTATAGATGCAGCCAAATCACAATATTTGTCTTATCTTGAAAGAATACTGAAGATGACAAAAGAAGGTGCAGTGATTATTGCGGATAATGTATTGCAGGAAGGTGAATTGATAGAAAGCCGTTTTGCAGTAGAAAGACGCAACCGAACGATACATTCCAGAATGAGAGAATATTTATATTCTGTTAAAAATATGGAAGAACTGGAGACGACAATCGTACCTATAGGTGATGGAATATCAATGAGTGTTCGAAAGGAGAGTAAAAATGGATGAGTTAAAAAATGTTCGTAACAAGAACAGACATCCTGAACTTTTGATTCCGGCAAGCAGTCTGGAGGTATTAAAAGTTGCAGTAATATTCGGAGCTGATGCAGTATATATTGGTGGTGAAGCGTTTGGACTTCGTGCCAAAGCAAAGAATTTTACAATAGAAGAGATGGAGGAAGGGGTAAAATTTGCCCATGAACATGGAGTGAAGGTATACGTTACAGCCAATATACTTGCACATAACAGAGATTTAGCTGATGCATATACTTACTTTGATGAATTAAAAAGAGTAAAGCCAGATGCGCTCATCATTTCAGATCCTGCTATCTTTACTATTGCAAAAGAAGTGCTTCCGGATACAGAGATACATATCAGTACGCAGGCAAATAATACAAACTATGGAACTTTCAATTTCTGGTATAAACAGGGAGCTGCACGTGTTGTGACGGCAAGAGAATTATCGCTTGAAGAAATTAAAGAGATAAGAAGAAATATTCCTAAAGAAATGGAAATAGAGACATTTGTGCATGGTGCAATGTGTATCTCGTATTCAGGTAGGTGTCTTCTTAGTAGTTTTATGGCGGGAAGAGATGCAAACCAGGGAGCATGTACACATCCTTGCAGATGGAAATATTCTGTTGTGGAAGAGTCAAGACCGGGAGAATATATGCCGGTTTATGAAAATGAGAGAGGAACTTATATTTTTAATTCAAAAGATTTGTGTATGATTGAACATATTCCGGATATTATTGATGCAGGGATAGACAGCCTTAAGGTAGAGGGGAGAATGAAAACAGCTCTCTATGTTGCAACAGTTGCAAGAACATATAGAATGGCAATAGATGATTATAAAAAAGACAGAAAACTTTATGAAGAGTCATTGCCACTCTATCGGGAAGAAATTTCAAAATGTACATACAGACAGTATACAACCGGATTTTTTTATGGAAAGCCTGATGAAAACACACAGATATATGACAGCAATACTTATAATAAAGAATATACCTATTTAGGTCTTATAAATGGCAGCATCCACAAAAGTAAGCTGCTCGCAGGAGTGGAAGGAATAAAGCACAAAGAAACAAATGCCGATGCGGATGCACAAAATAGCAGGAATTCACAAAATGACATTTTGTTATATCAGATAGAACAAAGAAATAAATTCTCTGTTGGGGAAGAGATAGAGATTATGAAACCTGACAGAAGAAATATTTCGGTTAAAGTTCTTGAGATATATGATGAAGAAGGAAAAAGTCTTGACTCTGCACCCCACCCGAAACAGAAGCTGTTTATTAATCTTGGAGTCAGAATGGATGATTTTGATATTATCAGAAGAAAAGATAGCTGATAAAAAATAAATTGGAAATGCACTTAAAAGCATCTCAAAGCATAGATTATATTAAAATGCTTCGAGGTGCTTTCTTTGAAAACATTCATGGAACCACTTAGCTGTGAGGAGGAAGAATATTATCTAAAATGCTTTAAAGATGGTGACCAAAGAGCAAAAGACATTCTTGTAGAACATAATCTAAGACTTGTGGCATATGTTGTAAAAAAATATATTAATACAGATATGAACAGAAATTTAGAAGAGTTAATCTCTATAGGGACAATAGGTTTGATTAAAGCAGTGACAAGTTTTGATGGTGAAAAAGGTAAATTATCAACATATGCGGCAAGATGTATTGATAATGAACTTCTGATGATGCTTAGGAATGACAAGAAGAAGTTGAAAGAAACTTCGTTGTATGAACCTATTGGATCAGATGGTGACGGGAATGAGATCAGTCTGTATGATGTGATTGAAAGTGACGAAAAACTGATTGATGAACAATGTGAATTAGCTGATGATATACAAAGACTTAAAAAGGTGATACATGAAGTTCTTAATGAAAAAGAGAAGATGATTATGATAAAGCGTTATGGGTTAGGAGGAGAAAGAGAACTGACACAGCGTGAGGTTGCAAAACAGATGAATATATCAAGAAGCTATGTCAGCAGAATAGAGAAAAAAGCCTTATTAAAATTGCGAAAGGCATTGGAGTGAGACGGAGCAAATGGCGTGAGGTGGAGATAGATAAAGGTTATCGGTGAATGATGTATGTTTTGCCGGATTGGTATATGTATATACGTATATATGTGTATAAGAAGAAAGTGTGTTGACATGTTAGAAATATGTGATAAAATATTTTTTGGTAAATTAGAGTACGAAACTCCTTAGGTGATAAGGAGAGAAATAACACATATGATACAAGAGGAGAAAAATATGGAAACATATGTTATATTTAAAGATTTGGCTATTATCATCATTGCGGCAAAAAGCTGTGGCATCATTGCTAAAAAGCTTAATGCACCAATGGTTGTAGGTGAGATTATTGCAGGACTTTTGATTGGACCGAGTGTACTCGGAATTGTCGAGCAGGGAGATTTTCTTGCTATGATGGCAGAAATTGGTGTGTTGATGCTGATGTTCAATGCAGGTCTTGGTACAAATTTGAGAGACTTGATTAAAACGGGACCAAAAGCAGTACTGATTGCCTGTGCAGGTGTTGGGGTTCCTTTGTTAGGAGGATATCTTGCATATAGTGCATATTATGGATTAGCACCGAAAGGCAGTGACAAATTTTATGAGGCAATATTTATCGGTGTTATCATGACGGCTACATCTGTGAGTATAACGGTAGAGACATTAAAAGAAATGGGAAAATTGAGGGGTGAGGTTGGAACAACTATTTTAAGTGCAGCGATTGTTGACGATATCATAGGAATTATTGTTCTTACCTTTGTAATAGGTTTTAAGAGCACAAGTGTAGAACCGGGAAAAGTAGTATCTAATACGGCACTCTTTTTCCTTTTTGCAATAGGTGTAGGTATTGTGATATATTATATATTTAAATATATGGATTCTAAGTGGCCACATAGTAGAAGAATACCTATTTATGGATTGACCTTATGTTTTGCAATGGCATATGTGGCAGAAAAATATTTTGGAATAGCCGACATAACAGGTGCGTTTACTGCTGGAATTATATTGTGTAATATAAAGGATTCAGATTATATTGCACAAAAAATGGATATCAGCTCGTACATGTTGTTTGGCCCTATATTTTTCGCTAGTATTGGTCTGAAAACTAATATCAGTAAAATTTCAAAAAGTATGATTGTTTTTTCCATCATCTTTGTATTAGTTGCACTTGTCACAAAAATTGTGGGATGCGGATTGATGGCAAAATTGTGTAGATTTAAAAATAAAGATTGTTTAAAAATCGGTGTTGGAATGATGACCAGAGGAGAAGTTGCACTGATAGTGGCGCAGAAAGGATTAGGAGTGGGTATGGTAGATTCCGCCTATTTCACAACAGTCATTCTGTTGATTATTGTATCATCTGTTACAACGCCAATCATTATGAAGATTTTGTATAATAGTGACACGGAGAAAAAAACACAGCCAGTTTAGGAATAGGAGTAAATGACATGTCAGGCACGTTTAAAGAACTGAAAAATTGTAAAAGTTTCAAAGAAATATATGAAGTTTTACCAGATAGATTTTACGAGATAGGTTCGGCAGTGATGATAATACTGATGCTTCTTATGATTGTTGTAGAAACGATAACAAGATATTTGACAAGACATCAGTCGCATGAGAGTATGGTTAATTATTTTAATTACATAGGATATGTTATTATTTGTTATGCAACAGTGATAGTTTTAATCAAGATGCGTGGTGTTGGCAGAGATGGAATCAGAGATTATTTTTTACAAAATAAGCAGGACATCCTGTTAATTATTTTTCTGATATACGCATTAGTGGCAACACTATTATCTGATTACAGGGAAACTGCTATATGGGGAGATTGGTTTAGAAACAGTGGCTTTAGAACATATCTGATTTATGCATCTGTATATATATGTGGAAAAAATATAAAATATAATAATAAAAATAAAATAAGTAAATTAAAAAAAAATATATATGCAGCATTTATGATTACATGTACAGTTCAAAATGCTCTTTTTATTACAAAATATATGGGATATTTTGGTTCTTTGACAGGTGCATTTTATAATACAAACCACTCGGCATATTTTATGGTGATAGCAATATTGGCAACAGTAGGATTTATTGCTATTGAACAAAATATTGTTTTAAAATGCATTGGAACTGTATTGTATATAGTCAATGTCAGCTGCCTTATTCTGAATAATTCATTTGGAGGATACCTTGCTGTGATTGCAGCTTTCGTATTTGGTTTAATAATCAGCATTATTGCAGTGAAAAAAATAAAGCCGGAGCTGATTACTTGTATCGTTTTATTTGTATTAATTAGTATCATAATTGACTATAAAACGAATATTGTTTCGTTGAATTTTGGAGTGACTGCAAATGATGTGGTTAAGATATCAAATGGTGCTGAAGATATGGGAAGTGCCGGAACAGGGAGAATGGAACTGTGGATAGATACTGTAACATATATTAAAAAACATCCTATTATCGGAAGTGGTCCGGACAGTCTGACAAATGTAATGATTGATGATAATAGAAATGTGCTAAGTGGAGCGGGGTTCGAAGATGTAGGAGAAAGGCTGCAAGAACCTCATAACGAATATTTGCAGTATGCAGCAGAAGTGGGAACACCGGCAGCTTTGGTTTATATAGCAGCTCTCATTCTTATATTGATAAAAAGAGTAAAAGATATAAGAGATACAGAAAAAAGTGTAATTTATGATGGTATGGCGGTATTGGGATATTGTGTATCGTCATTATTTGGTGTGGTTGTATTTCATACAGCAGTTTTCTATTTTATATTTCTTGGAATGGTAAGTGCGTCTCGAAATTGTACAAAATAAATAAAAATAAAAAACGGAATTAAATATTTATTGTAATTTTGTAAAAAAACTACTTTAAATTTATACGTATTTATGATAAACTTATCAATAGAAAAAAATGATTGTTGGAATGAGGGTACATATATGGCTAGATATAATAAAATACGATTAGGTGATTGTCTTATACAGAAGGGTCTGCTTACTGATGAACAGTTAGAGCAGGCATTGATAAAGCAGAAAGAGGAAGGCTCGAAATTAGGAGAAACAATAGTTGCAATGGGGTTTGTGTCAGAGAATGATATGATAGATACACTCGTTGAACAGCTCGGGGTTGAATATGTAGATGTCAGAAGAATCAAGATAGACGAGAGTGCAGTTAAGCTTTTAAAAGAGGATTTCCTTCGTAAGAATGGAATCCTTCCAATAGGATATGATCCGTTGCTTCCAAACGTACTTAGAGTTGCAATGGCGGATCCTATGGATATCATTGCGATAGATGATATTTCTATTATTACAAACTTACAGGTTGACCCGGTACTTTCAACGAAGGCACATATCAATATGATGCTGGATAAGATGTTTGGTGCGACTCAGGCGATGAAAGCGGCGGAACAGTATAAAAAAGAGCGTGAGAAAGAGAAAGCAGCTTCAACACTCAATATTGATGATACCAATGCTGATTCGGAACTTGATAATTCACCTATTGTACAGCTTGTTAGGAGTATTTTGGAACAGGGAGTGCGAAGAAGAGCAAGTGATATTCATATAGAAGCACTTGAGTTTCAGGTAAGAGTAAGGTTCAGAATAGATGGTTCGCTTGTTAATATTATGACATACGATATAGATTTGCTTTCAGCTATCGTTGCCAGAATTAAGATTATTGGAGGAATGGATATTTCGGAAAAGAGAAAACCACAGGATGGTCGTATTGCGATGACAGTTGACAGACGTGATTATGATGTCCGTGTATCTATTTTGCCTACTATCAATGGCGAGAAAGTAGTTATGCGTCTTACTTCTAAGGAAAATCTTACAAGAGATAAAAAGAATCTTGGTTTTACAGAGGAGGAGCTTGGTAAGTTTGACAGAATTCTTAAGAATCCACATGGTATTGTATTGGTTACAGGTCCTACAGGATCCGGTAAATCTACAACGTTATATACTGCTCTTAGTGAATTGAATACAGAAGATGTCAATATTATCACGGTAGAAGATCCGGTCGAGGCGAATATGGAAGGGTTAAATCAGGTCCATGTTAATGAGAAAGCAGGTCTTACATTTGCAGCGGCACTTCGTTCTATTCTTCGTCAGGATCCGGATGTTATCATGATTGGTGAGATTCGTGATGGTGAAACGGCGCAGATAGCAGTTAAAGCGGCTATCACAGGTCACTTGGTAATCAGTACACTTCATACAAATGGTACTGCGAGTACGGTTACGCGTCTGATTGATATGGGACTTGAACCATATCTTGTTGGTGACTCTCTTGTTGGTGTTATTGCACAACGTCTTGTAAAAAGGTTGTGCCCGGAGTGCAAAAAGGGCAGATACATTACGGATGAGGACAGAAGACATCTTGGAATTAATTCGGAAGACGATTTAAAAAGGATTTTTGGCTGTAAAGATGTATATGATGTTTATGAAAAATTACATGCCAGTGGAATTGATGATATACAGGTGTATGAGCCTAATGGATGTGAAGCGTGTGGTAATACAGGCTATCATGGACGAATTGGTACATATGAGATTATGCCGGTTACGAATGATTTGAGAATCAAGATTGCAGCAGGTTCCAGAGCTGACCAAATTAAAGAACAGGCTGTGGCGGAAGGAATGCATCCACTTGGAGAGAGTGCAACAAGATTGTTTTTGGAGGGTACTACATCTTTCAATGAAGCACTAAGAATTACATATGAATCAGAATAATGATGGAAAATAGAATCTGTCAGGACTATTACGACAGATATATTGATAAAAAATAAACCAGACAAGGAGGAAAGAATATAGATGTTATCGATTGAAGAAATATTAGGAGAAGCAGCGAAGTATAATGCATCCGACGTACATATCACAGTTGGTGTACCACCGAAGATGCGTGTGAATGGGGCGCTGATTAATATGAATTATCCACAACTCTTTCCGGATGATGCAGAAGCATTAATTGGAAGTATTCTTGCAAAACATCATAAAGAGATTTATGATGAAAAAGGAGAGGTGGATTTTTCAATATCTGTTCCTGGAATTGGCAGATATCGTGTCAATGTTTTTAGACAGAGAGGTGTGATGGCAGCAGCACTCCGTATTGTAGGAACAGTTATACCGAGACCGGAACAGTTAGGAGTTCCGAAAGCAGTACAGGATTTACATACCAGAAAGAGAGGACTCGTACTTGTTACGGGACCAACAGGTTCGGGTAAGTCTACAACACTTGCTTCTATTATTAATCTTATTAATGAGGATTCGACATCGCACATTATTACATTGGAAGATCCGATAGAGTATATGCATCAGCACAAGCGTGCAATGATAAACCAAAGAGAAGTAGGTTTTGATACACAGTCATATAACAATGCGCTAAGAGCAGCACTCCGTGAAGATCCGGATGTTATATTGGTTGGTGAGATGCGTGACTATGAGACAATCTCTATTGCAGTTACAGCTGCAGAGACAGGACACCTTGTATTTTCGACACTTCATACAATTGGTTCGGCTGCGACAATTGACCGTATCATTGATGTGTTTCCGACGAACCAACAGGCGCAGATAAGAGTACAGCTGTCTATGGTATTAGAAGCGGTTATTTCACAGCAACTGCTTCCTACAGCAGATCAGAAACGAAGAGTCGCAGCGTTTGAGGTGATGATTTCAAATCCGGCGATTAAAAACCTTATTAGAGAGGGAAAAACACATCAGATTCAGTCTATGATTCAGACAAACAGAAAGATAGGTATGCAGACGATGGATGATGCTTTATATGATTTGTATAGGAGAGGTGAGATAACAGGAGAAACATGTGCATCATATGCTCAGGATATTGTTAATATGGATAAGAGGTTGAGAGGTTTAGCGTAAAATAGAATGGAAAGCATTGTGTACAATGTACAAAAAAATAGTAGAAAAATGTAATTAATCCATATAATGTTAATAAAATGTTAACAAATCAAAAACAAGTGGCGAATTTTATCATGATATGGTATAATCAATAAAGCAAGTAAGTACGATGTATGAAAATACTCGAAGAGAGGAGTGCGAAGATGCCAAGTTTTAAATATTCCGCATATAGTAGTGACGGTAAAGAAATAAAAGGAACGATAGAGGCTGAAGATAAGCAGGATGCCATTCGACAGCTCAAGAACGAAGGTAGTACCCCTATTGATGTGTCAGAGGCAAGCGCTTTTGACAAAGAAATCAATTTCTCGATAGGTGGAGGTAAGAAGGTCAAGTCAAGAGATTTGAGTGTATTCTGCCGACAGTTTGTCAGTATTACATCAGCGGGTGTTACAATTGTAGATGCACTTGATATGTTATCAGACCAGACAGAGAGTGAGACTTTGAAAGCTGCGATTGCAGATACGAAGTTATCAGTGCAAAAAGGTGATACACTGGCAAACAGTATGGCGAAGCAAGGAAATGTTTTTCCGAAGATTATGCTCAGTATGGTAGCGGCAGGTGAGGCAACCGGTAATTTGGAAACGGCTTTTTCGCGAGTCGGTGAACAGATGGAGAAGCAGACGAGAATACAAAGTTTGGTTAAAAAAGCAATGATTTACCCGATTGCTCTATTGGTTGTTATCATAGGTGTTGTTATTGCAATGATGATTCTTGTTATTCCTACATTCTCGGATATGTATAAGGATATGGGACAGGAATTACCGGCAATCACAAGGGCACTTGTTGCATGTAGTGATTTTATTGTTAATAGATGGTATATACTAATTGTAGTGATTGCAGCATTGATTATTGGTATTAAGGTGTTTAAAGCGACAGAGATGGGTACATATTTATTTGCTAATATAGCGATTAAAGCACCTATATTCGGTACACTTACCGTAAAGACAGCCTCGGCAAACTTTGCAAGAACGTTGTCAACACTGACAGCATCAGGTATTTCAATGATTGAAGCATTGGAGATAACGGCAAGAACTATGAAGAATGTAATATTTAGAGATGCGCTTAATGATGCAAGGGATAAGGTGGCACAAGGTAGGCCACTTTCAGAGCCACTCAGAAATAGTGCTGTATTCCCTAACATGATTATTCATATGATAGGTATCGGTGAAGAGACAGGTAGTATGGAAGATATGTTGGTTACAGCGGCTACATACTATGAAGAAGAAGTAGAGGTTGCTACAGAATCTATTTCAGAAATTGTTCAACCGTTAATTATTGTAGTATTGGCAGGTATCTGTGGAACAATTATTATGGCTATCCTGATTCCAATGTTTGGAATGTACGATTTGGCAGGTCAGGAATAAATAATTTAGTTAACTTGATATACATTGTCCTTCACATACCGGCTGGACAATTTATATAAAACAAACAAAACAAAGTGGAACAAAGAAAAGGAGAATGAAAATTATGAAAAAAATGAACAACAAAGGTTTCTCGTTAATCGAGCTTATTATCGTTATTGCTATTATGGCTGTATTGGTTGCTATTATTGCACCAAACTTAACAAAGTATCTTGGTAGATCAAAACAAGAAACAGATAAGAAGAATCTTGATGAGATTAAGAAACAGGTAAAGAATGTTATCTCAGAAGCTGCAATTGATGATGTGCAGGTAGTTAATGGTGCTACAAGTACTTCAAAAAAAGGATACTACTACATTAAAGGTTCTGGAACAGCAATTACTGTTACACCTTCGACTGATGGTACAGCTGATTTTGCTACAAAATTACAAAATGTACTTGATCCTGATACAGCTACAAAGAGTAAAGTAGACAATTCTAAAACAGGTATTTGGGTTGAAGTTGAAGGCTCTGAATCAACAGGATTTACAGTAAAGGCACAGTTCTCATAAGCTGACAGACCGATTAAGATACTTTTACAAGTATAGTAATGATTGATAATAATAGTGAAATGTAATAAAATTAGCAAAGACAGGGTAATGGTGGTGACAATGACGATGAATACACAGTTGGAGATTTTTTATGAAATCGTAATGATTGTATTTGGTATTTTTATAGGAAGTTTTTTAAATGTCTGTATATTCAGAATTCCTAGAAAGGAAAGTGTTGTTGTCACTCGTTCCCATTGCATGAGCTGTGGTGAACAGATTAAATGGTATGACTTGATACCTGTACTTAGTTTTATTATTCTCAGAGGTAAGTGCAGACATTGCAAGACGAAGTTATCATTACAATATCCATTGGTAGAATTTACTAATGGTGTCGGGTATGCGATAATTGTAATTATTAATGGTGTTTCGGTTGAAACAATATTGTATTGTCTGTGCACCTCTGCACTTTTGACACTTAGTGTTATTGATTGGAAGACATATGAAATTCCGATAGTCTTTAATGCTTTCATCGGCGTTTTAGGCATTATAAGATTACTTACTGATTATAAAAATTGGTATGTGTATGTTATCGGTTTTGTGGCAGTAAGTAGTTTTTTGTACATACTGGTATGTGCAACTAAAGGAAGAGCTATGGGGGGCGGTGATGTCAAACTGATGGCAGTTGCCGGACTACTTGTTGGATGGCAGAACATCATTCTTGCTTTAGTATTAGGATGCATATTTGGTTCTATCATACATTCTGTTCTTATGAGAATAAAAGGAAAGGATCATATGTTGGCATTCGGCCCGTATTTATCATTAGGAATCTATATATCAATGGTATGCGGAAATGAAATAATTCAGTGGTATTTAAACACGTTTGTGAAACGTTAAGAAAAAAACTTTATCGAGGGAGGCTAAAAGAATGGCATCTAGAACACTAACTATTGAAGTTGGTAATGAATTCATTAAAATCTGCGAGATGCAGCGTAGTAAAAATACGGTAGTGGTTCATCACGCAATTTCAGTGCAGACACCACCTGACACAGTAGAAGATGGATTTATCAAAGATATTGGTCGGGTTGCAGAAACTATCAGAGCAGCTATGACAGAAGATCAGATAAATTCAAATGAAGTAACATTTGTACTTAATTCTTCGAGAGTAGCAACAAAGGAAGTAATCCTTCCTTTAACAAAACGTGATAAGATTCAGGAAATGGTCAATATGAATGCATCAGAATATTTCCCGGTCAATATTGATGATTATGTGCTTTCATACACAGTTCTTGAAGAAAAGAAATCAAAAGAGGAACAGAAGACAAGAGTTCTTGTATTTGCTGTGCCTGAAATGATGGTTCAAAGCTATTTTGATTTAGCCGGAGTGCTCGGAATGAAAGTAAAGGCAGTTGATTATGCCGGTAACTCTACATTACAGCTTATCAAAATACAGATTGATGCAAAACCGACATTAGTAGTGCAGTTGGGTATTGATACTACTATTGTTTCAGTAATGACAAACAATATATTGCAGTTACAAAGAACAATTCCGTATGGCGAATCATTACTTTTGAACAAGGTTATGGAGAGTCGTAATCTTAAAGCGAAAGCGGCATTGGAGTTGTTAGCATCAGCACAGATTGTGAAAGATTCACTTGACAGAGATGAGACAACAAATTCATTAAAATATCTTGTGAGTAATGTAAACCGAGTAATTGAGTATTATTCAGGAAGAAATCAGAGTGCACCGTTACAAAAGATTGTTATCATCGGTGAAGGTGCTGATGTTCTTGGCATGGATGTATTGTTTGCAAATGAAACAGGACTTCCTACAGAACGTCTTACATTACTTAAAAATGTAGAATCGTATAATAGAATTAAAATTTCTACATCACTTTTGAAACAGTATATGGCAAATGTAGGTGCATCACTCGATCCAATTCATTTGCAGCCAAAAGTGAATCCAACAGGAAAAACATCAGATAAAGATGGAGAAGTAAGTCTTGTTCCTTTTATAGCAGCATGTGCTATTTGTGTTGTGGCAGCTGTTGGTTTGGCATTGGTTCCAACGATTCAATACAATTCTAAGAAAAGTGAGAAAAAAGATATACAAAAAGATATAAAAAGATTGGAACCGATTGAGAGAGAATATATGGAATATTATAATTCAGTAGATAAGCTGAATGACTTGAAGGAATATTATTTGACAACGGTGAATGATTCAGAATGGATAGTCGGATTCATTGACTTCCTTGAAGAATATATGCCTAGTGACTGGCGCTTTGATGAATTGGCAGTTTCTGATGGTCAGGTTTCGATAACAGGTGTTGCATTATATGAATATCAGGTCAGTGGATTTATGAATGATCTTGAAAGTGAGCCACATATTACTGATATTGTAACATCTGGTTATACAAAAGTGTATGCTGAAGATCCATCTGAAAATCAAGTATCATTTGATTTATCATTCAGAATTATTGCAGATGAGAATTTAGTGGATTTGCCTGATGAGGAAGTAGAAACAGAGAATAGCAATGGAGAGGAGGCTGAATAATCATGAATGGAAATTCTAAAAATCTTGGATATATGTTAGTCTTACTTGGAATTGTACTCGTAGCAGTATCTTATATGTTTGTATATAAGAAAACAAATCAAAAGATTGATGAGATAGATGCAGAAATTAGCACTTTAAAGACGAGACAGAAGCAGTTGAAACGTTTGGAAGCAGACAGAGAGAATATGTTAAAGAATAAGGCAGAGGCAGAGGAAGATTACGAAGAGTTGATTAAGGGTTTTGATGGTGATATTACATATCAGAGTGAGATAATGGATGCTTATGAAATGACACAGGAATTTGATGTGGAAATTACAAGATTAGCACTTACACCATTCACAGAAGTATATAGTTTTGGTGGAATACCTAGTTCTAATCCTAATGGTGGAACAGGTGGTGCGGATCCAAGCTATATAGGTAAAATGGAATCATATAATATGTCTGCAAGGGCAGATTATGATACAACAAAAGAAATATTAGAGTATTTTATTGATGGAAAAGCACCATATAGAGAAGATGGAAAGCGCAAGGTTATTAGCAGTGTTACTTTGTTACCAGATAAAGCAGCACAGACGGTAGATGTAGATCTTTCTATCAATGAGTATGCTATTATAGGTGATGATAGGGAGATGACAGAAGTTCCAGAATATGAATATCCAACATCAACTCCTAATATCTTCTGGGGCGACGAAATTATTGCACAATAAAAAATTAAATATTTAAAAAAATTCTGCCGGTATTGATATGCCGGCAGAAGTAGGATATAAAAGAAGTATGAAATATATAATTGGAAGCATTATATATACGTGAACCTTTAATAAAATCTTTAGAAGGGAGACAATATGAATGTTTTTTGACAGAGAATTTAAAGAGAATAATAGAGGTTTTACATTGTTAGAGCTGATAGTAACTGTTGTTATATTAGCATTGGTAGCGGCTCCTTTCTTGAGTAGTTTTGTGAATGCTGCCAAAACGAATGTAGAATCTAAAAGACAAGAAGAATCTAATGAATTGGCACAGTATATTATTGAGCAGTTCAAAGCGTCATCAATTGATTATATGAAGGATACATATGGAATGACTGAGTCAATTGGAGCGATAGTTGACTCGGATTTATCAAGTGGATATTCTAAAAATTCAAAATCATATAAGGCAACAGGCGTAGCAATGGATACTGTAACTTCTTCAGCAAATTATAAGAATTATTCAGTTGATATTGAACTGACACCAATGAAGACTGAAGTAAACAGTGACGATGCAATTCCGAGCATAGATGGAATCGATAGAGAACAATGTTTGGTACTTGTAGATAATCTCACTAAATATGATAAACCTACATCACATCACAGAAGTATAGAAGTTGTACTGACTTATGATAGTACAGAAAAAGCTTTTTATGCAGAAGCTACTATAGAAACCCTGAGTTCAGCAAATGTATGGGTGAGTGGTGCATCTGCAAAGTGGAAATACGAAAAAGGTGTTCCGTCAGTATATATGTTATATCAACCGCTTCATACAACTGACAAGATTGTCGTTGACAATAAAATACAGGCTGCAGACTATGATGATTTTAATGCATATTATGCATCAACTCCTGGTTTTGAACCAATATCGACAGATAAAGATAAAGTTAATATCTATATTGTTAACCAAAAAGCTACTGATACTGCATATGCCGTGAATTATAGTGGTGCTTTTGTAAATATTATTGAGCATAACGGAAGTGTGGAAACGAATAAAACACTGTCAGAATTATATTCGATAGGTTCGGGAGGTAAGGAAGATGGTGCTATATTTGATAGAACAGTAGTATATTCAAATATTTGGAAAACAACAGCAATAATTAATTCTATCGAAAACAGATCTGATAAACAGGATACTGTCAATGATACGGTAAAGCAGCTTAAATCAGATACAATCTATAATATAACAGTGACAGTTTATCATAATGGTAAATATATTTCAAAGTTCGAGTCTAGTAAGACTGTAAGTGAATAGGAGGTGACAGGATAGATGTTTATAAAACTATTTAGGAAACTTGATAACAAAGGTAACACATTAGGTATCGTATTAATAGGCATATTTATTTTGTCAATACTCGGAACTCTTATTTTGGGAGTTACAGCAACAAACTACAATATGAAACTGAATGACAAGAAGTCAAAAATGACATTCTATAACGCTGAAAAGGCTATGGATGAACTTTATACATCTATGGGCGCTGATGTGATGAATGCAGTGACAGATTCTTATTCATACGCTTTGGAATCATATAAAAAGAATAAGGCAGCAAATCCGTCAGCAACAGAGGATATGGCAGATAAAGCATTTAAAGAAACATTAAGAAATAAATTAGTAAATCTTTATGAGGATGGTATAGTTTATACGTTGGCAGGAGCCACAGATACACCTCAGGAAAGATTGTTAGCTCGTTTTACAAGTTATCTGCCGACAGCTGATAATTATGAATTTTTTGTAGATGCACCATCGGGAGATATTGAAGTAAAATATCTGAAAGCAGATGGTACGTCAAGTACTAATATAGCATCAGTAGATATCATAAAAATTAGTAATGTGCGAGTAGAATGCAGATCTGAAAAAACAGGGTATGTATCAAAGATAGTTTCCGATTTTGAGATAAGTGTTCCGGAAATTGCACTTGACTTTACAGATTCACCGATGTCAGATGGTGTAAATGATCTTGCGAAATATGCACTTCTTGCGCAAGGATTCCAGTTACATCCAAACGTTAATCCAAGTTCTGCTCTCTCTTCCAATAGAAGTACATCTGCAATAACAATAGATGACAGTGCAAAGGTTATTATCAAAGGTAATGTATATGCAGATGGTTCAGTTTATAATGCAACACCTGTAACAGATGTAGTAAGCGGAGTAACATACTACAAAAATGCAGGTGCTTCGGCAGAATCAGCAATCAGTAGAAACCCGTCTTTGACAGTTGGTAAAAATGCAGTGTTGGATATTAATTCAAAAGTCTTTTACTGTATGAATGATTTTATATTGAGCGATAAGTCAGAGGCGTATTTGGGAAACAACAGTAGTACAGCCAGAGATGCTACAGATTCTCTTGAATCATTACAATTTTATGCAGATAATATAAAGACAGATGATACATCAGTTGATGCGAAGTTATATTTTCTTGGCGGTAACTGTATTATACGAGATGACTTGGAGATAAATGGAACAAACAGTTCTGTATATATCGGTGGAAATTACTTTGGTTATGGATTCCGCGACCGTAACCACGATGGAATAGAAGATGATACACTGGGTGCAGACTATGTTGCTAGAAATGGTAGTGATGTTACCAGCTCAATAGAAAATGAACATAAGGATAGCAGTGCAATTATCGTTAATGGTAAAGGCACATATGTCAATATGGCTTGTACAACTAACAGTGTTGGAGGTATTCTTACACCGGATGGTACAGTAGCAAATATAGTCGATTTGCGTAAGCTTGTGCTTCTTGGAAGAGCATATATTGACCTTGATCCAAAAGGAACAAATTATACATACATGACAGGTGAATCTGTTTCGTTCAAGGGAAATCAGCAAGTATATCTTTCAAGTCTTTTAAGAGATTCAGAACTTAAAGGAAGTAAAATTACATCAAATCCTATGCTTGAATCTGAGATAAAAACTTTAGCAGGCAAATCTACATTATCAGCAATCAGTATGTCAACAGATTTAAACCTTAATCCTGATAATGTTATAACAAAAGCAATAAGAAACAGTATAATTGCTCCAACAGGATCAGTATTCTTTTATAATAAGGTGTTAAGTCCTGAGCAGCAGACAAAAGATTTCCAAAATATATTTGCAGCAACCAATACAGACTTAATCGATGCTGAGAAGAAAGCTGCAGTTATTGAACAGTTGGGAGCATCTAATCTTGATGTGAGAGGATTTATCATACCGAACTCAGTAAAATTATATTCAGTAGGTACAGTTATGAATGTAAACAGAAGTGGTGCATCAGTATCAATAACAAGACCGGTATATGGTGCGGCAGGTCTGGGAATGAGTGTATTTGGGCAAAATACACCTGAAGGAAGAGCAAGTATTAAAAATTTTGTTAATGTAATAAATAACAGAATCAATAATCTTGAAACATCATTAAAAGATTTAAGTGAAGATGCAGTTTTGCTTGCTGATGCGGATTTGAGTAATATCAGTAATATTAGTGAGGAATCTGCTACACCTAGTACAATTCCATCACCATATGAATATTACATAGATAGAGAAGAAATGCTTAATTCAGTAAAGAATGGAAAAATAGTAGTGCAGCTGAGTCTGCCATTATCTCCAACAGAATTGGATACTTTTACAGACAACGCAGACATATATGACTGTAGTGATGCACAGGCTATTGAATTGAATAAGGAATTGGTAGAGATTTTAATCGATGCCGGGCTTCTTACATCAAGTTATTCTAATGCAAATACATTAAAAGTTGGAGTTGTATTAAGTAACGATATTTCCGGAGGAGTTCAGGAAGCAATAGATTTGGATGCAGGTATTGTAGTAAGTGAAAAAACATCATACCTGGCACATAATTTTACAGGTTTGGTTATGGATCATGATAGCGTTGTTTTACATGGTAATATTAATGTGACAGCGAATGAAGATCTTGTAGAGTTTTTATTTTCAAATATAAAGGCTTTAAGGGATGTTTTATCAAGTAATGTACGTGTTACGCCACCTCCTACTTCAGGCTATGTTGTAGGTGATGGAAATGAAATTAAACTTAGTTACACTGATTTAGTGAAAAAATCAAATTGGAGAAAAGATAATAACTAATTTGTAACAGATAAATAAGATGAAGGAGTGGGATTTTATTGTGAGTGAACAAAATAAAAACAGAGGTTTTTCGTTAATTGAGATTTTGGTTACAATTGCTATTATGGCGATTGTGTCAGCAGCATCCGTGTCGATTTATTCATGGATAAAATCTCACCGATTTAAATCCATGGTAGAAAATGTCAATGATGCAATTAGTGACACGAGATCAAAAACAATTACAAAAGAGGGCTCATATGAGCTTGTGATACGCAAAGATACTTCAGATGATAGTTTTGTTGCAGAGATATATAAAAACAGAGGTGCATCAGATCAAAGGGTTGTTGAGAAATATGAGATTGGAAAAAAAGGAAGCATATGGTGCGGAGATGAGGCAGACAGCGGTATAACTGTTTATAAAGTGGAAGATGGAAATAATATTTGTATAACATTCAGTAAGATTGATGGAAGCTTTACAAAGATGGTAATGGAGACTTCATCAGGAGATAAAGCAATTAATAAAGGATATATTAATTTAAGCTATAATGGTTTATCTAAAAAGATAAAATTGATTGAACTGACTGGCAAACATTATATTGAGAAGTAAACTAATTCGATTTATAATATATAAACAGAAAGGAAGGAAATATGTTGGATAAAAGTCAATTAAAGAGAAGTCGAATTGATAATAGAGGCGTGACTTTGGTAGAATTGATTGTATCACTTGCAATATCTTCATTAGTTATATTGGGTGCCTATTCACTAGTTATGATTGGTACTCAAAGCTATCAGCGAACTAATACTGTGACAAATGTACAGCAGGAAGTGACATTTGCAAGTAATATGGTTGGTGAAGCAATAATCTCCGGAGATTCGGCTGCTTCCGTTATATGGAAAGTGCCTGATGGTTTGGGAGGAGTGGATGAGGTATTGTATTTAGGATATGATGTAGGAGCTACCTCATCTGCTGAACAGAAAAGAGTGTTTCACTATGATGATTCGGAAAATAAGTTATATGTATATACTTCCGAAGGTGATATTGCAGATACTTCAGACTTACTCGTATATATCAATAAATCTGATGATGAGAAGAAAGAACATCTTGTATCAAAATACATTGAAAGTTTTGATCTTGAAAGCGTATGTGAGACTGAAGATGTAAGTCCGACAATTACAGATTATGAAAGTATGTTAAAAGTTACACAGTGGCCGGTATTATATGATCCGATAACAGGTTCGAAATTAATTAAAGTAACAATGACAGTGCAGGTTAAAGATAAAAAAGATACATCTGGCGTTATATATCAGATACGTAATTAAATGAAAAGGAGGAAAGCAATATGGCTATTAAAGATTTTCTTGCCAAAATAAAAAGTAAAATGAATAATAAAAAGAATATTTGTATAGCGCTTGCACTGCTTATCTGCATTTCGTCAGTTGTCGGTTGGAGATTTGCGAACAGGACTAATGCAAGTGTATATATCAAAGATGAATATGGAGATAGTAAACTTGTAGATCATATTTATGTACTTGAAATTGTTGCACGTGAAGGTCAACAGGTTCTAGGTTATACTGTTGATGGTCAACAGCCTATAACTGCTGATGATATTAATAATTATGGTTCAACAACAGGGGGAACAATGAATCTTTCTGATGCTGACATGGAAGATTTTCATGCTGTTACAGGCTATAAAATCAACAAGATTCCTATGGGTGGAGACTTATATAAGTATAAGGTTATAGATAATGATTTAAAAGATACATTTAATAATAATGTATTGAGTCAGCAGATGGATGCTGGACAGATTGTGGTAAAGGCAGTGCAGGCAAGCGACTTAAAGGTAAGTGATGTTGACTGGGCAGATTTGATATATATTAATTCTAATGATTATAATGATCATCTTTTATATTACTATGATCAGTTTAAATATGGTGGAGCATTGGGAATTAAACCGGATGATCCGGGAGAAGGATTTAATGGTGTATTCAGTCAGGTCAGTGACAAGAAACTGAAGGCTATTGCCAAGATTGTCGGTTCAGTAGGTTATATTGATAAGGCAGAAGAAATTACACAATCAGATTTTGATTTCTTAAAGTCAATATATGCAAATGCAACTGATGAGGTTAATTTGAATAACTATCTTGCATGTAATCATAGTGCATATATCAATGCATTAGCTGCCATGGATGAACAGGACGGTTTTTCAGATGATATTGATGAGGCTATCAAGGAGATAAATGCATTCTTAGCTGAGGTAAATGAGTCGGAAAGAGCAGCAGCAGTTGCAAAAATTCTTGCAATAGCAGATTCAACAGATCCAACCCCATTTCCAACAACAGATGAAGGCAGGAGAGATTTAATTGGTTTATTCCAAAAAGCACAGCTTTCAGGATATAGAACTGTCAATGATGAAGCATATGTTACATATTTGGCTACTGAATTTACTCTCTTTATTACTGAATTTGATATTACCGGTGGATATACCACAGATAGTTTGCTTGACAAGGCAAATGTAAAAGAGTTAACTAACGCAATTGCTAAACTTGTTGAATATAAAAATATTGCAAATTCAGCAATAGAAGCAGGTGGTGGAACCGGTGAAGTTGGTGAAGTTGAAGATCCGGAAAATCCTGATTCAAAGGATTCCTTCGGATTAACCTTAAATGATTATGCGGATATTAATATTCAGATGCAGAAAGCAGATATAGGAACGATATATTCAAAATATTCATTTGATTATTATAAAGAATTTGTAAGTAGTGATTTTACTTTTACAGGTACAGCAGAAGATATGTTGGCATTAAGAGGAAAAATTTCAGATGTCAATAATTTGCATAGACAGGAAGCACTTGAAAAATTTGCTTCACTTCCTACGGATTCTGCTAAGATTGAAGCATTTGAAACTACGGCAGTAGATGATTTTGCTGCAATGGATTTAAAAGGATATAATAGTTATTATATTAATAATTATATTAATAACATTAAACTCTTGTCAGATGCTAATGCATTTAGAACCGGAACAGATTATGATGAAGCAAAGATGGTTGCATTTATAGCAGATGTAAATAATGAAGAAGTTTATGAAACAGCAGTTTCATTAGGAGACATTTCTTGGAAGACAGCCATGGCTATTTATAATAATGTTTCTACTGAAAAAACAGCACTTATTTATAATACAGATCTGATGACAAGTAATGATGTCAGAAACTGTATCGGTAATTATTCAGAAGAATTATCAGATAAGATCTCTCTTAATGTCGATATGAAAGAGACAGGACATAGAGAACTAGATAATACAAATAATATGTATAAGATGCTTTTACTCTTAAGACAAATCCAGTATTCTTATTACAATTCTGATTTAGCTGCTAAAATTGATGCGTTTGGTAATTACTATCCAAATGGTATTGAGAGTGGAGATGAGCCGGTTGCAAGCTGGAATAAAGCAACATTTGGAACAGATTATACAAATTATGCGAAATATCATGAACCTGATGTAGTAGGTCAGACGTATGATGAATCGGGTACGGCAGGTGCTTCGTCAAATTATATTTATAAGAGAATTTACTGTTATTCAGGCAGTCAGTTCTTTGGTGGAAGTATGTTTGTAGTTGGTTCAGATATAGGTTCTGCAAACTATGTCATTACAAAAGCCAGATATACAAAATCTTCGGATAACAAAGTAGTGACATCAAGCGATTTATTGGAAGGAGACAATTTTGTTCTTGTCAGCACAACCGCGGCTCCTGCATTTAACAATTATGGCAGATTGTATGTACATGAGTGGGATAATAGTGATAACGGTACACCAAGTGCATTGGTTGCTTCTAATGAAGGGATAACCGTTGGTTCAGTGAATTATTATTACAGATTTCCACTTGATACTTCTAAGAATTATACAAATTTCCTATTAAAGACGAAATCTGATTGGAGTGGTATTCAAACTGCTGACTGTACACCAGGTAAGTCATATGGTAAGACATCTTCGGAGATTATCGGAAAACTCTATAATCTTAACGGATATAGTCTTTCAGAGGCACCTTCTTCGACAAAATATGCGATTGCAGGTATTACGAATTCCATTAATAATGGTACTGTTGAGTATTCGGGCAAAATGAGTATGAGATTCTGGTCATATTCATCAGCAGACTATGATGTAAAGGCAAGGTATACATTGTATGTAAATGGTACTCCTGTGTATAGTGGTAATGATGGCGGTGTTCATCGTAGTGAGAATTATGCAGATGGTTCCAACCAGCCATTTAAATTGAATGATGAAATTAATATCATTGACAGCACTCATGTTCAGGTAGGCGATGATACAATTGAACTTAAAGATTTATCAGGAAACACTCTGACATTAAATACTGGTTCTATTTTATCAATTAATTTACAATATGATTTAGGTGCATACACCGTAACAAGGAATTATTCGTATAAGAAAATAGAAGAAGAGTATAAGATGAGTATTACTAACTTCTATGATAGTGGTATTGTTGATTTTGCCGGTGGTGTTGATATGAGATTTGCCTATGAAGGGGATATCTCAAATGTACAATATTCATATAAAGGAAGTGGATATACTGCCGTTTCAAATGGTTCTGTATTAGTATTCGGTGAAGAACTTAAAGATGGTGATATGGCTTTATTGAATGTTAAATTTACTGCAAACGGAACAGAATATACAACATCGACGACTATTAGAAAAGTATCTTTTGAGAGAGAGAAAAACTATATTTCCGGATTTACAGAAACAAATGTATCAAGTTTGCCTTATAATGAGTTGCTTTCTTCAACAGATAACGATACAATTATGTCTGCTAATAAAGGTGGAATTATCAGATACCTTCTTAGAGTATCGCTTACAGAGGTAAATTATCCTGTTAAAGTATTAGAAATTCAGCCTGCAGCTTCAGTTACTGCTTATAGTGGTTTTGATGGAGCTAAAAAGTTTGCTGAGTATTTAAACATTAACTGGAAAGCTGATGGAATGAATTCTACAAATTACAGTGACTATATCAATATACAAACGATGAGTATTAAGGAATTTAATACTAGAAATGATGATTTAACGGCTACGTATGATGTGATCTATTTTGGTAAAGATTCCGGATATCAGTTAACATATAAGAGTACAGGTAGAACAAGTTATCTTGATACTTCAATGAATGGACTTGTATATACCGGAATTGGTGATGAATATAATGTATTGCCGTTCCTGCGTGGTGTTGCTGCTTCAGATTATAACTATAATACCGGCTGGAAAAGTGTAAGTACTGCAATAGATTACGGTGCTGATGCCGGTACGACAAGCAGTCATTGGCAGACTTATGAGTATTGGAAGATGTATTTTACAGATGGATTTAGAGGTAATACAAACCCTTCTTGGAATTTACCGTATGATCCGATGACTACTGGGGCTAATGGTTCGTCAACAACAGGTAAATATTACACTATTAAGAATACGAATACGACTACAAGACTATCCGGTAATGATCTTACTGTCATGCGAATGAATGATTTGCTTGATTACGTCAAGGCAGGTTATCCTATTTTGATGGAAGATGAAATTCTTAATTGTGACAGTAACTATTGGATTGATTATGATAATAATCTATCTAATGCAAGCAGATGGAGATATGTAGATAAGTATTCTAAAATGTATAATTTTATACTACAGGCAAAGCAGCTTGGTATGGATGCATCAGGAAATTACACAGATAGTTCTCAATTTCTTGATGGAAGAACCTATGCGAGTCTTGTAGCTGTAAGTACTGCTGCTACCGGTGGAAATCCGGATTACGAGGTGCCGGCAAATAAATTTAATGGTGGTCTCAGCTATGCATACAGAAGAGTTGCTAAACCGAATTTTAAGTATGTAAGTGGTCCGCTTGAATATGGTAAGTATGCATCCGGTGAAGAGATTCCTAAAGGAAATATCGGTTCTATTATTCCGACAACATCTTCTGATTACACCAGATTTAATATGGTTGTTAAGATTAATAATAATGGTGGTGTTGATAAAAAGGAATTGGATGGTCAGTATGAATATACTGTCTATATGGATAAATCTGGTGTAGGTAAATACGAAGATGATGTTACAATCGATATGGATTGTGATGTTGAGTATGTGTTTAACGAAAAGGAAAGAGTTTCACAGATTAATTTAAGTTGTCAGTTGCCACAGGGATTAGAAGGATTTGTTCCGTGGAAACTTGTCATTAGTAATAAGAAGAATCCGGAACAGAAATATGTTTATTCAACGTATTCTGCCTTCGCAAGTAAAGAGGGTGTGAGAGATGTATATGTTCTTTGGGTATATCCTCAGTCGGGTCTGACCCTGAACTTTAAGAATATGATTGAAGCGAATGCAGCTCCTGTTTATAATGCAGGATATAATATTCATACAATTTGTATGACTTATAAAAAATTCAATAGTTTATTTAATAATGATCCGTGTAGTGGTAATAGAGAATTGGCAAAGAGTAAATATGGTATTGATCTTGGTACCGGAACAGGTTCAGAGAGAGTTCCAAAAACACTTAATGATTTCCGAAATGAAGTTAATCTTCAATTTGATGAGGATTCAAGTTTGTTAAAAGTTAAGTATTTATTTGATAATAGGGATTATGCTTCGGCTAACATGACATCAACGGCAGGAATAGATAAGAATTTATCAATTGATATGATTGTAGTAGGTTTCTCTGACTCACATGCTGAAATGGATTTCTGTAATATGGCAGCGTTAAAGAACATGCAATATTTGTTAGATTCGGGTCATACAATGTTATATTCTCATGATAATTCAGGATATTATTCTTCTATCAATTGGTATATAGATGGTGGTACTGCCAAAACCAGTGGAACAAGTACTTTTTGGGGAAGGTATTCGACTTCATTCTTTAGACAGACGCTCGGAATGGATCAATATGGATTAATGACAGGTGGCTCATTAGATGATTTGCCTATTGAATATGCTAATGCAAGACTTTATGTCAATCCTTCAAAAGCAAACGAAGAGTCGTTTAGAGGACTTACGGAGAATTTAACTTTCCATTATACAACCGGTAAAAAAGATCAGCAATATTCGAATAGTTTGCATGGTACATCTGCAAATAATTACGGCGACTGGTCTCATACGAATATGGTTATGAAGGTCAACAGAGGTCAGATTACGGAATATCCGTTCCTCTTGAAAGAGTATATGCCTACGACTTTAACACATAGTCAGTACAACACTGTATCACTAGAAGATCCTGACCTGACCGTATGGTATACATTGGATGTTGCAGATAATAGGAGAGCACATGGTAATAATTCTCAGCTTTATCAGTTTACAAAAGGTGATGGTGCTAATAATTATTATATTTATTCAAAAGGTAATATTACCTATACCGGTTCCGGTCATACAAATGGACAGACGATTGAGGAGCAGCAGTTGTTCATTAACACTGTTATTGCAGCATTGAAGGTTGGTAACTTCCCACCAACTGTTACGATGAAAAATGGTGTTGAAGAAGGTGGCACATACTATTATAATTACTATACGGGTTCTACAGGTGTTAATGTAACATTTAACCCTCTTGATTATGATTATAAAGATGGTCAGCTAGCGTTCTCAAATCTGAAGATTTATGTAGATATGGATGGCGTAGCAGGTTATAATGATGCAAATGATATATTGTTAAATGATAATGCTTTACTTACATCGTTAGTAAGTGATACATCTGGAAATGCAATCATACTTGACCATTCAGATTTGCTGAACAGACAGGACAGAACATTTAGATTTACAACAGCTAATCTTAATTCAATTAATGCAAGAATTGCTGCGAAAGCACCTGGTAAGACAATTTACGATTATGAAATTGTGATTGAAGTAAGTGACCATGGTTTACGTAAAGCTAAAAATCCAATTCCTGCAAAGGGTAGTGCATCATTCAAATTGAAAGAGACATCTACTCCTGAAATTAAATATTTTGATTTGAATTAGTGAATGGAATTGTTTAGATTGATTTAATGAAATAGATTAATATTCTTATATTACATAACTTTAATGAAAAATATGTCAACATAAAGAAACGTTTATGTTGGCATATTTTTTATCTTTTTAATTATCATATAAATAAAAAACAACTTGACAAATTACAAAATGATATGTATTATATAGTAAAAGTGATAATGTAATAGTATTAACAACTACATATTTGATGCTTTTACGATAAAGAGAGAAAGGAAAGTGGTTAGCAATATATTGTTGTATTAAAAGCGCAGGAGTATTGGGAATTGAGCCATATATAGTGGATATTGAAGCAGATATTTCAGCCGGCCTTCCTTACTTTAATATGGTAGGGTTGCTGGCATCAGAGGTTCGAGAGGCACGAGAAAGGGTGAGGAGTGCTTTGAAAAATATTAATGAGCCGATTCCTATGGGGAGAGTAGTGATTAGTCTTTCGCCAGCAGATTTGAGAAAGGAGGGAACGGGATTTGACCTTCCGATTGCTGTTGCGTTACTATGTTCTATGAATAGGTTACGCAATGACATATTTGATGATACACTTATGATAGGAGAATTAGGTCTAGATGGGGAGATAAAGCCGGTAAAAGGAATTTTACCAATCGTAAATATGGCTAAGAAGTATGGAATATGGAAGTTTGTTATTCCATATGATAACCAGAAAGAGGGAAAACTGGTTGAGGGAGTAAAGATTATTTCATTCAGGCATTTGAAGGACATGGTTGCTTTTTATAGCATAAAGGAAAGTTTAACATGTGATGTCAATGAATTTATCGGAAAAGACCACAGTCAAAATGAAAAGAAGCAAAATAGTGAATATTTAACGAAGATAGAAAGTGAAGATTTGAAAATTGTAAATACAGAGCAGAAGATGGATTGTGATATTAATGAAAGATTAAATCTTAACAACGGTGAAGATGATTATTCACAGGTTTATGGACAGGAAACAGTTAAGCGTGCCATTGTAATAGCAGTATCAGGATTCCATAATCTGTTAATGGTCGGTCCCCCGGGAGTGGGAAAATCGATTCTTGCTTCAAGAATACCGACGGTTATGCCTTCCATGACAATGGAAGAGAGAATAGAGGTGTCGGGAATACAGAGTATTTGTGGATTATTAGAAGGAGGGCACTTGATTGAAAAGAGACCTTTTTCATCACCACATCATACAATCACGTGTGCAGGGTTGATTGGCGGAGGTCGAATACCAAGACCAGGAGAAATTACAATTGCACATAAGGGAGTATTATTTCTTGATGAATTGCCTGAGTTTCATCCATATGTGATTGATGCACTCAGACAGCCTTTGGAAGAAGGGGTTGTGAAAATATATCGAACAGGAGGAAGTTATATATTTCCGGCTGACTGCCTGCTTGTTGCAGCGATGAATCCTTGCAGATGTGGGTATTATCCTGATAGAAACAGATGCAACTGTTCAGAAATGGAAGTTAAAAAGTATTTAGCAAGAATTAGTGGACCGATACTTGACAGAATAGATTTAAGTGTACAAGTTCCTCGAGTATCGATTGATAGTATTAATGGAGAAGGTAATACGAATTACCATAACAATCATATGACATCAAAAGTGATGAAAAAAATGATAGATCGTGCAATAGATAATCAAATGGAGAGGCAGGGAAATAAAAGAAATGGCAGATTATCAATAGAAGAGATAAGAAAATATTGCATTCTTGATGATGAATGTAAAGAGTTTATGAAAGAGGCATATGAGAGATTTGATATGAGCATGCGGGGATATAATAAAGTATTGAAAATTTCAAGAACAATAGCCGATATCGAGGGAAAGGAGAATATCGGCATAGAACATTTATCAGAGGCATTAGCATATCGTATCAGATAAAAGGTGTGTCAGATACATATTTGAATGGGGGAATAAGAACTGGATAATGAATTATACTGGTTATGGCTGTGTAATATCAAAGATATAGGCAGTGCATCAATAAGAGAATTGCTTAAAATGTTTGGCACACCACAGGAAATTTTTAAAATAAATAGTAAAGTATTAGCAGAATGTATTAGAAAAAACAGTAAAACAGATAATAAAGTTATTGAGAAAATTATCAATTCAAGAAATCTTGAAGAGATAAAGAAACTTCAGGAATACATGTATAAAAAGGGAATACATTTTATTAGTTTTGAAAGTGAATTTTATCCTGAAAAATTGAAGAATATACATAATTATCCTTATGGGCTGTATACAAGAGGAAAAGTAGTTAATATTTCAGATGATGCAAAAAGGCAGAGCGTAGCAGTAGTAGGGGCAAGAAACTGCACAGCTTATGGGAAGAAGATGGCACATGATATCAGTTTTGAACTTTCAGTTAATCATGTGAATATTATAAGTGGTATGGCAAGGGGGATAGACAAGGAAAGTCATTTGGGAGCATTAGATGCAGGCGGAATAACTTTTGCAGTGCTGGGAAATGGAGTTGATATATGTTATCCCAGAGAAAATATTGAGTTATATGAAAGAATTATGCAAAGTGGGGCACTGATATCAGAATATCCTCCGAAGAGAGGTCCGCTGTCATGGCAGTTTCCCATGAGAAACAGAATTATTAGCGGATTATCAGACAAGATACTTGTTGTTGAGGCAAGAGAAAAAAGTGGTTCACTAATCACAGTTGAGCATGGGCTTGAACAGGGAAAAGATATATATGTTATACCAGGAAGGATAACAGATGATTTGAGTGCAGGTTGTAACCGATTGATAAAAGAGGGGGCAGGAGTGATTACTTCACTAAATACTATACTTGAGGATTTTGAAATTGACAGTGAGTCTGAGGGTAAAAAAAATTGTATAAAAAATAAAAATAAAAATTATGTACTTGCAAAAGATTTAGAATTGTTATATAGTTGTGTAGATTATTTCCCAAAGAGTATCAGTCAGATTATTGAAGAGACTGGTATGGATGCAGTGGGAGTCTGTCGGAATATAGTGAGATTACAGATGATGGGACTTGTTATGGAACCATCTAAAAATAATTATGTAAAGTCTTAATATTAAGATGATATAGATACGATTATAAACAATAATGAAATTTTAAAGTAGTATTTTAGAAAAGGGGACTCAAAAATGTCGAAGTATTTAGTGATAGTCGAATCACCTGCTAAAGTAAAAACGATTAAAAAATTTTTAGGAGCAAATTACACTGTAGTAGCTTCAAATGGCCATATCAGAGATTTGCCTAAAAGCACAATGGGTGTTGATGTTGAAAATGATTATGAGCCAAAATATATTACAATAAGAGGGAAGGGAGAAAAGGTTGCTGAGCTTAGAAAAGAAGCAAAGAAGGCAGATAAAGTGTTTCTTGCAACTGATCCGGACCGTGAGGGAGAAGCCATTTCATGGCATTTAGCGGCAGCACTCAAATTAGATGAGAAAAAGATGTCAAGAATAACATTTAATGAGATAACAAAGAGTGCGGTAAAGGCAGCTTTGAAATCGCCAAGAGATATAGACATGAATCTTGTTGATGCACAGCAGACAAGGCGTATTCTTGACCGTATGGTAGGATATTCTATCAGTCCTGTTCTGTGGCAGAAGGTGAAAAGAGGGCTTAGTGCCGGAAGGGTACAGTCGGTGGCACTTAGAATTATCTGTGACAGAGAAGAAGAAATTAATGCATTTGTTCCGGAAGAATATTGGACTCTTGAAGTAGACTTGATTCCGGAAGGAAATAAGAAGCCAATTACTGCAAAATTATCTTCCTATAAAGATGAAAAGATAGAGATAAAAAGCAAAGAAGAAATGGACAATGTGCTAGCTGAATTGAAAGATGTCGAATATTTGGTTAAATCAATCAAAAAGGGAGAGAGAGTAAAGAAAGCACCATTACCATTTACAACAAGCACTTTACAGCAGGAAGCCTCTAAACAACTTAATTTTTCAACACAGAAGACGATGAGGATTGCGCAACAGTTGTATGAAGGTGTTGACATAAAAGATAATGGAACGGTGGGTTTAATCTCTTATTTAAGAACAGATTCAACACGTATATCAGATGAAGCTGACACAATGGCAAAAGAGTATATTCTTAAAAATTATGGTGAAAAGTATTTGTCAAAAGAAGATACAAAGCAGAAGAATGAGGGGAAAATCCAAGATGCACATGAAGCAATACGACCAACCAATATCGAGTTCACACCTGCAAAGATTAAGGATGATTTGTCACGAGATCAGTACAGGTTGTATCAACTGATATGGAAAAGATTTGCAGCAAGCCGTATGGATAGTGCAAGATATGAAACAACATCAATTAAGATACAGGCAAATGATTATATATTTACCAGTTCGGCGTCAAAGCTTGATTTTGATGGATTTATATCTGTTTATGCGGTGACTGACGAGGAGAAGGATATAAAGAAAAATAATGTTCTTGTAAAGAATATTGATACAGATACAAAGCTGCAATATGAAAGCATCGAACCAAAGCAACATTTTACACAGCCACAGCCGCATTATACAGAAGCATCACTTGTAAAGGCATTAGAGGAACTTGGAATTGGAAGACCCAGTACGTATGCACCTACTATATCCACTATCATAGCCAGAAGATATATCACAAAAGAGAACAAAAATCTTTATGTTACAGAACTGGGTGAGATAGTGAATGAGATAATGAAGACAGCATTTCCTGTTATTGTAGATTCAAATTTTACAGCTAATCTGGAATCATTGTTAGATAGTGTCGGTTCTGGTGATGTTCAATGGAAGACAGTTGTCAGAAACTTTTATCCTGATCTTGATGAAGCGGTAAAAAATGCAAATCAGACACTGGAAAAGATTCAGATAGAAGATGAAGTTACGGATGTTATTTGTGAACAATGTGGCAAAAATATGGTAGTTAAGTATGGACCACACGGAAAGTTCCTTGCATGTCCTGGATTTCCTGAATGCAGATTTACAAAACCATATTATGAGAAGACGGGTATTAAGTGTCCAAAATGTGGCGGAGAACTTGTCATTAAAAAGACAAAAAAGGGCAGAAGGTATTTTGGTTGTGAAAATAATCCGGAATGTGAATTTATGTCATGGCAGAAACCATTAGAACATAGATGTCCAAAATGTAATGAATATATGATACAAAAAGGAAATAAAGCAGTATGTTCCAATGAAACTTGCGGTTATTCGATGAATATCGAAATCTCTAAGACAGAAGTAGAAGAAAAGGCAGAAGGAAAGACAGAAGAATGAGTATTCAATTGTTAGATAAGACAAGAAAAATTAATAAATTACTTCACAACAATGAATCTGGAATATTTGTGTTTAGTGATATTTGTAAAGTGATAAGTGATGTGCTTGTGTCAAATGTGCTGGTGATAAGCAAGTCTGGCAAAATTTTAGGAATAGGGATAAGTAAAGAGATTGTTCCGATTGAAGAGTATGTTGGCAGTAAAGTGGGAGAATATGTTGATAAATCTTTGAATGAACGTCTTTTGGAAATATTGTCAACCAAAGAAAATGTGAATCTTCTTACACTTGGATTTGACTGTGAGAAAAACAAAAAACGTCAGGCGATTATAACTCCTATTGATATAGCAGGAAACCGGCTTGGAACTTTATTCATTTACAGAGATGACATGCCATATGACATTGATGATATTATACTTTGTGAGTATGGAAATACAGTTGTAGGACTTGAAATGGTACGTTCTATAAGTGAAGAGAATGACAGGGACAGAAGAAATAAAGAGATAATTGATGGAGCAATCAGCTCTATGTCTTTTTCTGAGAGACAGGCAGTTAAAGTAATATTAGAAAAACTAGAAGGCAATGAAGGAGTTGTGGTGGCAAGCCGCATTGCAGAGGAATCGGATATAACAAGGTCAGTAATTGTTAATGCTCTTAGAAAATTTGAGAGTGCAGGAATTATTTATACACATTCTAATGGAATGAAAGGAACTTACATAAAGGTATTAAATGAAGGTGTATATAGTGAATTGTGTTAAAGGTACTATTTAAGACAGTTACAATAATATTAAAATTTTTTATTGCATAAAAACAATAATATTAGTAGAATAGAATCAGGTTGAAAGGCAGGCTTAGTATTCTGTTCGGAAATTTAAAAATCCCTAAAGCAGATGTGGCAGCAGCCGGATTTGTTTCAGGGATTTTTATAATATAAAAAGTAGTCAGTCATTTTTAATAATCAGTAAAGAATAATATTTTGATGTGGTCGTAACCTGTCTGGGGTAGAGCAGTTATTTTGATAATAATTGGATTGTAATTTAATTGAAAGGAAATGAAGTTCGTGACGGATAAAAAATATAATGTTTTAATAATTGATGATTCATCTTTTATGAGAAGGGTTATATCAGATATTATAAACAGGGATGAAAGATTGGGAATAATTGATACGGCTAAGGATGGCATTGAGGCACTTAATTTAATGCTTGATGATACAAATAAATACGACATTGTTCTTCTGGATGTTAATATGCCAAAGATGAATGGATTAGAAGTTCTTAATAATATTGAAAGAAATAGGATAAAATGTAAAGTTATCATGGTCAGTGTTCTTGTTGAGGAGGGGGCAAAAGAAACGATTCTTGCATTAGAGGCAGGAGCTGTAGATTTTGTACTTAAACCGACAGGACAGGAGGGAGATGGAGCATCTGATTTTGAGAAAAGGCTTATTAATGCAATTGATGGGGTGGTAAATTATACAGGAAAGCGAAAGAAAAGTTTAAATAATGAAAAAACAATATTACATAATGCTAAGGAATCAAAATATAAAAGTAATTCTCGAAAATTGATTGCTATTGCATGTTCTACGGGAGGTCCAAAAACTTTGAAGGATATTATTCCAAAACTGCCAAAGGATATAGAGGCACCGGTGGTTCTGGTACAGCATATGCCGGCAGGTTTTACAAAGTCATTAGCGGAAAGACTTGATGAACTTAGCGAGATTAATGTAAAAGAAGCAGAAGAGGGGGAGGAACTGAAAAAAGGATATGTTTATATAGCACCGGGAAGCAGACAACTTAGAATTACTTTAGATACATTAGGAAGGAATGTATTTAGTATAAAGGATGAAGGGGCGGTAGGTGGTTTGAATCCATGTGCAGATGTCATGTTCAAATCAATAGCAAAGACGTCTTATGATGATATTACTTGCGTAGTATTAACCGGGATGGGTTCGGATGGAAAATTAGGAATAGAATATTTATCAGAATTTAAGGATATTTATGTAATTGCACAGGAAATGTCAACGTGTGTTGTATATGGTATGCCAAGAGCCATTATAAAAGCAGGAATGGCAGACAGTATTACCGGGCTTCATGATATGGCAGAAGAAATAATAAAGAGAGTGGGGTGAGAAAACATGGATGTTAGCCAGTATTTGGATATTTTTATTGATGAGACAAAAGAGCATTTGCAGAATTTGAATGAACAGATATTGATTATTGAAAAAGAGCCTGAAAATTCAGATACAATCAATGAGATATTTAGGGCAGCACATTCTCTTAAGGGAATGGCAGGTACTATGGAATACAAAAGAATGCAGAAGCTGACACATCAGATGGAAAATGTATTTTCGGAAATCAGGATCGGAAATATGAAGGTCGAACCAGCTCTTGTGGATATTCTGTTTCAATGTCTTGATGCACTTGAAAATTATCTTGAAATTATTTCAGAGACGGGAGCTGAAGGTGAAAATGAAAACCGGGAAATATTAGACAAACTCGATGAAATATTAAATGGAAATAATAAAATTCAGACAAAAGCCGGGAGTCAGATAAATGAAAAAAAAGCTGAAAATCAGATGGCTGAAAAAAAAATGACAAATCTGTCAGAGAAAAACATATCATCAAGTGAAGAAATATATAAACAATTTGTATATTCCGATGATGAAAGACAAATGATAGAGGAAGCAATTGAGAGCGGTTTGAATGTATATGCATTTACCATATCGATAGAGGAGACATGTCTGTTAAAATCAGCAAGATCATTTCTTGTATTTAAAAAAGTCTCTTCACTTGGTAAAATTATAAAAACAAATCCTTCCTCTCAGGATATTGAAGATGAAAAATTTGATCTGGATTTCAGTATAATGGTTATATCAAAGGAACCTTTTGAAAAAATTAAAAAAGCGATTAAAAAGGTATCAGAAATCAAAAAGGTAGTTGGCGAGAAAATTGGGACAATTCCTGAGATAAATCTAAATATTGCACAAGAGGAATTGAATGATTTGAATCGTACAGAGGGAGAGAAAGATAACAGTGAAAATATTGGGGGACAAATCGAGGATACGAAAGATAAGAATCATAATGGAAAAGAGAGTTACAATAAGAGTGGAAGATTAAATGAAAAAAGTAAAGAAGGAATAAGTCAAAAAGATAAAAGTTGCAATGAAAAAGGGCACGAAGATAAAAGTAGAGATGACCATACAAGCGATAAAAGGGAAGGTAGGAATAATTCTAAAAAGCATATCGCCGGAAGATCAGTTCGTGTTGATATAGAGAAGCTGGATGTACTGATGAATCTTGTGAGTGAGTTGATCATAGTTAAGAATGGGCTTGCCTCTCAGAAAACAAAAAGTATGGTGACAGATCTGAATACATTTAATGAGCAGGTTGAGTATTTAGAGAGAGTGACAGCAGGTATCAGGGAATCAGTTATGAATGCCAGAATGATGCCAATTGAGACAGTGACACAGAAATTTCCAAGAATGATAAGAGATTTGACAAAAAAATTGGGAAAGGATATGGAACTTTATATAACCGGGGAAGATACAGAACTTGACAGAACAGTAATTGATGAAATTGGAGATCCAATTATGCATCTTCTCAGAAATTCGGCAGACCATGGTCTTGAGACACCAAAGATAAGAGCAAAAAGAGGAAAGCCAAAGACAGGAACGATAAGACTTGATGCATATCAGGATGGCAACAGTGTTGTGATTGAGGTCAGTGATGATGGCAATGGAATTGATATAGAAGCAGTAAAAAATAAAGCGGTAGAAAATGGAAAAATAACAAAGGAAGAAGCAGATATTATGTCAGATAAGGAAGCGATAGATTTGCTTTTTACGCCAAGTTTTTCAACTGCAAAAGAGGTATCAGACATATCGGGAAGAGGAGTAGGACTTGATGTTGTAAAAACAAAGATAGAATCTCTCGGTGGTGAGATAGAGGTACGGACAAAGCTTGGAGAAGGAAGTACATTTGTCATAAAACTTCCATTAACGCTTGCAATTATACAAGCACTTATGGTTGACATAGGTAATGAAAAATATGCGATTTCTCTTGCCAATATACAGACAATAGAGAGTATTCAAAAAAAAGATATAAAACATATGCAGGATAAAGAAATTGTAAATATAAGAGACAAAGTTATTCCATTGATAAGACTTTCGAAGATACTTGATATTGAGAGAGAAACAGATGATGAGAATATTACGGTGATCATTGCTAGGAAGGGGGACCGGTTTGCAGGGTTTGTTGTGGACAATCTGATAGGACAGCAGGAAATAGTAATAAAATCATTAGGAAAATATATGAGTAATATCAGCAGAATTATAGGTGGTGCTACCATTTTAGGTGATGGAGAAGTTGCACTTATTCTTGATATCAATACTTTGATGTGATTTTATGTAAATCAATAATAATATTTAAAATGGCAATATTGATAACAATAATAATAGAAATGCAGAGAGCAGTAAGAATATGAATAATAATGAAGCGATGAATAATATAGAAAAAAATAGTATGGAAAACAAACAAAACTTTGAAAAAGAGAAGCGGCAATATGTGGCATTAAATATTGGTGAGGAACAGTATGGTATTGATATTAACTATGTTGAAAGTATTGTAAAAATGCAGAAAATTACGAGGGTACCGAAATCACTTATCTATATTAAAGGGATGATTAACCTTCGTGGAGAGATTATTCCTGTCATGAGTTTGAGAAAAAGATTTGAAGTTGATGAAGCACCATATGACAAAAAAACAAGAATTGTGATTGTAAAGATGCAGCCACAGGCACCTATCGGTATCATCGTTGATGGAGTCAGGGAAGTAGTAAGTTTAACAGATGATGATATTGACAGAATTGCGGTAGATGAAAATGATCAATATTCAAAATATATAGTTGGCGTAGGAAGAGTAAAAAATAGTGATGTGTTAATATCGATATTGAATATTATTAATGTTATTGGTATTGATATATCTGATGAAGATTGAAAAAGAAAAGCAAAACAAAGAGATGTGCCGGAGAAAGAAGAAAAATATTGATAGAGAAAAGGAAAATAGAAAATGTTGATAGAGAAAGGAAGTAAGATAGGAATTACGGTTTGTTCCAATGGACAGCAGAAATTAAATGAAGAAAAGATAAATGGATTACTGAAGTTAATAAGAGATATCGGATATGAACCGGTATGTACTGAATATATGTATGAGGAAACTTCATATTTTAGCACAACAGGCAGAAAAAGAGCAGAAGTTCTTATGCAAATGTATAAAGATAATGAGATAAAGGCGATTTTTGATATATCAGGCGGTGATATAGCAAATGAATTATTAAGTTATATTGATTTTGATGTGATAAAGAAAAATAAGAAAATTTTTTTTGGATATAGTGATTTGACATGTATTATCAATGCAATTTACAGTAAGACAGGAAATATATCAGGATTATATCAAATAAGAAATCTTATCTATGATGACGCTGAAAGACAGCAGAAAAATTTTGTAGCAGAATTTTCGGGAGAAAATAGTGAATTTAGTGATATAAAATATTATTTTATACAGGAAAGTTTTATGGAAGGGGTTGTGATAGGTGGCAATATAAGGTGTTTCCTCAAACTTGCAGGAACGGAATTTATGCCGGATTTTGAAAATAAAATATTATTGCTGGAGGCATTGAATTCGACTTCTGCGCAGGTTATGACGTATCTTTGCCAGTTGAAACAGATGGGGGCATTTGAAAAAATATCGGGAGTTCTGCTTGGCACTTTTACAAAATTAGATAGTGAAATATTTGTTCCATCAGTAGAGGAATTGGTACAGCTTGTTGCCGGAAAGGATATTCCTATAGCAAGAACAATGGATATTGGTCATGGCGCTGATGCCAAATGTATCTATATTGGTCAGTATATGAAATTGTTAGAAAATTAAGCAGAAAATGTAAGAAAAATGCAGAGAAAATGTTTTTGTATTGAATGGAATGAATACATGCTTTTGCATATATAATATATTAATTAGGTGAATATGTAGGAGCAGAATTACAGATGAATAGAGAAAAGGCAAAATCTATTATTGCAATTTTGATTTTAATGATTATTTGTTTTGCAGCAGGACGTGGGGCAGCAGTGGCTGTATCTGAATATACATCAGGTAAGGTAACAGAAAAAAAATATAATGAATCAAACTGGGGACTCAGTTTTAGAAGTAACGGTCAGACTCCTGTTGGAAATGAGTCAAAAGAAGAATTGAAAAGTAAAAATGCTTATTATGTTGGAGATGAAAATAAAAATGTTATATATATCACTTTTGATGCGGGATATGAAAATGGTAATATGGATAAAATTCTTGAGGCATTAAAGAAACATAATGTTGTTGCAACATTTTTTGTAGTTGGCAATTTTGTTGATAACAATCGGGAACTTGTAAAAAAGATGGCGGATGAAGGACACAATATATCAAACCATTCCTATACACATCCTGATATGTCAGGCATGAACAGAGAAGCTTTTGAAAGCGAGATGAAAAGACTTGAAGATGCATATAGAGATATAACAGGAAAGGAAATTGTGAAATTATACAGACCGCCAATGGGAAAATATAGTGATACCAGTCTTTCATATGCAAGTGATATGGGGTATAAAACAATATTCTGGAGTCTTGCTTATGTTGACTGGTATCAGGATAAGCAGCCTACAAAGGAAGAAGCTTTTGACAAATTGTTATCAAGAATACATCCGGGAGCAATTGTACTTTTACATAGCACATCTTCAACAAATGCAGAAATATTAGATGAGCTTCTCACAAAATGGGAAGACATGGGATATACATTTGGAGATTTGGCACAGATTGAATAAATTAATTATGTGATATAAAGTACTTTGTTTGTGTTAATTAAAGAAAGGTATAAACAAGATGGATAAAAAAAGTAAGGAAAATGTATATACAGTTGCTGGTATTGTCGCTTTGTGTTTTGTAATGGCTATTGTTATTATAGTTCATACAGGAAGTTCAAAGAATCAGAAAAAAAACGATTCAGAACAGAAAAATACATATGATATGAAAAATATAACTGAGGAAAATGAACTGAAAAATGAAGAAATAACCACAGTAGAAAGCAAAAAAGAAGAGACAGAAAGTGAAACAGAGAATGACAAAAAAAATGAAGAAACAATTGAAAATAAAGATGATGAATCAGAAGAAGATACAGAAGATGAAAATGTGAGTAACGATGAAGATAGCAAAACGTCATCTTATAGTGCAGATGCGGATGGGAAAGTGATAGTAATAGATGCAGGTCATCAAAGGTATGGAAATAATGATAAGGAACCGGTAGGACCGGGTTCTTCTGAAATGAAAGCCAAAGTTTCGAGTGGGACATCGGGTGTAAGCTCAGGACTTGCCGAGTATGAACTTAACCTGATTGTTGCACAAAAATTAAGGGACGAGCTTGTGAGCAGAGGTTATACAGTTATTATGATAAGAGAGACTCATGATATAGATATAAGCAATAAAGAAAGAGCTGATATAGCAAACAATGCAGTGGCAGATGCTTTTGTCAGAATTCATGCAGATGGTTCGGAAGACCAAAGTGCACAGGGAATGATGACAATATGTCCGACACCATACAGTCCATATTGCAGTAGTATCTATGATGCAAGCAGCAAGCTGGCAAATGATATATTACAGGAGATGGTAAGTGCAACAGGTGCAAACAGCAGAGGTGTGTGGGAAACAGACACAATGAGTGGAATCAACTGGTCGCAGGTACCTGTAACGATTATTGAGATGGGATTTATGTCTAATCCACAGGAAGATTTAAAGATGGCTACAGAAAGTTACCAATATCAGATAGTGACGGGAATTGCAAATGGCATTGACAGATATTTTTCATCATAAATTTTTCGGTCACTTTGTTCTTGACAAAGAAATTTAAAAGGTTATACTTAGTAAGTATGAGGAAAAAGAAAATATAGAAAATAAAAAGAAAGGATAGATGTGAGCTGTTTTGTACGGCAAACAAGTTAGCTGAAAGCCGAAGGGTGTAGCTTTATGATGTTCACGAAGTGGTTCTCATAATATAACTGCCAAAATTATGACAAAACAGTATGATACATGGGTAAAAATATGACAAAGATTGATATCATTTCAGGATTTTTAGGAGCCGGTAAGACAACACTTATTAAGAAATTGTTATCAGAAGCTTTAAGTGGAGAAAAGTTAGTTTTAATTGAAAATGAATTTGGTGAAATTGGAATAGATGGCGGATTTTTAAAAGATGCAGGTGTTCAGATTACAGAGATGAATTCAGGATGTATATGCTGTTCGCTTGTAGGTGATTTTGGAACTGCCTTGAAAGAGGTAATAGAAACATATGCTCCTGACAGAATTATTATTGAGCCATCAGGAGTGGGAAAATTGTCGGATGTCATAAAGGCTGTCAATAAAGTAATGGAAGAAGAGGGTGCTGATATTGTTCTTAACAGCACTACAGCAGTAGTTGATGGATTGAAGACAAAGATGTATATGAAGAATTTTGGTGAATTCTTCAATAATCAGGTAGAAAGTGCAGGAACAATCGTTATCAGCCGTACACAGAAGCTTCCGGAAAGTAAACTGGCAGAATGTGTTGAGTTGCTTAAGGAGCATAACAGTAATGCAGCGATTATCACAACACCTTGGGATGATATTACAGGAGAGATTATTCTTTCTGCAATAGAAAAATCCGGTTCCCTTGCAGATGAACTTCTTGCCGAGGAAGAGATTTGTCCGGAGTGTGGACATCATCATGCGCATGGAGAAGAGCATCACCATCATGACCATGAAGAAGAGCATGAGCATCACCATCATGACCATGAAGAAGAGCATGAGCATCACCATCATGACCATGAAGAATGCCATGAGCATCACCATCATGACCATGAAGAATGCCATGAGCATCACCATCATGACCATGAAGAAGGACATCACCACCATCATCACCATCATCATGCAGATGATGTATTTACAAGCTGGGGAATTGAAACACCTAGAAAGTATACAGAAGATGAAGTGAAAAATGCCCTTGAAAAATTGGCTAACACAGAAGAATATGGTGTAATTTTAAGAGCAAAGGGAATGCTTCCGGATGTGAATGGAGAGTGGATTTACTTTGATCTTGTTCCAGGCGAGTATGAACTTAGAAAAGGAACACCGGATTATACAGGACGCATCTGTGTCATAGGAACAAATCCTGATGAGAGCAGATTAAAGGAATTATTCTGTCTTATATAGATTAAAATAGTGCTGCATTTGCACTGATGATGCAGCAACAATATGAAAATACAGTGCAGGAATGAGGAAAAAAATGGCTACAAATAGAGAGGTACCGGTATACCTTTTTACTGGATTACTGGAAAGCGGCAAGACAAGCTTTATCAGAGATACCTTAAATGACAGAGGATTTCACAAAGGTGAAAAAACAGTGATTGTACTATGTGAAGAGGGAATAGAAGAATTTGATGAGGCTGAACTGGCAAAAAAGAATATATTCTTTGAAAAGGTAGAAGAAAAAGAAAATATTAATCCGAAATTTTTCAGAAAATGTGAAGAATTTTATAAGCCAGAGCGTGTTATGATAGAATACAATGGTATGTGGGAACTTGATGCAGTAAATGATGAAGTTTTTCCGGAAGAATGGGTATTGGCACAAGTGATTTCTTTTGTTGATGCCACAACATTTGACATGTATTGGGCAAATATGCGTTCTATTATGATTGCACAATTATCACGTTCGGATATGGTTATCATGAACCGCTGTACAGACAAGACTAAGAGAAGTGATTTTAGAAGATGTGTGAAATTATTCAACAAAAAAGCACAGGTTGGATATGAAGCAGCTGAGGGTTATGAAGATGCACTTAAAGAAGAAGAGCTTCCATTTGATATAAATGCTGATGTTATCGAAATTGAAGATGATGATTATGGAATCTGGTATATGGACGCTATGGAAAATCCTAAAAAATATGATGGAAAGACAGTTAAATTTAACGCATTAGTATATAATCCACCAAAATCATCCGGAAACAGTTTTGTGCCAGGTAGATTTACTATGACATGCTGTGCAGATGATATCGCATTTATGGGAATGCTTTGTAAATGTGTAAAAGGTGTGGAGGCACATTATCAGGATAAAGAATGGATTACAGTTACAGCAAAGATAAAGAGAGAATTTTTAAGAGAGTACAGAGGAAAAGGACCGGTTTTATATCTGATTAGTTCAAGTAAGGCTGAAAAACCGGAAGATGATTTAGTGTATTTTTGATATCAATCCTTATCTTTAACGTTGAATTAGATTAATTGGAAGAACTACTTCATGAAAGTAAGATAGTTGAAAGTGTGAGATAGAAAAACAGCATCATTACAATGATGCTGTTTTTCTGTGAAAAAGGTTTGTTTTATTGATATAACAATGCAGTTATAAATAACCTGCCTTTCTTCGTACTTCGTATCATATCACCGAATATGAATCTTCCAAATCCGCGTACAGTAATGACATCATCAGGTTTTACAGTATAGCTGTTATTTTCGGTAAGTCTGCCATTGACAAATACCCGTCTTTCACGTATGGCAAGCTGAGCCTGGCTTCTTGAAAGTTTGTATATTTCACCAATCACAGCATCAAGTCTTAAAGAAGCAACATTCAATTCACATTGAACGATATGAATGCATGACTCGTCAGGAACTTTCGCTGCAATCTGACATTTTACAGAAGTGTGTTTGATACGACTGAGATTTTGCAGGATAAAATCAGTAATGGAATTTAGGCAAAAGACAAATGCTTCGTTATCATTCACAATGATATCTCCAATCACATCACGCTTAATTCCAAGATGAATCAGTGCGCCGAGAAAATCACGATGAGAAAGTGCATCAGAAAATTTTTTGAGTGTCGGAGTGATATGTATGCAGTCAATAGGGTAAGGTGTATCAAGGCTTCCAAACCGGATTACTTTTCTTTCGCAAAAATCAGCACCACCGGATAAATTAAATTCTGCATAAGAGACATCTTTAGAAATCTCATAAAAAATGCTCATTTCCATAAGTCCGAGAAAACCGGTAAATGTGCATATATTTCTTGAATAAGCCTTTTCTGCCAGCTCTAAAAAGCGTTTTTTTAGCTGTTCTTCTTCGTTGTTCATAATTGATATTATAATCCTTCCTAAAATAGTTTTGCAATTGATGGATGATAATAAAATAGCCGATAGTATAAGCATAACATATTTTGGGGATTAAGCAAGTAATTATTGAAGAGCATTAAAAAAGCAATTATTGAAGAACTAAGCAGGTTAAATAAAAGTGTAAAAACATTTCATTTTGACTGTTATCAACAGACAAAATGGAATATAATATAAACAGTATATCAACAAATTAAGCTGATAGTATGGTATAATACGTGCTATATAACTACCGGTTAAAGCAAGGAGAAGATATGAAATTGACATTAATAATTGTATTTCTGATAATTATAGTATTATATATATGGTGCATTAAACCAAATCAACTTACACAGGAAAGATTAAGCAAAATACAGCCGTTTATTAGCCATTACATTGCACATAGAGGATTGTTTGATGAAAAACTTTCTATTCCTGAAAATTCTATTCCTGCATTTAAAAGAGCAGTGGAGCATGGTTTTGGAATTGAGTTGGATGTGAGACTCACCAAAGACAGGGAATTGGTTGTATTTCATGATGCGACACTTTTAAGAATGTGTGGCGTTAATAAGAAAGTGGAAGATTTGACATATGAAGAATTGAAAGAATATAGACTTGACCATACAAATCACAGTATTCCTATATTAAAAGAAGTGTTGGAAGTAATAGATGAAAGAGTTCCTGTCGTCATAGAAATAAAAGCTGAAAAAAATTCGGCATTAACGGCAGAACTATTGAATAAAAAGCTGGGGGAAAGTCATTACCATAAAGATTATTGTATTGAGTCATTCAGACCTTTTGCACTGAAATGGTACAGAGATAACAGACCGGAAATTATAAGAGGGCAACTTGTGTCTGATTACATAAAAAACAGAAAAAAGAGAAGCATATTTGTCAGTCTTATATTAAACGGATTGCTTTTAAATATGTTTTCAAGACCTGATTTTATTGCATATAATTACAAGTGTGCAAACATAGAAAAGTATAAAATAATGAGAAAACTGTTTAAGTTTATCAGTGCAGGATGGACATTTAAGAGTGAGGAAGAACTGGAGAAGGTCAGAGATGTATTTGAAATCTTTATTTTCGACAGCTTTATTCCTAAGTGATTAATGAAAGAACAAGAATACAGTGTTTTAAACAGATATAAAAAATAGAATAAATTAATTGCCAAAAGTGATAATTATGTTGAAAGAGTTTAAAATATATTTTATAATCATCTAATGAATTATTGAGAAGTGGCTGTGTGAGTTGAAATGCAGACTGCCAAAGATAATAGTGTAAACAATATCAATACGATCAGTATTTATGATAATAAAAATAGGAAGAGGTAATTTATGAACATAAAAAAACATTCATCATATACATTACAAGAGAAAAAGGATTTAAAAGATATTGACTCAACCGGATATGTGCTAAAACATAACAAGTCAGGTGCAAGAGTGATTTTGATAGAAAACAATGATAATAATAAGACATTTTCAGTTGGATTTCGTACACCGCCTGCTGACGATACAGGAGTAGCACACATTACAGAGCACAGTGTCTTGTGTGGTTCGAAGAAGTTTCCGGTCAAGGATCCATTTATGGAATTGGTCAAAGGTTCGTTAAATACATTTTTAAATGCAATGACATATCCGGACAAGACAGTATATCCTGTTGCAAGTACGAATGATAAGGATTTTAGAAATCTTGTGGATGTATATATGGATGCGGTATTTCACCCTAATATTTATTCAAGACCAGAGATTTTCTATCAGGAGGGTGTGACACAGAGTCTTGAGTCAGAAGATGGTGAACTGAAATACAATGGTGTAGTTTATAATGAGATGAAGGGTGCTTTTTCATCGCCGGATGATGTACTTGACAGAGTGATAGCACAGTCTCTTTATCCTGATACCTGCTACGGTGTGGAATCCGGAGGTAATCCTGATTTTATTCCTGACCTGACATATGAAAAGTTTCTTGATTTCCACAAGAGATATTACCATCCGTCAAACAGCTATATCTATGTGTATGGAGATTTAGATATGGATGAGATGCTTGAGTGGATGGATAAAGAATATTTAAGCGAATTTGAATATAATCCTGTTGATTCAGAGATAGAAATGCAGGCTCCATTTGGAAAGATGGCTGAGATAAGAGAAGAATATCCGATTTCAGAATCAGAGGATACAAATGATAATACGTATTTATCCTATAATTTTGTGATAGGGGATATTCTTGATAAAGAGCTGTATCTTGCTATGCAAGTGTTAGAGTATGCCGTTATTTCCATGCCGGGGGCACCGATTAAGCAGGCACTTCTTGATAAGGGCATTGGTAAAGATATACAGGGAAGATATAATAATTATATCATACAGCCATATTTTAATTTTACAGCCAAAAATGCCAATGAAAAGGACAAGGATGAGTTTGTCAGGACGATTGATGCGACACTTAAAAAACTGGTAAAAGATGGTGTGGATAAGACTTCACTGCTTGCTGCTTTGAATAATTATGAGTTCCAGTACAGGGAGAATGATTTCGGTTCTTATCCAAAAGGACTGATGTATAGTTTTGAGATATTTGACAGCTGGCTGTATGATGATGAAAATCCGTTTAGACATTTAGAGCAGAATGAACAGTTTGCATTTTTAAGAAAGATGTTAGAGACAGATTATTTTGAAAAACTAATACAGGAATATTTTATTGATAACAACCATCGTTCGATTGTTGTGGTTGCACCGGTCAAAGGTCTTACAACAAAGAAAGATAACGAATTGAAAGAAAAACTGGCAGGTATCAAGGCGGGGATGTCACCAGAAGAAATAAAGAGTTTAGTGGAACGGACAAAGAATTTGAAAATCTATCAGGAAACACCTTCAACGAAAGAAGAGTTAGATACAATTCCTGTTCTTAAGAGAGAAGATTTGTCAAATAAGGTAGAGCCTTTCTATAATCAGGAGACAAAGTTAAACGATGTGACAGTTGTACGCCATGATATTTTTACAAATGGTATTGCTTATATGAATCTCATGTTTGATGTGACGGATGTTCCGAAAGAGTTACTGGTGTATCTCGTGGTTTTAAAAGGGATTATGGGATATATGAATACAAAAAATTATTCGTTCAGCGAACTTAGCAATGAAATCGGAATCCATACAGGAGGATTGTATCAGGAAATTAATCTTTATAGAAATTCAGAAGATTTTGACGAATATAGAATTATGTTTGAAGTAAAAGGAAAGGTATTTTTTGATAAGATTGAAAAAGCACTCGAGCTTGCACAGGAAATCATGTTTAATACAATTGTTGATGATGAAAAGCGTATGTATGAAATTATCTGTGAGGGTAAGTCAAATCTTCAGGGATTGTTTATGCGTTCAGCAGATTCGGCAGCGGTTGTGAGAAACCTTTCCTATATATCAAAAGTAGGTGTTGTGAATGACTGTCTGAAAGGAATTGAAAATTATAAGTTGATAGAAGGGTTGGAGAAAAATTATGATGCTAAAAAAACAGAAATAGCAGATACTCTCAAAAAGCTTTTTGAGCATGTGTTCAGAAAAGATAACCTTATTATCAGCTATACGGCCAATGATGAAGGATACCAGTATTTTGAAAATGCAGCAGGAAAACTTATTGATGCATTAGACAAAAATAATGATAAAAAGATGGATTTCTCTGCATATGAAAATGATATAACACCAGTCAATAAAAATGAAGGATTTAAGACATCCGCTCAGGTTCAGTATGTAACAAGAACGGGAAACTTTGTGAAAAAAGGATATGAATACGATGCGGCACTCAGGGTTTTAAAAATGATTCTTTCGAGTGAATTCTTATGGAAAAATATCAGAGAGCAGGGTGGAGCTTATGGCTGCAATTGTGTGTTTAGTAAATCTGGTGAGAGCTATTTTTCATCATATCGCGATCCGAATCTAGCAAGAACCAATGAAGTATTTGAAAAGGTTCCTGAATTTGTTAAGAATTTTGAAACTGATGAGAGAAATATGACAAAGTATGTGATAGGAACAATCAGTGGAATGGATACACCGCTTACCGCAGCAGCCAAAGGAAACCGCTCCATGAGTGCCTATCTTAACAATGAAAAAATTGAAAATTTAAAGAAAGACAGAATGCAGGTTCTTTGTGCAGATGCAAAAAAGATGAGAAGTCTTTGGAAACTTGTGGCATCGGTTCTTGAAGATGTCAATCTGTGTGTTGTAGGAAATGAAGGAAAAATTGAAGAAGATGCCGAGTTGTTTAAGACAACAGTGAATTTCTTCGAATAATACAGATAAGATTGCTGTCATCATAAAAAGTGTATGAAAGGATGAAGAATAAAAAGAATGAAAAACAGACAAGGTACAGAAAATCAAAACAATACAGAAGTGCAGAATAATGTAGAAGTGCAGAATGATACAGTATTACAGAATAATATAAAATCGATGGATAATATCGGATTAAATGATGATAAGAAAGAGAAGGTAATTACAGATACTCAGCAAAAAGCGGGTTTTGTCACATTGATTGGAAGGCCTAATGTGGGAAAATCAACTTTGATGAACAGAATTATCGGACAGAAAATTGCCATAACATCGAACAAACCTCAGACAACAAGGAACCGCATACAGACAGTTTATACAGATGAGAGAGGGCAGATTGTATTTCTTGACACTCCCGGAATACACAAAGCAAAAAATAAACTGGGAAATTATATGGTAAATGTGGCAGAGAGAACACTGAATGAGGTAGATGTGATATTGTGGCTTGTTGAACCAACCACCTTTATAGGTGCAGGCGAGAGACATATCATTGAACAGTTGAAAAAAGTAAAGACACCTGTATTTTTGATTATTAATAAAGTCGATAAAGTAGAGAAAAATGAAATATTTAAGTTTATTGATGTATACAGAAAAGAATATGATTTTATGGAAATCATACCTTGTTCTGCAGTCAAGGGGAATAATGTTGATACAGTGATTGATATGATTTATCAATATCTTCCTTATGGTCATGCTTATTATGATGAAGATACAGTTACAGATCAGCCGATACGTCAGATTGCAGCAGAGCTGATAAGGGAGAAAGCTTTAAAATGTCTTGATGATGAGATACCTCATGGAATTGCTGTTTCAATTGACCGGATGAATTATAGAAAGAAAGCAGACATTGTTGATATTGATGCTACCATCATATGTGAGAGAGATTCTCATAAAGGAATTATTATTGGTAAAGGTGGTACAATGTTGAAAAAGATAGGCAGTGCTGCAAGATATGAGATAGAAAGACTTGTGGAACAGCAGGTCAATTTAAAGCTGTGGGTGAAAGTAAAAAAAGAGTGGAGAGACAGCGATTTTCTTTTGAAGAATTTTGGATATGATAAAAATGATATTTCATAACACATGAATGTTGATTGAAAAATAGTGGTGAGAGAATTGGATAATATAGTTTTGACTGGAATCATTATAAAAACATCTGATGTTTCAGAGTATGATAAGCGTCTTGTGATTCTTACAAAAGAACGTGGAAAGATCGTTGCATTTGCCCGAGGGGCAAGAAGGCCAAAAAGTCAGTTTGTATCTGTGACAAGAGTATTTACATTTGGCAAATTTACATTGTACGAAGGGAAAGATGCTTATAGTCTCGTAAAAGCGGATATAGAAAATTATTTTACAGAGATATCAAATGATATGGAAGTGATGTGTTATGGCTGCTATTTTCTGGAATTTGCAGATTATTTATCAAAAGAAAATATAGAGAGTACAGAACTTTTAAAATTAGTTTACCAGACGCTTCGTGCACTTTTGAATGGCAGGATTCCAAATCGTCTAGTCAAATGCATATTTGAACTGAAATGTATGGTAATAAATGGTGAATATCCGCAGGTATTTGAATGTATATTCTGTAAGTCAAAAGAATTAAAATATTTTAGTGTGACAAGAGGTGGAATGTTATGTCCTGGTTGTGTGGGAAAAGTAAATGATGCCACAGAAGTTCAGACATCAACTTTGTATGCCATGCAGTTTATTATCTCAACGCCGGTTGAAAAATTGTATACATTTGTTTTAAAAGATGAGATACTGTCGGAATTGGAATTTATCATGAGAAAATATATCCGTAGGTATGTGGACAGAGAATTTAAATCGTTGAATATATTAAATTATATGATTACATAATGACGCAGATATAAAACGATTGCGAAATTATGTGAATAAAAGACAAGTTTTATGTAAAAAATCACATAAATGCTTTACAGAAGTATAAAACTAACTTGAAATTAATCAGTTATTGGAGTATAATATTCTCGATTTTTTATTAAGAAAGGTGAGTAATCAAATGAAAAGAATGAAAAAATTAGTAATCTTTCTTTTTCTGATGGTAATGGCTGTTGCTGTTGTCGGTTGTTCAAAATCAAAGAAAAAAAGCAATAGTGACAGTAGTAGTGATAATAAAAAAACAGAGAAGAAAGCTGCGAATTTTGTATTAGATTCAGATAATACTTTTACAATAATTTATGAAGAAGATTTTGAAGAGGATTATTATGACAAGGATGAGCTGGAGAGCATGATAGATTCAGAAATTAATGAATTTAATACAAATTATGCGAAAGCATCTTCCAGTGGAATGTCAAAGAAAGAACTTTTGGTGGAGAATGGGAAGGCAAAGTTAGGTCTTCAGTTTATTGATTGTCAGGATTATGTTGAATATGAAAGAAATTATGTTGACAGCAATCGTAATGCCAGACTTTTTATTGGAAAATATGAGACTGGTATATCGCAAGGATATAAGGCAGTAGGTAGATTTACTGATTTATCAGGAAATAAGATTGATGATATAGAGGATATTGCAAAAGCTGAAGGGACATATGTTCTGTTTACAAATCAGGGATTCAATATGACGATACCGGGGGAGGTTATTGCCTTTAATGGGACAGTAGAATATGACAGCAAATCGGGACTTGTCATTACATCAGATAAAAAAGAGAATTATATCATATATAAAATAAAAAATGAATGAAACATAGAGCTGGTTAGAAGAAAATAATACTTGAAATCTAGGAATGTGGAAAGGAAGAAAAAGAATGCAGAATTCTGAAAAGACATTAGAAAAAATAGTAGCACTTGCAAAATCAAGAGGATTTGTTTATCCGGGTTCAGAAATATATGGAGGTCTTGCTAATACATGGGATTATGGCAATCTTGGTGTTGAGCTCAAAAATAATGTGAAGAAAGCCTGGTGGAAAAAGTTTATTCAGGAAAATCCTTATAATGTCGGTGTTGATTGTGCAATACTGATGAACCCTCAGACATGGGTTGCATCAGGACATCTGGGAGGTTTTTCAGATCCGTTGATGGACTGTAAGGAATGCCATGAGAGATTCAGAGCAGATAAGATTATTGAAGATTGGGCTGAGGAGAATAATTTTGAACTTGAAGGATCTGTTGACGGCTGGACACAGGAGCAGATGAAGAATTTCATTGATGAAAAGAATATTTTATGTCCTACATGTGGAAAACATAATTTTACAGATATCAGACAGTTCAATCTGATGTTTAAGACTTTTCAGGGAGTGACAGAAGATGCGAAGAATACAGTTTACTTAAGACCTGAGACAGCACAGGGTATTTTTGTCAACTTTAAGAACGTTCAGAGAACCTCAAGAAAGAAAGTTCCTTTTGGAATCGGACAGATTGGTAAATCTTTCAGAAATGAAATCACACCTGGTAACTTTACTTTCAGAACAAGAGAGTTTGAACAGATGGAACTTGAATTCTTCTGTAAACCTGATACAGACCTCGAGTGGTTTTCGTATTGGAGAGAATTCTGTATTAACTGGCTCAAAGATTTGGGAATGAAAGAAGATGAGATGAGAGTGAGAGATCACTCTAAGGAAGAATTATCATTCTACAGCAAGGCAACATCAGATATTGAATTTTTATTCCCATTTGGATGGGGTGAACTTTGGGGTATTGCTGACAGAACAGATTATGACCTTACCCAGCATCAGAACACATCAAGTGAAGATATGTCATATTTTGATGATGAAACAAAAGAGAAGTATATTCCTTATGTAATTGAGCCGTCGCTTGGTGCTGACAGAGTGACACTGGCATTTTTATGTGCTGCTTATGATGAGGAGAATATTGGAACAGAAGAAAAGCCTGATATGCGTACAGTTCTTCATTTCCATCCGGCACTTGCACCTGTAAAGATTGGTGTATTCCCGTTATCTAAGAAGTTAGCAGAAGGCACAGAAAAGATTTATACAGAACTTTGTAAATATTATAATTGTGAATATGATGACAGAGGAAATATTGGTAAGAGATACAGAAGACAAGATGAGATTGGAACGCCGTTCTGCGTAACATATGACTTTGAATCTGAGACAGATGGATGTGTTACTGTCAGAGACAGGGATACAATGGAACAGGAAAGAGTTGCCATTTCTGAGTTGAAAGAGTATTTTGAGAAGAAATTAAATTATTAACATATTTTTATGCAAGTAACGCATGACTTTGTGATTTTGGTATTATATTGGTTGTTTTTTAAAAAAGAAGTGTAGGTGATACACTTCTTTTTTGTTTGCAAGTTAATTATGTGAGCAGTACCTAATCATCACAAAATTACCATAAAAGTTTCAACTTTACTTGACATAATTGTGAAAACAGTATAAAATCTATATGTTGTATTATGTACAATGAAAACTGAATAAGGAGGTGTTCCTGTGACCACACCGATTGTCATAGTGATTTCCGTTGTTGTTACTTTGGTTATAGCCGCTCCTGTCACATGGATTCTTGCAGTCAATAATCATAAAAAGAATTATGAAGCAAAAATAGGCAGTGCTGAAGAGAGATCAAGAGAGATTATTGATGAAGCACTTAAGACAGCCGAGACAACAAAGAGAGAAGCGGTTCTCGAAGCAAAGGAAGAGTCTCTAAAGACTATGAATGAGCTTGAGAAGGAGACAAAGGAACGCAGAGCTGAGATACAGCGTTATGAAAAACGTGTTCTTTCAAAAGAAGAAGCTCTTGATAAAAAGTCAGAGCTTATGGAAAAGAAAGAAAGCTCATTAGCTAAACGTGAAGAAGAGTTAGCTAAGATGCGTGACGATATTGCTAAGTTAAATGAACAGCGTGTACAGGAATTAGAAAGAATCTCTGGTCTTACCTCCGAACAAGCAAAAGAATATTTGTTAAAAACTGTTGAAGAAGAAGTAAAGATTGATACTGCTAAGATGATTAAAGAACTCGAAAGCAGAGCTAAGGAAGAAGCAGACAAAAAGGCAAAGGAATATGTTGTCAATGCAATACAGAAATGTGCAGCAGATCACGTTTCAGAGACAACAATTTCAGTGGTTCAATTGCCTAATGATGAAATGAAAGGAAGGATTATTGGAAGAGAGGGCAGAAATATTAGAACTCTTGAGACAATGACAGGTGTTGATTTGATTATTGATGATACACCAGAAGCAGTTATCCTTTCAGGATTCGATCCAATAAGACGTGAAGTGGCACGTATTGCGTTGGAGAAACTTATCGTTGATGGAAGAATTCATCCGGCGAGAATTGAAGAAATGGTTGAAAAGGCTCAAAAAGAAGTCGAAACTATGATGCGTGAAGAAGGTGAAGCTGCAACATTAGAAGTTGGTGTTCATGGAATTCATCCTGAGTTAGTGAAATTGTTAGGAAGGATGAAATTCAGAACAAGTTATGGACAAAACGCACTGAAGCATTCAATTGAAGTGGCACATTTATCAGGTTTATTAGCAAGCGAGATAGGTGTGGATATCAGAACAGCAAAACGTGCAGGTTTATTACATGATATTGGTAAATCTCTTGACCATGAAATGGAAGGTTCACATATTCAGATTGGTGTAGATTTGTGTAGAAAATACAAAGAATCACAGATTGTCATTAATGCTGTAGAAGCTCATCATGGTGATGTTGAACCTGAATCATTGATTGCGTGTATTGTACAGGCAGCAGATACGATATCGGCTGCGAGACCTGGAGCACGTAGAGAGACATTAGAAACATATACCAACAGATTGAAACAATTAGAAGATATTACCAATTCATTTAAAGGCGTTGAAAAATCTTTTGCTATTCAAGCAGGTAGAGAGATTAGAGTAATGGTTGTTCCTGAACAGGTAAACGACACAGAAATGATACTTTTGGCTAGAGACTTATCTAAGCAGATTGAACAAGAATTAGAGTATCCTGGTCAGATAAAGATTAGTGTAATCAGAGAAAGCAGGGTAGTTGATTATGCTAAATAGTAAATAAAAATAGGTAAGGTTGAAGATATTGTAAATGTCTTTAACCTTATTTTTAAGTTTAAAATTTTTCTCTTTTAAAATTACTGTTTGTGTGATAGAATAATAAATGGTTTCTATTCTGTAAAATTCAATGGATTTGCAGAGCAGTAGTAGAACTATAATTAAAAGCATTACCAATAATAATAGTGTATGATTTGGCGTGATGATGGAGGAAAATGTGCAATGGAGAAGATAAATAGAGTTTTGCTTAAACTCAGTGGTGAAGCACTTGCAGGTGATAAAAAGACAGGATTTGATGAGCCGACAGTTGTGGAAGTAGCAAAACAAGTGAAAACACTCGTGGATAATGGAACACAGGTAGGTATTGTTATCGGAGGAGGAAATTTCTGGAGAGGAAGAACAAGTGAAAAAATAGACAGAACAAAGGCTGACGCAATTGGCATGCTTGCAACTGTTATGAATTGTATCTATGTATCGGAGATTTTCAGAACAGAAGGAATGAAAACACAGGTGCTGACACCATTTGAATGTGGCTCATTTACAAAATTATTTTCAAAAGACAGAGCAAATAAATATTTTTCAAAAGGCATGGTTTGTTTTTTCGCAGGCGGTATAGGACATCCGTATTTCTCTACAGATGTAGGAATGGTTTTGAGAGCTGTTGAGATTGAAGCAGATTGTATTTTGGCAGCGAAGGCAATTGATGGGGTATATGACAGTGATCCGAACAAGAATCCTGATGCGAAGAAGTATGATAAGCTTTCTATTGCAGAAGTTGTGGAGAAGAAACTTGGTGTTATTGACCTTGCAGCATCAGTTCTTTTGATGGAAAATCAGATTCCAATGAAAATATTCGGACTGAATGAGGAGAATAGTATTATTAATGCGGTTTCGGGTCAATTTACAGGTACTGTTATTGTATAAAAAATATATATTAATCCATAACCAAGTTATTGTTAACATGAAAATATATAACAGTATACGATTGTATTAAGTAAAAAATATCTTGTATGAAATAAAAATTAAGATAAAAAAGAAATAAGCTTGAATAATTTCAAGAATAATATGGAGGATATCATGGAGAATTTATCACAATACGAAGAAAAAATGAAGAAATCATTAGAAAGCCTTTACAGCGAGTTTTCTACGATAAGGGCAGGAAGAGCAAATCCACATGTGCTTGATAAAATAACAGTTGATTATTATGGAACAGCGTCAACATTACAGCAGGTTGCCAATGTGACAGTTCCTGAGGCAAGAATGATACAGATTCAGCCATGGGAATCAAGTCTCATCAAAGAGATTGAGAAAGCCATTTTGTGTTCAGATTTGGGAATTACACCAACAAACGATGGTAAAAGTATACGACTTGTATTTCCGGAACTGACAGAGGAAAGAAGAAAAGATCTTGTCAAAGATGTAAAGAAGAAATCAGAAAATGCAAAGGTTGCAATCAGAAATATCAGAAGAGATGCTAATGATGCTGTAAAGAAACAGGTGAAAGCATCAGAAATATCAGAAGATGAATCGAAGCAGTTTGAAGATAAAATACAGAAACTTACAGATAAGTATGTAGCAGAGGTAGACAAGGCTGTAGAAGAGAAATCAAAAGAGATATTGACTGTTTAAATGCAGAGTATGTTACTGTTACAATGAATACTATATATAGTAGGAATGTTATAGTACATGAATAAAAGAATTTAATGTAAAATTAAAACATGAAAAAGGGAGGCTTATGAAATAAGCAATCCCTTTTTGGTATATATATGGAGGACAAAAGTGGCGAAGAATGTTGAGATAAACGATTTGGTTATCCCGAACCATGTTGCGGTTATATTAGATGGAAATGGAAGATGGGCAAAAAAAAGATTAATGCCGAGAAATTATGGCCATATGCAGGGGGCAAAAACAGTTGAACAAATTTTAGAGGATGCTGATGATATAGGTATCAAATATCTTACAGTATACGCGTTTTCTACAGAAAATTGGAATCGCTCTAAAGAGGAAGTGAATGCTCTTATGAAAATTCTAAGAACTTATTTGAAAACATGTATACAGCGTTCTAATAAGAATAATATGCGGGTGCGTGTAATAGGAGAAAAGTCTAGACTCAGTGATGATATAAAAGACAAGATTAATGAACTTGAAGAAAGTACAAAGAATAATACAGGACTTAATTTTACAATTGCAATCAATTATGGAAGCCGTGATGAGATAAGAAGAGCAGTTACAAATATCGTAAAAGACACCACTGATGGAAAGATTCAGCCGGAGCAGATAGATGAAAAACTGATAAGTGATTATCTCGATACTTCGGGGTTACCGGATCCCGATCTGCTGATAAGAACCAGTGGTGAAGAAAGACTTTCTAATTTCCTTCTTTGGCAGCTTGCTTACACAGAATTTTATTTCACAGACGTATTATGGCCTGATTTTAATAAAAAAGAGCTGATAAAAGCAATAGAGAAATATAACAGTCGTGACAGAAGATTTGGAAAGGTTAAATAAGGTGAACCGATGTCAGCTATCAAAAAATTAATGACAAAATCATTTTTGGAGAGACTTATCAGCGGTATAGTCCTTGTAGTAATAGCAATTGTTACCATTATTACAGGGAATGATGTATTGCTTGCGACAACTGTCATCATTTCTCTTATCGGATTATTTGAATTGTTAAGAGTGTTCAAGATGCAGTGGAAGATACCGGGATTTTTGGGATATATTGCAGCAATTGCATATTATGTTCTTATCAGACTTCATTACAACGAATATTTGATTGTATTGATGACAGCCTATCTGATATGTCTTATGGCAGTGTATGTGTTTACATTTCCAAAGTTTAAGGCAGATGAAATCATGGTATGCTTTTTTGGAATATTCTATGTCGTGTTTATGCTATCCTACATCTATCAGGTGAGAGTGATGACAGATGGAAAATATATTGTCTGGTTGATTTTCCTTTGTTCATGGGGATGTGATACATGTGCCTATCTTGTTGGTGTAATGTTTGGAAAGCACAAAATGGCACCGGTGCTCAGCCCTAAGAAGTCAATTGAAGGTGGTATTGGCGGTATTGTTGGTGCAGCATTATTAGGATTTATATATGCAAGCATTTTTGCAGATAAATTAACAATTGAAAATGCAAAAATAATATTTCCTGTAGTTTGCGCGATAGGAGGCATTATTTCACAGATTGGTGATTTGACGGCATCAGGAATCAAAAGAGACCATGATATTAAAGATTATAGCAAGTTAATACCGGGACATGGAGGGATTTTAGACAGATTTGATAGCGTTATTATCACTGCGCCGATTATATTTTACCTTGTTGAGTTTTTACAAAAGTAAGGTATTCATTATATTAAATGTGAAAATTACAAAGAATATGATAAATAATGAATTTAAGAAAGAAGGGTATCTATGAAAAGATTGTCCATTTTGGGTTCGACTGGTTCTATCGGAACACAAACTTTGGAGATAGTAAGATGTAATGAGGATATAGAAGTGGTCGCATTAAGTGCCGGAAGTAATATAGAACTTCTTGAAAAACAGGCAAGAGAATTTAAGCCGGAGCTGATATGTGTATATGATGAAGAAAAGGCAAAAGAATTAAGTGTTAAGATAGCTGATTTGAATATAAAAGTTGTAAGCGGAATGGAGGGACTCATTGAAACAGCAGTGATTGAAAGTGCTGATATCGTACTTACCGCAGTTGTTGGAATGATAGGAATAAAGCCGACGATAGCAGCCATCAAAGCACACAAAGATATTGCGCTTGCAAATAAAGAGACATTAGTGACAGCAGGTCATATTATCATGAAACTTGCGAAAGAGTGCAGAGTGAAGATTTTGCCGGTTGACAGTGAGCATAGTGCAATATTCCAGTCACTTCAGGGAAACAAACAATCTCAGGTAAGCAAGATTATCCTTACAGCATCAGGCGGACCATTTAGAAATTCTACATTGGATGAGCTTAAAAATGTGACAGTGGAAGCTGCGTTGAAACATCCGAACTGGTCGATGGGTAAGAAGATAACCATAGATTCATCAACAATGGTTAACAAAGGTCTGGAGGTAATGGAGGCAAGGTGGCTGTTTGATGTTGATTATGACAATATTGATGTTGTCATACAGCCACAGAGTTTGATTCATTCCATGGTTGAGTATGTTGATGGAGGCATTATGGCACAGCTTGGAACACCGGATATGAAGCTTCCTATCCAGTATGCATTGTATTATCCGGATAGAAAGTACCTTGTTGGGGAACGTGTTGATTTTGCCAAAATAGGAAGCATCACATTCTTGAAACCGGATACAGAGAAGTTTAGAGGATTTGCACTTGCATACAAGGCAGGACGTATCGGTGGAACAATGCCGACAATTTATAATGCTGCAAATGAATATGCAGTTGCTAAGTTTTTAAACAGAGAAATAAAATATTTAGAGATTGCAGAATTGATAGAAAAAGCAATGGAAGGTCACAAGGTAACAGAAAATCCTTCTCTTGAACAGATACTTGAGGCAGAAAAAGAAGCTCATGAAAGTGTGCGCAGTAATAATAAAATTTCAACTTCTTTTAGTTGAAACGATAAATTCACAAAATAGACAGAATTATACATTATACTGTTAAATATAATGATACTAGGGTCAAAAGATCATACGTTGCATGACTTCATGAAAAAGTATGACCTTGGGTTCAACAAAAACATAACATTTAGAGTATTATTAGCAGAAAGGGATTTAATTTATGAGCATAGTATTGTCAGTTATTGTATTTAGTGTATTGGTTCTGATACACGAATTTGGACATTTTCTTCTGGCCAAGAAAAATGGAATAGGAGTGACTGAATTTTCTCTTGGTATGGGACCGAGAATTGTAAGTTTTGACAAAGGTGGAACAAAATATTCATGGAAACTGATTCCGTTTGGCGGCTCTTGCATGATGGTTGGAGAAGATGAAGAGTCTGGTGCTGAAAATTCATTTGGAAGCAAGTCAGTATGGGCAAGAATGGCAGTAGTAGTGGCGGGTCCAATGTTTAATTTTCTTTTGGCGTTTGTTATTTCTGTTGTGTATATCAGCCTGGTAGGATTTGATGTGGCAAAAGTTATGAGTGTCAGTGAAAATTCAGCAGTGAGTAAAGCAGGTATTCAAAAAGGTGATATTATTACTGAATATGATGGTGAGAATATAGTGATATGGCGTGATTTGTGGCTGTATAAGTACTTGCATACGTTAGATGGAAGTCCGGTGAAGGTAAAGTACGAAAGAGGAGGCAAAGAGTATACAACACAGATTATACCGGAAAAATACTATAGTCTTGGAATTTCATATATGTCAAGTGATGAACCATGTACGGTTGAAGTCGGTGAGAATACAGCAGTATATGAAGCCGGTATAAGAAGTGGTGATATCATTATAGGAATTGATGGGAATGAATTAAAGTCAGGAGAGGAAGTACACAGTTATATTACAGAACATCCTATATCAGATAAAGAGTTGGTACTTACTGTGAGTCGTGATGAAAAAGAACTTGAGTTTACAGTGACACCTAAACTGGCAGGATATACAGACGGATTGGATGTGGGTGATAGAGAAGAGGCAAATCCATGGCAGGTCATAAGATATAGTTTTACCGAATTGAGATATGATATGGATGCGACTATTTCAGGATTTAAGATGATATTCACAGGAAAGGCAAGCAGAGATGATGTATCAGGACCTGTAGGCATTGTCAAGATAGTAGGGGATTCTTATGAAGAATCTAAGGAATATGGATTGTATTATGTATTTTTGGATATTGCCTATCTTACAATGGTGATTAGCGTGAACCTTGGGGTTGTAAATTTACTGCCTATTCCGGCACTTGATGGAGGACGACTGGTATTTCTTATTATTGAAGCAGTCAGAGGAAAACCCGTGCCAAAGGAAAAAGAGGCGATTGTTCATTTTGCGGGAATGGTACTGTTGATGATATTGATGGTTGTCATACTGGCAAATGATATTACAAAGTTTTTCTAGATAAAGTGGCTGTCGAATTAATTGCCAAATTGATTTGACAGCCTTTTTTTATTAGTCACTATTCAAAAAAGAAAATAAGTGTTACAATAGGTACAGACATAAAACAGATATTTTTGCAGATTTTTATGAATAGTAATTGATTTAATACAGATATAAGAATAATAAATATAAGAATAATAAATATAAGAATAAGCAGGAATGAATATAAGGATATAGAAAGGGATGAGTGAAAATGTATCGTGACAATACAAGGACCATAAAAATCGGAGACAGGGTAATTGGAGGAGGAAATGATATACTTATTCAGTCAATGACAAATACAAAAACAGAGGATGTTAAGGCAACAGTCAAACAGATTAAGGAACTGACAGTAGCTGGTTGTGATATTATAAGATGTGCAGTGCCGACGATGGAGGCGGCAGAAGCGATAAAAGAAATCAAAAAACAAATTACAATACCACTTGTTGCAGATATTCATTTTGACTACAGACTGGCAATAGCGGCGATGGAAAATGGAGCTGATAAAATCAGAATAAATCCAGGAAATATTGGTTCAATTGACAGGGTAAAAGCAGTTGTTGATATTGCAAAAGACAGAAATATTCCGATAAGAGTCGGAGTGAACAGTGGTTCACTTGAAAAAGAAATTCTTGAAAAATACGGACATGTTACAGCAGAGGGTATTGTTGAGAGTGCAATGAACAAGGTGAAAATGATAGAAGAGCTTGGATATGATAATCTTGTGATAAGTATCAAATCATCAGATGTGTTGATGTGTGTAGAGGCACATGAATTGATAGCAAAGAAAACAGATTATCCACTGCATGTGGGAATTACAGAATCGGGAACACTTTATTCAGGCAATATCAAATCCTCAGTTGGACTTGGAATTATCCTTCACAAAGGAATTGGAGATACCATTAGAGTGTCGCTTACGGGAGATCCGGTTGAGGAGATACGAACAGCAAATCTGATTTTGAAAACATTAGGCTTAAGAAAAGGGGGAATCAGTGTTGTATCCTGTCCAACATGCGGAAGAACACAGATTGATTTGATTTCCCTTGCCAACAAGGTTGAAAAGATTGTTGAAAATTATAAAGCAGATATCAAAGTGGCAGTGATGGGCTGTGTGGTTAATGGTCCGGGGGAAGCAAGAGAAGCAGATTTAGGAATTGCCGGAGGCAAAGGAGAGGGTCTGATTATTAAGAAAGGTGAGATTATAAGAAAAGTGCCGGAGAGTGAGCTTTTGAGTGAGTTTGAGTCTGAGCTTAAGCAAATGTGTGAGTGATAATATGAAAGAATATAATGAGCAGAAAATAAGAGAAAAATACAGACAACTAACCTTAACACTGATTGAAAAGAAACTGACGGTCACAACGATGGAAAGTGCCACATCAGGTCAGATTGCCTCTCTTATTACAGATACAGAAGGTTCATCAGCTATCTTAAAGGGTGCTTTTATTACATATAGCAATGAGGCAAAGATAATGCAGGGAGTTCCACAAGAGGTACTGGAAAAATTCAGTGTCTATTCAATAGAAACGGCGATTGAAATGGCAAAAGCGTGCAGAAAGTCGTATCGTGCCAATATAGGCATTGGAGTAACAGGGACAATGGGAAATGTAGATCCGGCTAATTTTGAGGATAGTGTTCCGGGACAGGTGTATTTTGCAGTAGATTTTAATGGAAAAGCAAAAGGATATTATGTAGAAATTCCACCACAGAAGACAAGACTTGGTTATAAGCTTGCAGTGGCAGATGAAGTGGCAGATATTGTTATGAATGAACTTAGTCAATCATAATATAAATTGATAAGTAATTGAAAGGTTGATTATCATTGGAAGCAAAAAGATTTTTAGAAGTATTTACAGGTTTTGGAGAAAATGAAGAAATGAGAGAACTCTTTGGTGATGTAATGGTGAAAAGAATAGTAAGTAATCGCTCAAAGGGTTCTATTCGTGTTTATATAGACAGCAAAAGACTAATTCACAAACAGGATATATACAAGGCAGAAAAAGAAATTGCAAAGTTGTTTATGGGAAGAAAGGACATCAAAATAGTTGAGAATTTTCATCTTTCGAGCCAGTATAATCCAGAAAATCTTTACAGAATGTACAAGGACAGTATATTGCTTGAAATAGCTGGTCACAGTCCGGTAGAGTACAGTATGTTAAGCAAGGCAGAAGTGAGTTTTGAGGCAGATATCATGCAGATTAGCCTCCCTGATACAATTATATCTGAGGATAAATCGAGTGAATTAAAAAGAATCCTTGAGAAGATTTTTAATGAGAGGTGTGGTGTGCCGACTGAAATACGTTACAAATTTGTTGAGCCTCCTGAAAGTAAATATGAAAAATTCAAAGAATTAAAGATTAAGCAGGAAATAGAAGCAATTATCACAAAAGTAAACGGTGGAAAGAAATTGTCATATCATACCGAAGATGAAAATGCGTATTCAGGAGAGGAGTATAATAATGGTGGTGGAAGAAATAAGGCACAGGCAGATAACAGTAAAGCGAAAGATAGTGGTGTCAATAAAAAAGCCGGAACGAGTAAGGAGAGTACAGGTTTAAGTATAAAAGGCGGAAGTAATCAGGCAGAAAGAAAATTGGGAAATGCAGGAGTGAAATCAGGATTTTCAAATGGTGGTGAGTACAAGAAAGAATTCAAGAAAAAAGAGGGAGGATTCACAAGAAGTTTCAAGCGTTCCGACAATCCTGACGTAATTTATGGACGTGATTTTGTTGGTCAGTCTATAGCACTAAACGAGATTGAAGATGAGATAGGGGAAGTGATTGTACGAGGACAGGTTGCTGATATTGAAGAGAGAGCTATCAGAAATGAAAAGACAATTGTAAGTATCATTATCACCGATTTTACCGATTCCATTGTTGTAAAATTATTTATGCCGAATGAAAATCTTCCTGATTTGTATGCCGGAGTGAAAAAGGGGGCGTTTATCAAGGTAAAAGGAATGACAACGGTTGATAAATTTGATAGGGAACTTATCATTAACTCTGTTCATGGAATTATGAAAACAAGTGACTTTACAGTAAAGAGAATGGATACAAGTCCTGTCAAAAGAGTAGAGCTTCACTGTCATACAAAATTAAGTGATATGGATGGTGTGGCAGATGTAAAAGACCTGATTGCAAGGGCAAAGGAATGGGGACATACAGCACTTGCTATCACCGACCATGGTGTTGTGCAGGGATTTACGGAGGCATGGCATGCATTGCAAAAACTTGAGGGAAAATTCAGCTTTAAAGAACCATTTGACTTTAAAATGCTTTATGGTGTTGAGGCATATCTGGTAGATGATTTGAAAAACATTGTCACATCTTCTAAAGGACAGTCGCTTGACAGTGATTATGTTGTATTTGATTTAGAGACGACGGGATTCAGTCCGGAGATTAACAATATTATTGAGATTGGAGCTGTCAAGGTAAGTAACGGAAAGATTGTCGATACATTCAGTACCTTTGTTAATCCGAGAGAACCGATACCTCCAAGGATTGAGGAAGTAACACATATCAATGACAGTATGGTGATAGATGCTCCGTTTATTGAAGAAATATTGCCGAAATTTCTTGACTTTTCAAAAGATTGTGTGATGGTTGCACATAATGCGGATTTTGATATGAGCTTTATCATAAACAAATCAAAAAATTTAGGAATAGTAAAAGAGTTCACTATTGTTGATACAGTATCACTTGCAAGACTTCTGTTGCCACAGCTTAACAGGTTTAAGTTAGACACTGTTGCTAAAGCACTAGGAATCGTGCTTGATAATCATCACAGGGCTGTGTATGACGCACAGTGTACAGCAGAGATTTTTGTAAAATTTATTGAGATGTTAAAGGAAAGAGATATTTATAACCTTGACGATCTCAATCATATGGAGAAAAATTCAGAAGAAAGCATCAGAAAAATGCCTTCTCATCATGCTATTATCATTGCACTGAATGAGACAGGAAGAGTAAATCTTTTTGAACTTGTCTCGAATTCTAATATTAAATATTTTCACAGACAGCCGAAAATACCAAAGAGTGATTTCTTAATGCATAAAGAAGGGCTTTTGATTGGTTCGGCTTGTGAGGCAGGTGAGCTCTATCAGGCTCTGATTGGTGGAAGAAGTGATGAGGAGATAGCGAGAATTGTGGAATTTTACGACTATCTTGAGATACAGCCAGTGGGAAATAATCAATTTATGTTAGACAGTGACGACTATGCAATCTCTTCTGTAGAGGATTTGCAGAATATCAATCGAAGAATCGTAAAACTTGGCGAACAGTTTAATAAGCCTGTTGTTGCAACATGTGATGTGCATTTTCTCGATCCTCAGGACGAGGTGTATCGAAGGATTATCATGGCATGTAAAGGATTTAAAGATGCTGATAAGCAGGCACCATTATATCTTAGAACAACAGATGAGATGTTAGAGGAATTCAAATATCTTGGAAGTGATAAGGCGTATGAGGTTGTGGTAGAAAATACAAATAAGATAGCGGATATGGTGGAAAATATGTTTCCGGTATGTCCTGATAAATGTCCTCCGGTTATTGAAGATTCTGATAAGATACTGAGAGAAATCTGTTATAATACTGCACATAGTATGTATGGGGAGAATCTCCCGGAAATAGTGACAGAGAGACTTGAGAGAGAATTAAATTCGATTATATCGAACGGATTTGCGGTTATGTACATTATCGCACAGAAATTGGTGTGGAAGTCTAATGAGGACGGATACCTTGTAGGTTCCAGAGGGTCCGTAGGTTCTTCATTTGTGGCAACGATGGCAGGTATCACGGAGGTTAATCCGTTAAGTCCTCATTACTACTGTAAAAAGTGCCATTACTATGATTTTGACTCTGATGAAGTCAAAAAGTATGGTGGTGGTTCAGGATGTGATATGCCTGATAAAAAATGCCCTGAGTGTGGAGAAGATCTCACAAAGGCCGGGTTTGATATCCCATTCGAGACATTCCTTGGATTCAAGGGAAATAAGGAGCCGGATATTGACTTGAACTTCTCAGGAGAGTATCAGAGTAAGGCGCATGAATATACAGAAGTTATTTTTGGAAAAGGACAGACTTTTAGGGCAGGAACCATAGGTACACTGGCTGATAAGACAGCAGAAGCCTTTGTAAGAAAATACTGTGAGGAGAGAAATATCAAAAAGAGAAGGTGCGAGGTGACAAGAATTGCAAAAGGCTGTACCGGAGTAAGACGAACGACCGGACAGCATCCGGGAGGAATCGTTGTTCTTCCTATAGGGCATAATATTAACAAATTCACACCTGTTCAGCATCCAGCGAATGACATGACGACCAAAACGATTACAACGCATTTTGATTATCATGCCATTGACCATAATCTGTTGAAACTTGATATTCTGGGACACGACGATCCCACAATGATTAGAATGTTAGAGGATTTGACAGGCATTGATGCGAAAGAGATTCCACTTGATAATCAGGAGGTAATGTCGTTGTTTGCAAGCACAAAGGCACTTGGAATTTCTCCTGATGATATAGGGGGATGTGAGCTTGGTTCACTTGGAATACCGGAGTTTGGTACGGATTTTGTTATACAGATGTTAATGGATACAAAGCCACAGACATTTTCTGATCTTGTAAGGATTTCGGGGCTTTCCCATGGTACGGATGTGTGGCTCAACAATGCACAATACTATATTAGTACAGGAGATGCAACAATTTCAACAGCAATCTGTACACGAGACGATATAATGATATATCTGATTAGCATGGGGCTTGAATCGGAGCAGTCATTTACCATTATGGAATCAGTGCGTAAAGGAAAAGGACTAAAACCAGAGTGGATAGAGGAAATGAAAAAACATAATGTGCCTGACTGGTATATAGAGTCGTGCCAGAAGATTAAGTATATGTTCCCGAAAGCGCATGCGGCGGCATATGTTATGATGGCATACAGGATAGCCTATTTTAAGGTATTTTATCCACTGGCCTATTATGCGGCTTATTTTAGTATCAGGGCGTCTGCCTTTGACTATGCCCATATGTGTATGGGAAGGGAAAGACTTGAGTTTTATATCGCAGATTTTAAAAAGCGAAAAGAGACAAAAGAGTTGTCGAAATCTGAGGAAGATATGTTAAAGGATATGAAACTTGTGCAGGAGATGTACGCAAGAGGATTTGAGTTTATGCCGATTGATTTATATAAGGTCGCAGCACATAAATTTCAGATAATTGATGGTAAACTGATGCCGGCACTCAGCACAATAGACGGAATGGGTGACAAGGCGGCAGATGGTCTCGTTGATGCGGCACTTGACGGACAGTTTTTGTCAAAGGATGATTTGAGAGATAGGGCAAAAATCAGTAAGACAGTGATAGAAACGATGGCAGACCTCGGAATATTGGGGGATATGGCAGAGTCGAATCAGATATCGCTGTTTGACTTTATGTAAACTAATTTTATGGAAAGGATAATGTAATCTTATATTGGAGTGATGATGATCTGTAATATGTTAAAAAATTATGTGTCAGTCTATTTGTCAGTATAAGGATTGAATAGGAAAAGTTTATACATAGATTTTATATATAAGAGATACATTAATTAAAAAAATGGAAATCAGTCTTAATATTTTATTGGTATTAGCTTTATTATTTCTTATGGGAAGTTTGTTTGGATGGGTGCTTGAAGTTTTTTACAGACGATTTATTTCAGCCGCAAATCCGGAGAGAAAGTGGATTAATCCGGGATTTTTAACAGGTCCTTATTTGCCACTTTATGGATTTAGTCTTTGTGCACTTTATATTCTTGCACATATGGAGATCACATTTATTCAGAACATAATAGTTTCAAAAATAGTGTTGTTTTTGACTATGGCAATGGTGGTTACATGTATAGAATATATTGCCGGAATTATTTTCATCAGGAAAATGAAAATAAAACTTTGGGATTATGAGAACGAATGGGGCAATATACAAGGCGTTATATGTCCCAAATATTCATTCTTTTGGGCAGTATTAAGTGCGGTATATTATTTTATTATCCATCCTAAAATTTTGGATTCGATTTACTGGCTTGCAAATCACCTTGCATTTTCGTTCTTTATGGGATTTTTCTATGGTATATTTGTTATTGATTTCTGGTATTCAATGAATATTATGACAAGAATTAAGAAATTTGCAGATGACAATGATATTATTGTCAGATATGAAATTCTGAAATCAACTATCAAGTCAAAGAGTGATGAGATGAAAGAGAAAAGCAGTTTTGTATTTTCTTTTGTTTCAGGTAAAGTTTCTCTTGCCGATAATTTAAAATATTATCTTGAAAAAGAGGAAAGCAGATTTGGTAAGATAAAGAAAAATTATGATATAGCAAAAGAGAGTATAAAAGATGGTTATGAATCGATGAAAGATAATATTAAAGATGGTTATGAAAATATGAAAGATAATATAAAAGAAAACATAAAGAATGGAAAAGAAATAGTTAGAAGAAATGGAAAAGAAGACGACAGTGATACCGACAGCAATACAAAGGAAGACAGTTGTTCTACAAATGAAGGAACAGATGGAAATAGATAATAAATTTTTACTTATGTAAATTAAAAAAAAGTGTTAAAACTGAATAAGAAGATATAAAGAGACATTGTTTTTTTAATGAACTGCATAGTGCAGAGAAATGAGGTAGAGTTATGTCTGAAAATTCATTATTTAACAAAAATACTAAGAGGGAAGGAAAAGAAAGACAGGACGAAGAGAAACAAGGCAGCCAAGGTAAAAAACAGAAATTTCAAATTGGTGATGTTGTAATATATGGAACTAACGGTGTATGTGTTATTAAAGATTGTGGAAAACTTGACATGTCATGTGCAAAGCAGGATACACTTTATTATACAATAGAGCCTTATTACAATAATAATGGTTCGACATTTTATACGCCAATAGATAATGATAAAGTTATCCTAAGGCCAATTATCACAAAAGATGAGGCAATGAAATTGATACTTGCTATTTCATTGGGAATGACAAAGGAAGAGACAAAGGACTATGTAATTGGCAGTGTTTCTAAGATTGCTAATAGTTAACTTAAAAAATGATGTTCATTTGATATGAACATCATTTTTTTTCTTTTAGTCAGAACCGGCTTCTACAGTAGCGTTAGAATCAGTGCCGGTATCGGAGTTGGTATTAGTACTGTCATTATTATTGTTGTTGTCAGAGACGTTATCTTCAGTAATGCTACCACCACCGGAAGTTTCGGTAGAAGAGTTATTTGAATTCTCTGTAGAAGAATTATTTGAACTTTGGGAAGAACTGGTATTTGTATAGTTTCTTGAAGAATGTATATTGCAATATTCAGCAGGCCCGGTTCCTTTTGCAAAGTATTCAGTAGTAGTTGGACAACCGCCATTTGCGAGTTTTCCGGAACTCTTGCAGACTGTTGCCTCAAAGACCGAATCAGGAGCAGGGAAACCAATATCTTCCGTATAGCCTTTTGCTTCATCTATTCTTGTAACAATTTTACTCCAAAGTTTTTCATGCACAGTACCATAATTTGCAAGAGAAGAATTTTCATCATATCCTAACCATACAGTAGCAGTAAGATAAGGAGTATATCCTGCAAACCATAAATCATAATCATTACTTGTAGTACCTGTCTTTCCGGCAACGGACATTCCATTAACGGCACATGCGGTACCGGTACCTTTTTTGACAACATCTTCCATTGCACTTGTAAGCAGCCATGCCGTTGAATCTTTAATGACTGTACGTACAGTTGGTGAAGGTTCAAGGACTACTTTTCCATTGTGGTCAAGAACTTTTGTATAATAGACAGGTTCTATATAGACACCGCTATTCGCAATAGCAGCATAAGCGGCACATAATTCAATATTTTTAACACCATATGTGATACCGCCAAGACAGAGAGCCTGATTGATATCACTCACAACAGAGCCGTCAGCAAGTGTTTCGGAAGCAACTAGTGTAGTGATACCAAAACTTTCAACATAATCAAATCCAAGCTGAGGAGTAATTTCTGTCAGTAATTTTGAGGTGACAACATTCATTGAGTTGTAAATACCTTGTCTTAAAGTAGACAGACCACGATAACTGTCGCCCCACCAGTTTTTGACTGGTCGTCCGTTTACATCATAAAATGGTGAGTCATTTATAGTAGAAGCGAGTGTATATCCGGCAGTATCAAGTGCAGGTGCGTAAGCAGCCAGCACTTTAAAGCATGAACCAGGCTGTCTCTTTGTATTTGCAGCTCTGTTTAAAGTCAGACTTCCGGTTTTTTCGCCTCGACCTCCTGTCATCGCCTTTACATAACCTGTTTTCTGATCCATTACAGTAAATGATGTTTGTGGCTGGATAGTATATTCTTTATTTTCTTCCAGAACTTCGTCATCCGCTTCTAAATATTCCGTTTTGAAATCATCTATCAGAGAATCACATTCTTCCGGTGAAGAGAAAATTAGTTTGAAATTACTCTTGCCAAGTACCACTTTCTCATAATATTCCAAATCAGCATCTGAATAATTCTGGACTGTACCATCAGACTTCTTTACTGACCATGCCCAGTTGACAGAATAGGTAGTGGCCATTGGATAATTGGCAGGATTGTTAACTTCCTCATCACATATATTCTGAATGGTCATATCCTGTGTGGTATATATGCTCAATCCACCACTATACAAAACATTATATGCCTGTGTCTGGGTATACCCTTTTTGTTCCTGCAAATCTTCAACAATCTGTTCAATCAGTTCGTCAACAAAATAAGAATAAGGAGAAGTGGTAGAAGTCTCTACATTGACAGACTGAATTCTTGAATATACATCATCTGCCATTGCTACATCGTATTCTTCTTGTGTGATGTGATTGTGTTTTTTCATATTTTTAAGAACTTTTTCACGTCTTACGGCATTTGCCTCCGGGTGAGTCACTGGGTTTAGTGCAGCAGGGCTCTGTGTAATAGAAGCAATCACAGCACTTTCTGATATATTTAACTCAGAGGCGTCTTTGTTAAAATATCTTTTGGCAGCAGCCTGTACACCGAGGCAGTTGGAACCTAAGTTAATTGTATTCAAATAACTTTGGAGAATGTATTCCTTTGTAGTAGTCTTTTCGAGTTCTAATGCAAGATATTGTTCTTGAAACTTTCGTTTAAATAATGCACCATAAGAATCTTCACGTCCGCCGTCCTCAAAGACATTATTCTTGAGAAGCTGCTGTGTAATAGTACTTGCTCCCTCGGAAAAATCATGCGATTTAATGGCAACAACGGCAGCCCTTAAAATACCTTTGATATCGATACCGTTATGCTCAAGAAAACGCTCGTCCTCAATGTCAATAAATGCATACTGAAGGCATAAAGGAATTTCATCAATTGAAATCTCTTCTCGGTTTGAGCCCGATTTTATCAGTGTGGTTATGATATTGCCTTCACTGTCGTAAATAGTTGTGGAATAACCGGTAGGAGTGACATTAAGAGTGCTGATATCCGGTGCACTTTTTATCATTCCTTTCATCATTCCGAATCCCGCAAATCCTACCATAATAATCATTAAAAGAATAAGATATAATGAAAATTTAAAACACCACATTAAAAAACTTGTAAATCGTTTTGCTTTTTTTGATGCGAGATTCTTACGCTTTTCAGTTGTTTTACTATATCCGAAATTCATAAAATCCTCCATTTTTGATAAATAGTATAATTAGTCAAAAAAACTTCCTATCATTATACCAAATTTATGTAATTAAATAAAGAAAAAATTTAATAATATTATATTACAAAATAATAATATTTAATCAATTTGTTGAAAAAAATCAGAATTAAAGTTATAGTAAAGCTATTATCTATTGTTTTTTGGATTGAAAAAGATAGATAAGAACTGAAAAAGATAGAAAATGACAGGAGAATATATCAATGGGTGAAAATATTATCATAAAGGACGGAAGTGGACAGATAGAGGAAAAAAAATCTGTGTTTATAGCAAATATAAAAGCTGTACATAATGAGGAAGAGGCAATAAAATATATAGCAGAGATGAAGAAGAAATATTGGGATGCAAAACATAACTGTATGGCCTATATTGTTGGGGATTTAAAGAGATTTAGTGATGATGGTGAACCATCGGGAACAGCAGGAAAACCTATTTTAGATGTGCTTGATGGAAGAAATATAACAAATGCTGTTGTTGTTGTGACAAGATATTTTGGAGGAGTGCTTTTGGGAACGGGAGGTCTTGTAAGGGCTTATCAAGGTGCTACGATTGAAGGGCTTAAAAATTGTGTGATTGCAAAAAAATGTGCAGGAATCACTGCTATCGTTAAAACTGATTATACCGGACTTGGAAAAATTCAATATGCGGCAGGCTCAGAACAAGTAAGCATAATGAATATTGAGTATCTTGATAATGTAACAATAAAAATAGTGTGTGAAGAAGAAAAATATAATGTTTTTATCAATAAAGTAACAGAAATGACAGCCGGAAAGGCTGACATTTCTGATGTAGAAAAAGTAATGTTTTATAAAAGTGAAAATGGTATTGAAATATTATAAGATATGTTTACAACTTAAAGGACTTTATTTGGAAATTCACGTTTTAAAATAGTGGCAAGCTGATTTGGATTAATCGGTTTTGACAATATTATATCAACATCTGTTGAATGAAATTCATTAGTGATTGATTCAGCTGTTGTAGAGGACATGCCGATGATTAACTGATGCTTTCCCTTTTCGGAGGTGGTTCGAATCTGTTTTACAGTTTCGATTCCGTTTATTCCGGGTGGCATAAGATAATCTATCATCAACATATCATAATCATTTGTTTCAAATAAATGAATCGTTTCATCAGCATTTTTTGCTATATCACAAATAATGCCATATCCGGATAATATCTTGTACAAGTGATTACTATTGATGTCATTATCCTCTGCTATTAAAATTTTGATATCAGTCATTTTAAAATTATCTAATGATTCGAATATGTTATACTTCGGTTTAGAGTGACGGGTTACAAAAATATTAGTTTCATTTGTGTTTCTCATACTTAACTCCTCCATTATATCCATAAATGCAAAGAAAACATTTTGTAATTTGTTTGTAATATTCTATCATCTTAATTTATATTTTTCTATAACAAACAATCGAAAAATGTAAAAATCGCTCGACACATTATGACAAAAAGATTCATATTCTGACATATTAAGGGAAAATTCCATGAGTGATTTTGATGGAAATGTCGAAAACACAGTTGGGTTATGAAAAGGTTACACAGAATATGAGATAAAGAAGGAGATTTTTTTCCTAAAGAAGCTTGATAGGGTGCAGATGGATGAAATATGTAAGCGGCATCAGAAAAAATCATACAATAATACTTGAATTTTTTTAGGATTGTGTTAAACTTGTTTGCGTGTGTATTTTTGGTAATCACTAAAAGTTTGAAGAAAAAATTATAAAATAAATGTGAAGCTGTCAAACCAAATCAGCTTCCACCGGAAAGGCATGGTTTTTATGAAGATTAAAAGAGAAGATATTAGAAATATTGCGATTATTGCTCATGTAGATCATGGTAAAACAACACTTGTTGACCAGTTGCTTAAGCAAAGCGGTACTTTCAGGGAGAATCAGGAAATTGCAGAGAGAGTAATGGATTCAAATGATCTTGAGAGAGAACGTGGTATTACTATTCTTTCTAAAAATACTGCAATTGAATATAAAGGAATTAAAATTAATATAATTGATACACCGGGTCACGCTGATTTTGGTGGCGAAGTAGAGCGTGTACTTAAGATGGTTAATGGTGTTGTTCTTGTTGTAGATGCATTTGAGGGAGCAATGCCTCAGACAAAATTTGTTCTGAAAAAAGCATTAGAGCTTGATTTGCCTGTTATTGTTTGTATTAACAAGATTGACAGACCGGAGGCAAGACCGGACGAGGTGATTGACGAGGTTCTTGAATTGTTTATGGATCTTGATGCATCAGACGAGCAGCTTGACTGTCCGTTTGTGTATGCATCAGCAAAGGCGGGACATGCAATCCTTGAGCTTGATGACACACCGGAGAATATGATACCGTTATTTGAAACAATTATTAATTATATTCCGGCGCCGGAGGGAGATCCTGACGCTGATACACAGGTGTTAATCAGTACAATTGATTACAATGAATATGTTGGAAGAATAGGTGTCGGTAAAGTAGATAATGGAAAACTGAAAGTAAATCAGGAAGTTGTTTTGGTGAACCATCATGATCCTGATTATAAGAAGAAAGTGAAGATAAGCAAACTTTATGAGTTTGAAGGTCTTAATAAGGTTGAAGTGACAGAGGCGGCAATCGGTTCAATTGTTGCCATTTCAGGAATTTCAGATATTCATATAGGAGATACCATATGTTCTCCTGAAAATCCTGTTGCAATTCCGTTCCAGAAGATTTCAGAGCCTACGATTTCAATGCAGTTTAATGTTAATGACAGTCCGCTTGCAGGTCTTGAGGGCAAATTTGTTACATCAAGGCATTTAAGGGACAGACTTTTTAGAGAATTAAATACAGATGTGAGCCTTCGTGTAGAAGAGACAGATACAACAGAGAGCTATAAGGTCTCAGGAAGAGGAGAGCTTCATCTTTCAGTGTTAATTGAAAACATGAGACGTGAAGGATATGAATTCTCGGTAAGTAAAGCAGAGGTTCTTTACAAAACAGATGAAAATGGAAAAAAATTAGAGCCTATGGAAATGGCTTATATTGATGTTCCAGAAGAATTTGCCGGTAGTATTATACAGAAACTCAGTGAACGTAAGGGTGAGCTGATGTCTATGTCAACAGTAAATGGCGGATATACAAGACTGGAATTTTCAATTCCGGCAAGAGGACTTATCGGTTATCGTGGAGAGTTTATGACAGATACAAAGGGTAATGGTATCATCAATACTATATTTAATGGATATGAGCCGTATAAGGGAGATATCCAGTACAGAAAGCAGGGTTCGCTTATCGCATTTGAGGCAGGAGAGGCTGTTACATATGGTCTGTTTAATGCACAGGAAAGAGGAACATTGTTTATCGGACCGGGAGAAAAAGTGTATTCAGGAATGGTAGTCGGACAGCATGGAAAGCCGGAAGATGTAGAAATCAATGTCTGCAAGAAAAAACAGCTTACCAATACACGTGCTTCAGGTTCAGATGATGCGTTGAAACTTACTCCAAAGAGAGTTTTAAGTCTTGAGCAGAGTCTTGAATTTATCGATACAGATGAGTTGCTTGAGGTAACTCCGACAAGTCTCCGAATCAGAAAGAAAATATTGGATCCTACACTTAGGAAACGTGCCTCATTTAAAAAGAACTAAAGCTGATTTAATTTTGAACAGAAATTTTTATAATAGCTGATAAAATTGTCGCATATGGCAGAATGTACGAATAGGAAAGGCTGCTGTCATATGTGGCAATTTTTGTGTTATCAGTAACGATTCCGGTGAATAGTAACTATGCAATTAAAGAAAAAACTTTACAGAAACCGATAATTCAAGTATACTAAACAGTATTGAGGGAAAAGAATGACGGACTCACTTGTATAGTGTTTCCGATAAGTTTATATTTTATGGAGGTAACACAATGGAAAAGATTAAAATGACAACACCTTTAGTTGAGATGGACGGAGATGAGATGACAAGAATTCTCTGGAAGATGATTAAAGACGAGCTTCTTACTCCATTCATAGAGCTTAACACGGAGTATTATGATTTGGGTCTTGAACACAGAAATGAAACTGATGATAAAGTTACATTTGAGTCAGCAGAGGCAACAAAGAAATATGGTGTTGCAGTTAAGTGTGCTACTATTACACCTAATGCAGCAAGAATGACAGAGTATAACTTAAAGGAGATGTGGAAGAGCCCTAATGGTACAATCCGTGCGATTCTTGATGGTACAGTTTTCAGAGCACCTATCGTGGTAAAAGGAATTGAGCCATGTGTACGCAACTGGAAGAAGCCTATCACACTTGCAAGACATGCTTACGGTGATGTTTACAAGGCTACAGAGATGAAGGTTCCGGGGAAAGGAAAGGCTGAGCTTGTTTTCACAGATGAGAATGGAAATGAGACAAGAGAGCTGATACATGAGTTTGACGGACCGGGTATATTACAGGGACAGCATAATTTAGAGAGCTCTATTGAGAGTTTTGCAAGAAGCTGTTTTGAGTATGCACTTTCAACAAAACAGGATTTATGGTTTGCAACAAAGGACACCATTTCTAAGAAATATGACCATACATTCAAGGATAAGTTCCATGATATATTTGAGGCTGAATATAAAGAAAAATTTGAGCAGGCAGGTATCACATATTTCTATACACTGATTGATGATGCAGTTGCACGTGTGATGAAGTCTGAAGGTGGATACATTTGGGCTTGTAAGAATTATGACGGAGATGTTATGAGTGATATGGTATCTTCTGCATTCGGCTCACTTGCAATGATGACTTCTGTTCTTGTTTCACCACAGGGATATTATGAGTATGAGGCAGCTCATGGAACAGTTCAGAGACATTACTACAAACATTTGAATGGTGAAGAGACATCAACAAACTCTGTTGCAACAATATTTGCATGGTCAGGCGCACTTAGAAAGCGTGGTGAGCTCGATGGAAACGGTGAGCTTGTTACATTTGCTGATAATCTTGAGAAAGCTTGTATTTCGACAATTGAGTCAGGAAAGATGACTAAGGATTTGGCTCTCATCACATCGATTGAAAATCCTACAGTGCTTAACAGTGAAGGATTTATTAAGGCTATCAGAGAAAATCTCGAGCAGCTATATTAATAATTGAATGAATTAGTGGAATGACGACTTATATTGATAGTACATATGAATAAATGAATGATAAACAAAAGAGCTGGTGAAAAACCGGCTCTTTCATCAATAGAATAAAATCTATTGAATATTAGAATGTGTTGAAATAAAAGGAGAAATATGTTGGAAGTTATTAATGGAAGAAGTATATATGCAGGTCAGATATACAGGCATTTCAAGAATAAGCTGTATCAGATTGTAACAGTTGCAAACCATTCTGAAACGGGGGAAAAGCTGGTCATATATCAGCAATTGTATGGCGGATACGAAGTGTATGCAAGACCGCTTGAAATGTTTATGAGTGAGGTTGACAGGGATAAATATCCTATGGCAGAGCAAAAATACAGATTTGAGCTGGTAGAACGGGAAGAACTTGTGAATGCTGGTAATGGCATGAATGTCCAAAAGGATAAATTCGCTGAGAAATTATCAATTACCAATCAAAATGATTACTTTTTTGAAGAAAAAGTAGCTGATAGAATGAAGAATGTAGAAGATGCACAAGATGGCAATACTAGCGATGTAATGAATGATAAATCTGATTACAAAAAAGAAATCTCTAATAGTAATATGCAGGAGAATGAAACAATTAACCCATATCTGCTTAAATTTCTTGATGCAGATACATACGAAGAAAAAAGAAATATTTTAATAAGAATGAAAGGTGAAATGACAAACAGATTGATTGATGATATTGCAGCATCCCTGGATGTTGCAGTTGAAAATGGCAACATAGAGGAGAGATATATAAGTCTGTTAAACTGTATAGATATGATGGTAAAGTATGAAGTGAACAGATTCAGATAAATTGAAAAATGAAATATCATTATGGTAAACAAAAACTTCGTCATATAGAAAATATGACGAAGTTTTTGTTAATACACATTATCTTTTTGAAATAAAATATTTATGTAATTTACGAGTACCGTCTACCAGTATTAATCAACTTGGTATGATGAGTACTTATTTAATGATTGTACCTATTTTGTGTCTGATACCTGCTTTTGCTTTTTCTACGTTTGTGATAACAGCACTTCTGTCTTTTCCGGCTACCACAAAATTAAGAGCTGCCTGAATCTTAGGAAGAGTGGTAAGTTCACCGAGTTTTCCCATTTCAATCAACTTATTTGCCTCATCGACTGTTAATTCTTTCAAGTCAACAGTGTCACCATTTTCATTTGTTATCTGAACATAATCACTCGAAGTAAGAATCATCAGCTCATCAGCATCTATCATGTCAGCAAGTTTCGCTGCTGTATAATCTTTTTCTATAACAGCGCTTGCACCTTTGAGTCCCTGTGACTGTTCAAGAACCGGTATACCGCCGCCACCGGCTGCGATAACAAGCTGATTAGCATCAATCAATGCCTTGATGGCATCAATTTCATAGATATCAATTGGCTGAGGAGAAGCAATAATTCTTCTGTACCCCTTGCCTTCTTCCGTTTCTTCATAAATGACATAATTGCCTTTGTGTTCTTCAATATCAGCTTCTTCTTTTGTCATATATCTTCCAATTACCTTGGTAGGGGTATGAAATGCTTTGTCAAACGGGTCAACTCTTACCTGTGTAATGATTGTTGTTACAGGTTTGTAGATACCACGATTTAAAAGTTCTGTTCTGATGGCATTCTGTAAATCGAAACCGATATACCCCTGGCTCATGGCACCACATATCGACATAGGTGCAACAGTATACTTAGAATCAAGACGGCTGAACTCTGTCATGGCAGTCTGAATCATGCCAACCTGCGGACCGTTGCTGTGTGTGATAACAACCTCATATTTTTCTTCTACCAAATCAGCGATTGCTTTGGCTGCTTTCTTAACATTTTGCTGCTGCTTTGGAAGTGTATTTCCAAAACAGTTGCGGCCCAAAGCCACAACAATTTTTTTATTGCTCATAAAAACCTCCTTAGAATGCATTTCGCACATAATCCTATTTCATTATTATAATTTATAATACGAAAAAATACAATAATTTTAAAATATTTTCATATACAATGTAATAAAAATTAAAAAAATAGCAAGTAGTTATTGACAGATATTGTATAATTGTATACAATTATACAAGCGTACATAAACAAAGAAAGGATAAGTATGACACTTTCTGTCAATGCAGGACAGGATATTGTCTGGACATGTCAGTGTTGTGCAGGTAAATATTATGGATAACAGACTGGTTGTAATGAACAAAAAAACGAACTTACTTGAACTTGAAGAACATTTCTATCATCTTGTGGATGTAGATAAACCAAATGTGTATCATAATCTTTTTCCGTATGAAGAAGTGCCTAAAATTGCATTTAATGACAGAATAGTGCCACACAATCTTCCAGAAAACATATGGATTACAGATACAACCTTCAGAGACGGTCAGCAGTCAAGAGAGCCGTATACAACAGAACAGATTGTCACAATCTATGATTATTTGAATAAACTTGGCGGAGAAAATGGCATTATAAGACAAAGCGAATTTTTCTTATACAGTAAGAAAGACAGGGATGCCGTATACAAATGTATGGAAAGAGGTTACAAGTTTCCTGAGATTACCAGCTGGATTAGAGCAAGCAAAAAAGATTTTGAGCTTGTAAAGGATATAGGAATGAAGGAGACAGGAATTCTTGTCAGTTGCTCTGATTATCACATTTTTTACAAGATGAAGATGAACAGAAGAGAATGTATGAATCATTATTTAAGTGTAGTGAGAGAATGTTTAGAGACAGGTGTCAGTCCGAGATGTCATCTTGAGGATATCACACGTTCTGATATCTACGGATTTGTCATTCCATTTTGTCTGGAGCTGATGAAATTGCAGGAGGAGTATGAGATTCCGGTTAAGATACGGGCATGCGATACTATGGGATATGGTGTTAATTTTGCAGGTGCAGTGATTCCACGTTCTGTTCAGGGAATTATATACGGACTTACCACACATGCAGGTGTTCCGTCAAGTCAATTAGAGTGGCATGGACACAATGATTTCTATAAGGCAGTCACTAATTCAACTACAGCATGGCTGTACGGTGCCAGTGGAGTTAACTGTTCGCTGTTTGGAATCGGTGAACGTACAGGTAATACACCGCTTGAGGCGATGGTGTTTGAGTATGCACAGCTTAAGGGAACATTGGATGGAATGGACACAACAGTGATAACAGATTTAGCAGAATATTTTGAAAAGGAAATCGGTTATGTCATGCCAGAGAGAACACCGTTTGCCGGAAAGAATTTCAATGTGACAAGGGCAGGAATTCATGCAGACGGACTCTTAAAAAATGAAGAGATTTATAATATATTTAATACAGAAAAATTTTTAAGAAGACCAGTTCTCGTGGCAGTGTCAAATACATCTGGGCTTGCGGGAATTGCACATTGGATTAATACATATTTTAAGCTGCCTGATGATAAGAAGGTTGACAAGAGTTCTGAACTGGTAAAGAATGTAAAAGAGTGGGTTGATGCCGAATATGAAGGTGGAAGAGTGACAGTTATCACAGACCATGAATTACTTAAGGTGATTGATGATGTTAACAATAAGATTGGGGGAGAAAAGCTGGTATAGAAACAGCAAGGGGCTTATCACTGATTCACAGGGTGGTAAGGTGTGGATTGCTGTCATAAAAATCGCTGTGCGATGGACAGCAAGTCATCATCATTGCTTCGCAATGATGATAAGATATGTATATGAAGGAGAGAAAGTTTTATGGCGGATAATGAGTTGATAAAAGAGGATGAGAAACATCCTATCTATTCACTTCAGACAAAAGTATTTGAAAAACTGAGAGAAGATATATTAAACGGAGTATATAAAAAGGGTGATGAATTGAGGGAAAAGACAATAGGTGAACAGCTGGGTGTCAGCCGTACACCGGTAAGAGAGGCAATCAGACAGCTAGAATTAGAAGGTCTTGTCAATATCATTCCAAATAAAGGTGCATCAGTTGTCGGTTTAAGTACGAAAGATTTAAAAGATATTTATGAAATGCGTGCAAGACTGGAAGGAATGTGTGCAAGATGGGCAGTGAAAAATGCGTCAGAAAAAGATATAGAAAAGCTTGAGGAAATAGTAGATTTATCAGAATTTCACTGCATGAAAGAAAGATATGAAAAAGTTTTGGAGCTTGATAATGAGTTTCATGAACTTCTATATAATATGGCAGATAGTAAAATGCTTTATCATGTGATGGCAGATTTTCATCATTATCTTCAGGTGATAAGAAAGAAGACACTGTCTTCGCATGAAAGAGTTATCAATTCATCAAAGGAACACAGAGATATTATTAATGCAATCAAAAACAGAAATGAGGAATTGGCAGAAAATTGTGCCATTCTTCATATCAAAAATACCATTCAAAATATTGAAGAGCATTGTCTGTGGCCGGAGGAGTGAAAATATATGATGTTTATTCAATGAAGGCCTATCAATGTCAAACTTAGGAGGCAACAAAAATGTTTAGAGAAATGCGTCGCAAAAAACAGGAAGTAAATAAGGAAGAATGTGTTAACATTTTAAAAACAGAAAAAAGAGGTGTGGTATCAGTCATAGGTGATAATGGTTATCCGTATGGAGTTCCGATTAATTTTTATTATGATGAAGAAAATGAAAAGGTGTATTTCCATTGTGCGAAGGAAGGCCATAAAATTGATGCAATTAAAAATTGCAGCAAAGTCTGCTTTACAACATGGAATAATGGATTTAAAAAAGAGGGAGACTGGGCATTTTATGTGACAAGTGTTATCATAATGGGGGATGCGAAATTGATTACAGATGAAACTGTTATCTGTGATAAGGTTAGAAAGTTAGGATTAAAGTATTTTCCGACAAAAGAGGAGGTTGACGCAGAAATCAGCAGAGATATCAAGAGAGTACAGCTGGTTGAAATCAGCATAGAGCATATGACCGGAAAGCTGGTTCATGAAAAATAGGAGTGTATTGAAAGGAGAAAAAATGAATAACTATAACCGGAGGAAGATATGAATTTGAAATTAGAAAAAGGAAGACCAAAAGATGTGACAGACCGTCTGGATAAAGAAATCAGAACATATGATTTACTGGATGAGTTGAAAATTTCTTATGAGAGAGTTGACCATGAGCCGGCCGAGACAATGGAGGCGTGTAAGGCGATAGATGAAGTGCTTGCACCGGCAGTGATATGCAAAAATCTGTTTTTATGCAATACACAGAAAACCAAATTTTATCTGTTAATGATTAAGGAAGATAAAAAATTTAAAACAAAAGAAATATCAGGTCAGATTAACAGTCCGAGACTTTCATTTGCACCGGCAGAATTCATGAAAAAATATCTGGATATTACACCGGGTTCTGTAAGTGTACTAGGACTTATGAATGATAGGGAAAATAATGTAACACTGTTAGTTGATGAAGATGTGCTTGCGTCAGAATATTTTGGATGTCATCCATGCATCAATACATCAAGCCTGCGTCTGAAAACAAAGGATGTGTTTGAAAAATTTACAAAGGCTGTGGGACATGAATATACCGTGGTCACATTAGGAACAGAGTAAAATATAAGGGGAAGTTTGGTGTTAAATATTGAAGGATAATCCGGGAGTTGTAAAAGACACGAATAAAACTTTGACATGTCATTAAAGTATGTGGTATACTTATTGCACATACTTAAAGTGGCTGATTAAGCCGGTTAAAACGAAAAAATGAGAGGGAAAAAAGTTGAAAAGCGAAAAAAAAGTTTCTGAAAGTAAAATAAAAAAGCGAAAGTTCCGACTGAAATCGCAGCAGCTCATTCCACTTAGTTTTTTGATAGCGATTTTGATAGGTACTGTTTTTTTAAAACTACCGGTTGCAACGGCAGAGGGAGAACATACCAGTGTACTGACAGCACTTTTTACTGCAGTCACTTCCTTATGTGTTACGGGTCTTGTGGTGGTTGATACATATGCGCATTGGACATTATTTGGTAAAATTATAATATTGTTAATGATACAGATCGGAGGTCTTGGAATCATTGCTGTCACGTCAGCTCTCATGCTGATGTTTCGCAAAAAGATATCCATCGGTCAGCAGCTGATGATACATGATTCGTTCAATTTGAATACATTATCAGGGGTCATGCATTTTTTGGTGAAGGTGTTTGAAGGAACACTTATGGTAGAAGGGCTGGGGGCATTTTTATATATGATTGTGTTTATACCTCAGTTTGGTATTTTAAAAGGGATCTGGTTTTCGTGCTTCACTTCTGTTTCAGCCTTCTGTAATGCGGGTATTGATATTATCGGGCCAAACAGTCTTATGGATTATAACAATAATTATCCGGTCATGATAACAACAATGTTGCTCATAATTCTTGGCGGACTTGGTTATGTTGTATGGTTTGATATCAGTTCGGGTGTAAAGAGGGGAATAAAAAAAGATTATTCATTATTTACAATGATGAAAAGATTAGGAGAGCATACAAAACTTGTTATTAATATGACATTAGTACTTATTTTATCAGGTGCAATCTGTGTTTTTATAATGGAATATCATAATCCGTTCACGATTGGTAATATGTCTGTCGGTGGTAAAATATTGAATAGTGTATTTCAATCTGTGACATTCAGAACAGCGGGATTTGCGGCAGTTCCACAGCAGTCACTCAAGGATGAAACATGTATGCTGGGACTTTTTCTGATGTTTATAGGTGGTTCACCAATAGGAACGGCTGGGGGAGTTAAAACAGTGACTATGTTCATTGTGATGCTCAATGCAGTGTCATTTATTAGAAATAGAAGTGAGAATGTTGTATTTGAAAAGAAAATACCGTTGGAGCTGATTCGGAAGGCGACAGCGATTGTGACGGTCAGCTTTGTCACATCATTTGTTTTGATGATTCTATTGATGATGACCGGTAATGTAAATCTTGTGGATGCTTCCTACGAGATATTTAGTGCAACAGCGACTGTCGGATTGTCAAGAAATCTGACATCTTCTTTAAATGTGTCAGGTAGGATAATTGTAGTCATTGGTATGTATTTGGGAAGAATAGGACCTATATCAATGGGAATGTTTTTCAGTTCAGGTAAAGAGCAGAAAAATAAAATCAGGTTTGCAGAAGGTCAGTATTTTGTAGGTTAGTGAAAAAAGGAGAATGTAATGAGTAAATCGATAGCAGTGTTTGGTTTAGGAAGATTTGGACGGAGCCTTGCAACAGAATTATATAATTCGGGTGCTGATGTAATGGTAGTGGACAAAAATGAATTTTTGATAGATGAGATAAGTGATAAAGTCAGTTATGCGGTCATTGCCGACCTTACAAATGAAGAGTCTATTAAAGAAATCGGAATTGAGAATATGGATGTAGTAGTGGTGACAATGGGATCCGATTTGACTGCAAGTATCATGTCTGTGATGGTGGCAAAGGAAGTTGGAGTGCCTTATGTTATTGCAAAAGCGGCAGATGAAAGAATGGGAAATATACTTTCAAAAATGGGAGCCGATAAGGTTATCTATCCGGAAGAGGAGATGGGTATCAGAACAGCACAGACAATAGTGTCAGATGACTTTCTGGAATATTTTAATATTGATAATAATTTGTGTCTTTTAGAGATGAGAACAAGACCTGAATGGGTTGGAAAAAATTTAATTGAGCTTGATTTGAGAAATAAGTACCATATTAACGTGGTTGCAGTTAAATTTCATAGTAAAATGCGTTCCTCTATTGATCCGAACAGACCACTAGAAGCTGATTCAAAATTGGTGGTAATACTTGACAAATCAGATTTGGCAAAATTTAGAAATGAGTAATTAAATTATAGGTTTCTGCGAAGCAGTTCGCCTCTAAAAAAATTTAAAGAGATTATCAAGATTAAATGTGATTTTTGATTGCTGACATATAAGCCTGGCCATAGGTACTTAATGGCTGGGCTTTTAATTTGATTGTTCCAATCTGCATATATTCATCGACTTCAAGTGGTCTTGCAATGATATTCTCACCATTTAGCTTCTGACTTATGACACCGGAGCTTACTGTGTAGCCGTTTAGGCCAATCAAAAGATTGAAAAGAGTGGCACGGTCACGTACCTTGATATTTTTTCTTCTGTCTAATGTGCTTAATATTTCCTCAGAAAAATAGAAAGAATTATATTCACCCTGCTCAAAAGACAGATAAGGATAATCCTCAAGATCTTTCAGACTGATTTTTGACCGGGAGGCAAGAGGGTGGGCAGAGGTAATAAATACATGGGGTCTGGCAGTAAAAAGCTCTTCAAATGTTAAATCATATTGTTCGAGCATTTTTGAAATAACTTCTTTATTTTTGGAGGACATGTAGAGTACGCCAATTTCACTGATTCGCCTGCTGACATCAGTAATGATTTCATGTGTCTGTGTTTCACGCAATGTGAAGTCATATGAGTAGGCATTAAACTCGTGGATGACATCTACAAAAGCTTCAACTGCAAAGGAATAGTGCTGGCAGGATACAGAAAAATGTGGCTTTCGTTCCTTGTTATCAAGAAATTTACTTTCTAACAGTTCAGCCTGTTCTAAAACCTGCCTTGCATAAGATAAGAATAATGCACCGTCGTTAGATACAGTAAGTCCTTTGTTTGAACGGTTAAAAATGGTCACATTCATTTCTTTTTCAAGACTCTTGATGGAATTTGTCAGGCTTGGCTGGGAAATAAATAATTGTTCAGCGGCCTGTGTCATGTTGCCGGTCTCGGCAGCCTTGATAACATATCGTAGTTGTTGCAGTGTCATAGAGTGCCTCCTTGTTTTTGTACGAGTCGTGTATTTCATCTTTGAAAAGGAAACTGTAATACATACTCTTATTATAGCAAATATAGAACTAAAAATCACTAATATTTTCTATTGTTGTTAATAAATTGATTTTTCAAAAGTTACTATTGATGTTGAAATAGTTTGATACTATGGTAAGAGTAAAAAATATAGCAATTTGGAATTGCTTAAAACATAAAAAGGCGGCAGTTGGAACTGCCGCCTTTACCAAAAAGATATATTGCATGTATCTTGAAATTCTTATATATCAAATTTTTCATGATTTATGCGTTTTCGCGTATCTGTTTTGCAGCTTCCACCATATTTTTAAGGCTTGCAGTTGTCTCAGAAACACCTCTTGTTTTCAAACCACAGTCAGGGTTTATCCACAATTTTTCTCTGTCAATTTTGGTCAGCATGATATTAACTGCTGCCACAATTTCATCTACGGACGGCACTCTTGGTGAATGGATATCATAAACACCAGGGCCAACCTCTGTTTCAAAATGATGTTCTCTTAAAGAATCCAATATCTGCAAATCAGAACGGGATGCCTCAAATGTAATAACATCAGCGTCCATATTATCAATTGCAGGAATAATATCCGTAAATTCACTGTAGCACATATGAGTGTGAATCTGTGTCTCCGGTTTTACACCACTATGTGTCAGACGGAAAGCAGGAATTGCAAAATCAAGGTATTCTGTATGCCAGTCAGATTTTCTAAGAGGTAGCTTTTCTCTTAATGCTGCCTCATCAATCTGTATCATTTTGATTCCGTTTTTCTCCAAATCAAGTACCTCATCTCTGATAGCCAATGCAATCTGAGAGATGGATTCTTTGATGGTAATATCTTCTCGTGGGAATGACCAGTTTAATATTGTGACAGGTCCTGTCAACATTCCTTTTACAACCTTGTCTGTCAGTGACTGTGCATAAACAGACCAATCTACAGTGATTGGTTTTTCTCGGGATACATCTCCCCAGATAATTGGCGGTTTTACACATCTTGTACCATATGACTGTACCCATGCTTTTTCTGTAAAAAGAAATCCTCCTAATGATTCACCGAAATATTCAACCATATCATTTCTTTCATATTCCCCATGAACAAGTACGTCCAGTCCGATTTCTTCCTGTAAAGCGATGCAGTCTGCAATCTTTTTCTGATTAAATGCAATATAGTCTGCCTGTGATATTTCACCCTTGCGATATGCCAAGCGGTTTGCCTTGACATCCTTTGTCTGTGGGAAAGAGCCGATGGTTGTTGTAGGAAATTCAGGAAGGGCAAGCTCTTTTTTCTGTAATGCCTGACGGTCTGTACGCTTAGGAAGTCTGGTTGTATCTTTTTCGGTAATAAGGGCAAGCCTGTTTTTTACATCAGCATTATCGCAGTTTCTGTCTGTGGCAAAAATCTTTTCATTCTTTTGATAAGCTTCCTCTAAGCTGTAGTCAGAGCTTTCAAAAAGTGATTTTAGTTCCTGCAATTCAGTCAGTTTTTCCTCTGCAAAGGCAAAATGAGCCAGATATTCCGGCGTTAATTTTTTCTCATGCTTTAATGTGTATGGAACATGAAGCAGTGAGCAAGAGGTGGAAAGTACAGTCTGAATGCCTTTCTCCTGCAATACTGTTAAGGTGCTTAAAGTTTTTTTGTAATGATTTTTCCAGATATTTTTTCCGTTTACCAATCCGGCAAACAACAGCTTGTCCTGTGGAAAACCATACTGTTCTATCAAATGATTAGTTTCTTTTCCTTCTATAAAATCCAGTCCGATTCCGGCAAATGGCATTTCGACTAATTCTGTATAAATGTCTCTTACATCGCCGAAATAAGTCTGTAACAATACCTTGGATTGATTTGTGGATGAAAGAATATCGTGATATATTTTTTTAAACAATTCAATATCGGCCTTTTCCATATCACGAACAAGTGACGGTTCATCAAACTGTATCCATGAAATTTGGTATTCTTCACATTTTTTGACAAAATCCTGATAGGCACTGATGATAGAAGATGCATAATCATCAGATGATTTCTCACCGGTATAACGGCACAGCTTCAGCATCGTGTAAGCACCAATCACAACAGGTTTTGTCTCAATTCCAAGAGCTTTTGCCTCCTTGTATTCATCAAATACTTTCGTTCCGGCAAGGCGTATCTCGGTATCATTTTCGATTTCAGGAACAATGTAATGGTAGTTGGTATTAAACCATTTTTTCATTGCCAGTGCTTTTACATCACCGGCTTCACCCTGATAACCACGGGACATGGCAAAATAAGTGTCTAATTCTGATAAATGAAGTTCCTGATAGCGTTTTGGAATAATATTAAATAGTACGGCGGTGTCTAATACCATATCATAATAAGAAAAATCATTGCTGGAAATATAATCAATTCCGGCATTTTTCTGTGTATTCCAATGGGTTTCTCTCAATGTCTTTGCAACTTGAAAAAGTTCATCTGTATCAATTTCTTTTCTAAAATATTTCTCAGAAGCAAACTTTAATTCTCTTAAAGTACCGATTCTGGGAAAACCAATTACTGATGTCTGCATAATATCCTCCTAAATTATGAAATGAATTATGGCTTTTTATTATAATGGATGAGGACTTTATTGCAAAATATATAAAAAGTGGGGCTCGCCATAGTTTGAAACTATGGTGAGCCCCGGAGAAGTGAAATGTCTATTGCAATGCCAAATTGGAACAAGGCAAAAGCAATGTGTCTACCATGGCTGGTAATCCATACGGGGACAGACTACGATACTGAAACAGGTGCAGTCAGGCTGTCACTCCACGAAAAGGAGCAAAAAATGATACTGACAATTGAAATTGTAATCATATTAATAAATGTAAGCATCTAATCATTGATTTGACACTAACTTTTGCTTGTAATTCATTGATTCTATGCTATAATAAAAATATGTAATATTCTGGGTTATAAAAATGACAAGGAAGGAGGGTAATGAATTGGAGTATTACAAATAGTAATTGATGAAAGGAAGGTTTGTGTATTATGACAAAATTATCTAAACGAGTGAACCAATTGATCGGCGGTATGATACTCGCCATTACAGTGATTGCGGGAATATATCCTGTATATGCTTCTGGTAACACGACAAATTATAATTGGTATGGCAATGCGGTAACACCGGGAGAAAATATATGGTATCCCGGTTATCAGACAAAGTATACTGACAGTTCTATTAGGGTAAAGTACAATGGAACAGCGTCTGAGTTTGTCGGCGTAAAAATCTATGCGGCAATTGATGGAGGTGTTTATGATGTGACTTATAATGGACCGTATTACTGTTATGCAGCAAATGCAACTTATACCTATGTACTAAATCTAGCATATGAGAATAATCATTATAGGAGTGTTAGACCGGTCATCACAACCACAACGGCAGGTTATCATTCTGCCTCATGGATTCCGGATGTTTAATATAAGAACGCCCCTGGCGTTCTTCCCAGATTGAGTTGAATGCTGTCTGGTCGTTATGGAACTCATGGCGACCAGACGAATAAGAAAAGGAGGAGTACCCGATGAAGCATCATCGTATTCTGTCAAAGAAAAACATAGTGTGTTGTTTGTTGCTTATGTTTGCTGTAGCCTATGCTTTGTGTTACCGTTATGCGCTGGCGCATACACAAAAACCCCTTATCCGCTATTTTGACAGAACTGAAACGGTCACATACGGCGGTTTAGAATATACTTTTTCAGAATCAAAGATATATACGAAGGAACAATTAATCGAGCAATATCAATTAGATCCGACGAGTATTGAAAATTTTTCCGTTGCCACAATGAACAGGGCGGATCTTTGTTATATTATCACCAAAATACATGTTAAGCGAATCTCGGAAATAATCACACCACCGGATTATTATATATTAAACAGTCATTATTTGCATATAAGTGAGGATCCTCAGGTTAAGGAGCTTATCAGACCAAAGAACTATAAAGAACCAGAAAGGCTGGAGGTTGGAGAGGAGACAGAGTGGTATGAAGTGATGTTTATTTCGGATAAGCTGTATGATCAAAAAATATGGAACCGCATCGGTCAACAGACGTTTTATATGGAGCTGATAGATTATGCGGATCAACCCTATCTGACATGGGTAAGGGTATTTAATTAATAGCGATGTGAAATAGAAAGAGAAAAGGGGAATCGTGATGAAAGTAAAAAATATAATCGGCGGAATGATGCTGGTAATATCGGTCATGTTGGTTATACTAATTCTGACAGGAAGATTAGAGCATACTTTTCAAACGGTGAAAAACAAGATGATTGTACAAAGGACGGATTCCGCCGGGAAGTCTGATAAAGTTACAGATGAAAAAAACGGAGAAGCCTCTGCACATTCCTATCCGGAACCGGGAATTGTGATTGAAAATTACCCGGATGCGTTTGAATGGGAGAGTTCACCGCCTGACATTCAAGTCTATGATCCGGATCCGACGCACAAAAATGTAATTTATGGAGTGTATGGGCGGACGAAAGCAGAAGCATCTCATTTTCAAAAAATATATGATGCATTTGACAATACGATCAGTCATATGTCCATAGAAGAACGATTCAGAGGTGAGAATAAATACAATTGTGATAGTTTAGTCGCACCTAACGAGACGTTTGAATTACCGTTTTACCAGATCAAGGTTACTTATGAGGATATAGAAATTTTGGATCGATTAGACGAGGTACAGGATTGCTTTTTTTTGCCGGAGGTTATTGAGGAAGATTTAGAAAACTGGTATCATAAAGATGGAACTCTCTGTGAGGGCGTAGAGCTTCTGGAACCAGCAACCGGTCATTTATTAGCGGATCAACAATTGAAATTTATTCGTGCAACCATCCGCGTTCATGCTGATTCGGACTGGGTTCAGGAAATTTCCTATATTGCTCCGCTGATTGAGTTTTATGACAGCAACGAAGATTATCTGCAAAATAATCCTTTATTTCCGATCCCTTATCTGGCGAAAAAAGGCGACAGTATTGCCGGATTCTCAGAAGGATATCCTATTTATATTGATTTGGGATTTTATAATTATAATAACGATCAGTGTCGAAATATGAATCAGGCTTACATCCGGTATGTGATGCGCAAGGACGAAGAGATTACTTTTCATGTTATTTATGTGTGCCCGGAATCCTGTCTTGACAGAGTTTATCTGACCTATGGAAAGGAATTCAGCACAGGCCAGTATTGTTATTATGTACCATGGTATAAAATACTAAAAGTTCAGGAGGAACGAAAATGACAAAAATGATAAAAGAGGAGTTAAAGAGAGGATATGATACCATTGGTCTTATTCTGTCGCTTCTGATGGGTTTTGGTTGCATTATTTATAAAAATTATGTTTTGTTAAGTCATGACTTTAAGATGCAAAAATATTTTCGGAATTATCAAGGGTATGTGATTTTTAATAGGGGCAATTTTTATTGTCGGTGGCTGTATTCTTATATTGATCCAAGTATGCTTTATTTATTCTATTTTATGGGGATTATTGCTGCATTGCCCTACGGTGTTTCTTATTATCAGGATAAAAAGAAAGGAATTATCAGAAATATATGCATCAGAACAGAAAAATCCCACTATCTGTCGGCAAAATATTTGGCGGTATTTTTTACAGGCGGGACAGTAGTTGCATTGCCGCTGGTTTTGGATCTCCTGATATCGAAGCTTTCCTATCCGTATGATTTTATCAGGATACTTGGAACGCCTCTGAACGGAGTATCAGACTGGATGAGATTTACCATTGATCATATATACGTGGCGGCCTTACTGGTAATACTGTTATGGTTTTTATTCGGCGGTTTTTTGGCAACAGTGTCCCTGGTCGTCTCATGTGTGGCAGATAATGTTTTTACGATACAGCTTATACCATTTTTATTAATGCTGGTTTTGTTTTATATTCCGGGTATGTTGCCGTTTTCGTATCGCCGGTATTTTCCGTTTAATTTTTTACGTATTAACAATGATATTGTTCAAGCGTTTCTTGAAGTGATTTTACTCAGTATTTTGACATTTTTGAGTTTCTTTGTGATTGAAAAACGGAAAGATATTCTGTAAGCAGGAAAGGGAGGAATAATATGAATTTGGAATTGCAAAATATTCATAAAAAAATTAGAAAAAACAATATTTTAAATGATATCAGTCTCACTATCGAGGGAGGAAAGGTAATTGGCCTGAAAGGAAAAAACGGTTGTGGGAAAACAATGCTGATGCGCACGATTGCCGGATTGTTAAGACCTACCTCCGGAAAAGTCATTATTAACGGAGAGGAGTTAGGGAAGGATATCAAATTTCCACGAAGTATGGGAATTTTAATTGAGAATCCTTCATTTCTCAATGGTTACACAGGGTTGGACAATCTGAAAATTCTCGCATCCATTAAGGGCATTATCGGAGAGGATGAAATCAAATCAACGTTAGAAAAAGTGGGATTAGATCCGGAGGATCGAAGAAAATACCGAAAGTACTCTCTTGGTATGAAACAAAAACTGGGAATCGCCTGCGCAGTTATGGAAAATCCTGATATTGTGATCTTAGATGAACCGATTAACGCGATCGACCAGAGTGGTGTGGAAAAAGTCCGAAGGATATTGAATGACCTAAAGGAAGAGGGAAAAATTATCATTATTGCCTGCCATGACACAGAGGAGATGGAATTGCTGGCAGACGAAATCTATGAGATGGAAGAAGGGTGTATCATTGGGAAAAAAATTAATCATATATGATCTTAAAAACGGAACGAGGAATAATCTGGCACAGATTGGTATTTTTATGTTGATCATCATAATTATCAATCTTCTTGGGGCACGCCAGATTACCGATTTCGAGCATAGATGTCATTTGAATGCAACCGTGTTGGACTATATTTGTTTCGTTGCAGGAGGACCGAAACATATTCCGGATAATATGTTATCCCTGTATGTCATTCCTGTTTTGTGGCTTTTGCCGCAGGTAATGATTGCCTATATTATAGGATATTATGCGATGACAGATCTGGACAGATACGGTCTTCAGGTACTTATTCGTTCCGATTCCAGAATCAGATGGTGGATCAGCAAATGTATATGGAACAGTATCACCGTAATAGGGCTGTATATACTGCTTTATGGTATCACCATATTGGTTGCCTGTTTTAATGGGGCAGAAAAAACATTCCGTCTGACGCCGGAAATTGTCATGTCTCTGTGTAATATCAGCAATGTGAATGGTTCGGTCATTGTGCACCGATGGATATTATTATTGATGCCTATTCTGGTTTCGGTGTCGTTAAGTGTTTTTCAGATGTTATTTGCACTCATCTTTTCACCGATCATTGGTTTTATTGTTTCGCAGAGTATTGTTTTTCTGGCAACCATCTTTGAATATAAGATATTATTTGTGAATTATGGTATGCTCAGTCATTACCGGTTGACCTGTGGCTCCCCGATTATATTAAGGGATGGTCTGCTGATATGCCCCCTGCTTTATATTGGTTCTGTTATCGCCGGAACATTGTTTTTTAACCATTATGATATTCTGCCTAAACAGGGAGATTAAGATTTTGAATCAATGCATGAAAAAAGCTGCTCTTCATATTTTTTCCGCTTGGAATGGCTACTCTGACATGTGTCACATGTCAGAGTAGCCATTCTGTTCGTTTTGTCGAAATTGTATGGAACAAGAAAGATTTGTAATAGTTAAAAACGATAACGAATTATTTTGTATTTCTATAACAAATGATTTGAAATTGCTTGACGGAAATCATTAAATGAAATATAATCCGAATTAAATTTATAGAAATCATTAAAAACATATTTGAAAACTATGAATTAAAATGATGCGTATCACAGGTAAAATTATTTTAGAAAGGATAAGTGTAGGATATAAAATACACTGGTGTCAATATGGGAAAGAAATCAGAGGATAAGAAAATAGTAAAAGATAAGCAGGAAAATAAAACATCAGAAAATAAGGCATTAAAAAATAAGACATCAGAAAATAGAACATTAGAAAATAAGGCATCAGACAAAGTATCAGCCGTACTCAACCTTTTGATATCAGTATTTCTTCTGACGGCTATTCATACATTTGTTAAGCCGTGTCAGGGCGTCATGGATATGCCATGCAATTACAGTGTCAGGGAAGCAGAGCGGATTTTGATAATCGTCATTATACTAAGTCTGGGAAAATGGTTTGTACAGGATACCAAAGGCACATTGTTTTTGAACATAGCAACAGTGACAGCAGGAATTGAACTTGCATTGATACAAAATATGGGGCGATGTCAGGTCAATTCTATGACATGTAATACAAAAACATTTCCGGTATTAAGAGTGGGTGCATTACTTCTTGTTGTGCTTACAGTGATATTTCAGATGACTCATTTGGTGGGAAGAAACAGAAAATAAAAAAATAGTAAGCATTTAACATAAAGCAGATAATGTATATAGACATATCGGATGCACAATATATGCCAAGGGAGGCAAAAGATGTTAACAGCAAATAAATTCGCATTACAAAATATTTATCACCAACGTTTTAGAAGTCTGATTTTCTTTTTCCTGGTTTTCATTGCTTCAACATGTATCTTTGGGACAGATGTCTTTATGGAAAATATGGAGTCTGGTGTCAAATATGCAGAGAATAAAATCGGGGCAGATATCATTGTTGTACCTTCGGATTACAGTGATGACGCAAAAGAGGTCTTATTTGAGGGTAATGCATGTACAATTCTTTTTAGGGAGAGTCCTGCAGAAGAACTGAAAACAGTTGAAGGAGTGAAACATGTCAGTGAACAGTTGTATCTTGAAACATTAAAAATGGATTGTTGTTCGGCGGCAGGTGTTCAAATCATTGCAATTGATATCCATTCAGATTTTGCGGTTGGTGAATGGCTGAAAAATAAAGGAATAGAAACTCTTGGAGCAGATGAGATTATTGTCGGTTCTGACTGTGGTCTTCAGGTTGATGATAAAATCGGATTTTATGACAATATATTTAGGGTTGCTGCAGTTTTGGAAGAGACAGGAATGGGATATGACGAAAGTGCATTTATTTCTTTTGAAGCAGCTGATAAGATTACTGCTGACCCACAATATAAAGATATGTTTGATGAGAAGACGGGGCTGTCTTCTATGGTTTTGATTGATGTGGATGAAGGATATGAGGCAGACACTGTCAGGAAAAATATTATCAGTAATTTTTATAATGATGGAATTTCGGTATATTCTACAAGTAAGCTGGCAGAAAAATTAGTCAGTCAGGTCAATTACTTTAGATATTTAAGCTACATAATGAATGCATTTGTCATTCTTTTAGCAGCAGTAGCCTTGTTTTCGCTGATAACGATTACCTTCCATCAGAGAAGAAATCATGTGGGAAGTTTATTATCAGTGGGAATAGGAAAGAAAAAAATTATACAGGTATTTTTGTTGGAATACATCTATCTGATGTTTGCAGGTATTATTGCAGGTATTGTACTTACGATTATATTTTTCATGCCGCTTCACAGTGTTATCAAGCAGTCGCTGAACCTGCCTTATAAATTCATTGGTTTTGACAGGGTAGCTTTGCTGAGTTTGAAAACAATTGTTATTAACTTTGTGATTTTATTATTGGCAGCATCATTATCATTTTACAGGATTATGAAGTATGAGCCGGCAATATTGGCAGAGGAGCAGGCATGATTAGAAATGAAAGGTGAGATAAAACTGATGAATTTAAGAGTCGATAATATATCAAAAAAATTTGGTAAAAACGGACTAAAAGAAACCGGTTTTTTACTTGAACAGGGAGATTACCTCTGTATTACAGGACAGTCCGGTTGTGGAAAGACAACATTGTTAAATATTGTATCGGGAATGCTTTATCCGGACACTGGAGATGTGTATCTTGATGATAAGAGTATTTTTAACGATATGAAAGAAAAAGAAAGGACGCAGCTAAGAAATCATACAATAGGATATATGATGCAGGGAAATTCGCTGATACCGGACCTGACTGTGTGGCAGAATATTGTGTGCCCCATTGAACTGACAGGAAAAAGGGCAGATAAAACAGAAGTGGAAAAATTGTTGGAAAGGCTCGGAATTGATAATGTATGTGAGTCTTATCCGTCTGAAATATCCGGTGGTGAATACAGACGAGTACTACTTGCAAGAATATTGATGCTTGATACAGGGATTTTGCTGGTGGATGAGCCGACATCGAATCTGGATGAAAAAAGTGCAGTTATTGTAAGAGAGGTATTGAATGAAATACATGTCAAGAAAGGAACCAGTCTCATTGTTGTCACACATGATAAAGACTTTTTCTCTTATAATCCTAAAAGACTAAATCTTGAATAAAAGCAGAATAAAAGCAGGTTTTTTAAGGAACTGAAGAAGTTGATAAATGTGTAAAATTATACTCGTAGAAAGCAGGTGAGGAGGCAGGATATGATAAAAAAAATACATAAAAAAGTTGTCATATGTATAGTGATTTTAGCAGTAATTATGATTGGCGGATGTGGCAGTAAAACGAAAAGTAATTCTAAAAATAAAAGTACAGACACAAGCATAAATGAAATTGCAGATAAAAACTTGGAATCTGATGAAAAAGGCAGCAAAGGTTCGGTTCAGGAAAATGAAGAAAAAAAGGTGATGGCAATACATCAGCCGGATAGTGGTAAAGAAGAAAATCCGGATTTAAGTACAGATGAAAACCAGAATGAGAATTTAAAAGATAATGAAAAAAATGATTCAAATGAGGGAAGTGGTTCGGGTTTGTCAGAAAATATTGTAAGTTCAGGACAGGATAAAAAAACACATACATCAAGTTTAGAAAACGGCAGTTCAAGTATCAAACCGTCATCTGATACCCCTGAAAATTTGCAGACAGCCACAAGTAATAATGGAAATAATAGTCAGAAAGAAACACAGAAAAATGACACAGCTACAGAATCAGGCAAATTAGATGCGTCACAAAAAGGAACATCAGGCAGCACAGGGAAAAAGGAAGATTCAATAGAAACCTCAAAAGATACATCGAAAAAAACAAGCACAGATGATAAGTCGGGCGAAACATCAAAAGCGGGAAACACTGAAAAAGCAAAAGAAAGTGTTCAGACATTTTATGGCATTTTAATAGATGAGGACTGCAGTGATTTTGAAGACCCTCCTAAGCACGACTTACCATGTATGCTGATGTATTCATGCCGCGACAGTGGGTATGGTTTGGATATTTTGCAGGCTGATGGTTCGTATCAATTCTATATGTTTGATGAGAATGGTCAAAAGCTGTCATGGGAATATCTTAATAAGACAACAAGAATGTATGGATTATATGTGACTGTTACGGGAATATATGAAGACGGAGTAATTAAGGTTCAGACATTTGAAGAGAGTTAAAAAAGGAGGATTTTATGATGATAACAAGAACAGGTATACAAGGAAAAACAGATGTGTGCAAAAGGATAAAAGCTATATCGATATTACTTGCATTAGTAGTATTTGTCAGCGTATTGAATTCTGTCAGAATAATCAGTGCAAATGCATCAGATGATGTGAAACAAGATGCCGATGAGGATACTCAAATAGTGGTCACAGAATACAGTGATTTGTGGTCGGGAGATATTACAGTAAAGGCAGGAACTTTGGTAAAATGGTATGTCAATGTACCGGAAGGGACAACCTTGCTTGGATGTGCAGCAACAATTAAGATTCCGGGACTTGGCTGGGGAACTGATACACACAATAAAGAAGAGGGGCATCTCAAACTTGTAGAAGGAAATAATTATATATATGAGTTTACAGTGGAAGAAGAGAGGGATATACTCTTTACCTGCTGGATGGGTTCCGGCTGCCATCACAATTATATTCATGTGGTAAAAGAAGATGGAAAGACAGATGAAAGTGAGACTGGCAAGGCAGAGGAATCAAAAACCGATGACAATGAAAGTAAGGAAGAGACAGAGAATTCTAAACCGGGTGATGGTGAAAGTAAAGAAGATGCAGAGGAATCAAAAACAGATGATAGTGAGAGTGTAGAAAAGACAGAGGATTCCAACACAGAAGAAAGTGAGAGTTCCGATAAAACATCAGATACTGAAAGCGATGGCAAAAAAGATGCCGGTATTGATGCAGATAATACAAAAGAGAACGCTGTAATTAGTTCTAATGACATAAATAATACAGGCAGTACATTAGGAAGTAATACAAATAATAGTGGTATTATATCTAATAAAAATGCAGAAAGCAAACAGGCTCCACAGACAGGAGATAGTGGTAATGCATTGATATTGGCAATGTTGATTGGCTCATTCGTGACAGTGATTGTTGCGAGAGGCCACAAGTATAATTAAGAAGTTTAGGTAAGAGAGTTTTGCAGTAATGAAGATTATTGCGAAACTCTTTTTTTGTTTATTAGAATAACTGTAAAATATTTTCAGTGTAAAAATTAAGAAAGTATGATATAATGTGATAAAATGATGCCAGAGTTAAAAAGTCATAAAGTGAGATTTTATTTGAAATGAGGTAGATAATGTGAAATCAACGAAGTCATTTATAAAATACAATAGATTGATAAGAGTAATCTCTGCGATTGTTGCTGCTGTGCTGATAATAGATTTATTGCCTTTTAATTTGGATTATAAATCAGTTTCAGCAGCAACATTGCCAACGCTCAATGTGGCAGAAAAATGGAAGAACATGATGGAACAATTGGGATGGATTAATGTAGATAATAGTGGGAATTATCGAAGCTCTAATCCGTCAATGTGGAAAGATACATCATTAATAGAGAGCATAAATGGAAATTCAGTTAAAGATAACAGATATCAGGGAAGCGTTTCTACTGAAGCACCGGAGTATGAATTGAAGTTTGACAGTGTTTATGATGGGTGGTACCGGGTATATAAAGTGAGTACAGGAGCTCAGCTTGCATACGTAATGAGAAATTATACTTCATACTTTGATAGTAAATTAAAAGTGACTGTTGAAGAGTTGGCAAATGTTGGAGAAACCAATAAAATATGTAATAAACTTGGCATAGAACTTTTATGTGATATTGATTTAGGTGGAGAAGATGGAATTGGATGGATTAATTCCAGAAACACATCTGTTCTTTTGGAACTTGATGGTCAAGGATATCATCTGTATAACTGCCTTCTTAATGGTTCAAACTACTTTCTATCGGCAGATAACTTGTTTATTATTAAAAATTTAACTTTTAGTAATGTTCTTATAAATCATGTGGGAGGTATGTTTGGTGCATCAACCAGATGTATGTTTTATAATGTCGATTGGGAAAAATGTGTTGCTCCTTCAGGTAGTGATAGTACAACTATTGTATTTGGCAATAACTATAATTACTGTTATCTAAAGGAATGTACAATCCGTAACTCATATGTAAGAGGAAAAGGACATTCTTCGCTTTTTGGTTCATATAATGGCAGTAATGGATTTAGTAGTACAAAAACATATATTGGTGACGTTGCAGCGAAAGATACCGATTCAGTATACCACGATTCTATACCGTGTTTAGCGGATGATACACCTGATTATGAGGAAATTGAAAGGTGCTTCCTGGGACATACATTGGTTTGGACTGATTATAACGGTAAAGAACATACAAATAGGAGAATTTCACAATACCCTTCGATTTATGAAGAATGTTCCACAATTGGCTGTTATCTTTATATTTTAAGTGGAAACCATTCAGGAGGATTCGTTTCGTGTCTCCAGTCATATGAAAAGTTTGACGGATGCAGTTCCAATACAGTTATATTTGGTGATACACAGTTGGGAGTATTTATTGGGGCAGTTATTGGTTCAGGTGATGGCTTTTATCTGCCTGATCCACAAACAGGAGAAAAAATACTTGTGAATTCGATGTTTAACAATTGTTATGCATCAGGAAGTATTGAGGGTAAATCAAAAATCGGCGGCTTTATTGGAATGATATTTGATGATACAAGAGCCAGAAGTACAGCAAACAGAGGACAGGCAGTGTTTAATAATTGTTATTCAACTTCGTCAGTCGGAATGGAATATTCTGGAGACTATGTTGGAGGATTTGCTGGTTATTCGGTCAGTAATTATGCCTCAGCAGATCGTAATAGCTATTCACATATTCATTATAACTGTTATGTTGCAGGTGAAGTAGGAGGAATAACAACAGAAACTGCAAATACAAGCAATAACAATAATTCTATTGGTGGTTTTTTTGGTTCGTACTATCAGCCACAATCATACTATAAATTAGTAAATTGTTACTATGATATGCAGACGACCGGAATGAGAGAAAGGGCAATAGGATGTTATGGAAATATACAGTTATATAATACGCTTGAAGGATTATATGGTGTATATACAAAGAAGTCAGACAAGAAGGGTGTTACCGGGCTTGCAGATAATGCCGAACTTGGAGATGGTTATATCAGAATTTCAAATCAGATGTATCCAATGTTATCTGAATTCAATAAAATTCCACAAAAATCAGATGATTATAATTCGAATCCGATTAGTGCAATGAAGTACGAAAGAGAAGAGGAGAGATATAGAAACAGTTTATCATCAGTTTCAACTGTTCTTCTTAACCATTATGATACTATTCTTGACGAGAAAGGCTATGAAAGAGATGCGACAGCCAGTGAAGAAGATAAGAAAATCTACGATACTGTACGTGATATTACTCGAAATCTAACGGATAAATTTGGTGGAGAAGATGGTTTTACACTTAGTTATGTAACTGTTAATCAGAATGAAAACGGTGAATACCTAAATGGTTCGGAAAATGAAAGTATAGTAACTAAAAAATTCACCCCGAATGTTCTTACAATAGGAAGATATGACGACCCGGAAGATGACAGAGGGTATTATTACAAATGCTTTGATTTTGCTCCAGGCATTCAGTGGCTTAAGGTTAGTGCAGGAGAGGTTCAGCCTGATACAACAGGAAGATTGGAAGAACCGCAATATAAAGAAGGTGCGATAATAGGCAGCCGAAGTTTCAGACTGCTTCCTACAGCCTATCTCAATGCCGGCGATATTATGCATATCAATGTGAAAACAGATAATACATCGGAAAATGTAATTTACTCAAATACAGTGACGATTTCAGAAGGTGGAAATGAAAATCAGATAAATGGTCTTTTCAATCATTCCGTAGGAACTGCATTTGCCATTACTGACAGATTTAGAATGGGAACAGATATATATTCTAAACAGC
>CADACD010000001.1:0-1867 GCA_902786365.1 uncultured Lachnospiraceae bacterium | reverse complement strand
AATTCGAAGAAAATCGGTGCGGATTCAATGGTGTCGCAGAAATTCGATATTACAAACAATGCGAATGTAACTGCAAATCTTGTATCACTTAATGGTGTGACAAATAATTCCTCAGATGGTATGGTCAGAGTGAGGGTATTTCGTGCTCAGCCAAAGAAAATAGGAAATAGTAATGATTTTTACCTTGAAAGAGGGGATGAAATAGACTATTCTGATAATGAAACACTGGCAAAGTGGCAGGGGGAAAAACCATTCGATACAAACGATTCGAATGCATATTATTACCTTGATTATTATTGGAGGCTAAATGACGGCCGGTATCTTTTTGACAGAAAGTTAGTGAGAATTACTGCAGATACCTACAGTGTAACTATGAAAACAGGCATACTTGATGAAGAGTTTACAGTTAATGAAGAGAGTCCCCAAAAAACGGTTGTAGATCAGTATGTAACAGATAAGATTACAACGAATTCCGATCAGACAAAAACTTGGGATAAGGATAACCTGTATCCATCAAAAAAGGCAGAATTTAGCGCGGAAAGTGCATCAGAATTTTATGATAGTTATAACAACAAAGAACATATAAATGGAAATGATTATTATACCAAAACGTTAAAAATTGATACATCAAGTCCACAGACAGCTATAGGCTGGCTTCGTGAATCTGACTATAAGCTTACTGCACTGATTGTTGAGGCAGTGGATGGTACAGGTACACGTCACGAAATGTCAAGAATAGATACAAACAATGTGGCAGAACCGTTGAACTTTGATAATGCAGAGTATACTTATGATTATAAAACATACTCCGTTACCCAGAATTCAGAAACCAAAATTTTTAGTGTGGTGGAAAATCAGACTGTAACAAATACATTTAATGTTGAGAGTTACTCAAGTTCAATGGAAAATGGTATTTCAAAGTACATATTATTCTCCTTTTCTACAACAGGAGATGTTTCGCAGGGAGGTTTTTCTACAATTAACGATGACCTAATCATAACTGCACTTTTTAGAAAAAATGATGCCAATGTTAAGACGGAAAAACAGGTTCTTGCCAATACGGATAATAATCCAGTTGAAAAAGTCAATGAAACCGTTAAAAACGAAGAATACATTAATAATGGTGAAAAAGTTACGCAGATATATTATTCTTCACTTGATAGCATTGATGAAGAGAAAAGAGTTGATGATACAGGAGTTAGTGGCGATGAAAACAGAAAAGCAGTCCTTGGCGGGGATATTCTGACATACAGGCTGAAGGTTTATAATACCGGATATTTCACATCAAAGGATGTCAATGTTTATGATGTTATTCCGGAAGGAACAGAATATGTAGCAGATTCTGCAAAACTGTATCGGCAGAAATCATTGTCGACATCTAATTTTGACCGATATGAAAAACTGGAAGACCTTACTATAGGAGACAGTGGTTTTAATATCACATATGATGATGAAGAGAATGCAATAAAGGCAGCTCTGTCAAAAGTAGCACTTGATGAAAACTATTATATTGAATATAAGGTTAAAGTAAATGATATAAAAGCGACAGAACTGAAAGAAACAATCACTAATCAGGCAGACTATAAATTCATTAATTTTAATGGCGATACAACAGAAGATTTTAACGATAAGAATACAAATACAGCGCAGGAGAATGCGATTGTTTCCATGGATGCTTCACATGATGAGAATACATATATTGTTACATTCAAAGGGGAAACAGGAAAGATGAACCCGCAAAAAACGTATTCCATAGATTCTTATTATAATGAATTTCCTGAGCAATTTGAGTATGATGCATCTAATGGCATACAATTATTTAAAGTATTAGGCCAAAATAATGAAGAAGATATTACAAGTAAGGTTA